>CAYHWG010000079.1:0-1937 GCA_964360375.1 uncultured Gammaproteobacteria bacterium | reverse complement strand
TTGCTCAGAGACTGGTTCGTAAAATTTGCGTGAATTGTATCCAAAGCGTGTCTTTGGATACCGTGAGTCGACATTTGCTTTCTGAGAGTCCGCAATTGGAATCGGATTTAAAAACACTTGTGAATAAAAAAGATCTAAAAAGTTTACGTGTATTCAATGGAAAAGGATGTCATGTATGCCATGGAAGCGGTTACAAGGGGCGTATCGGTATTTTTGAAGTGTTGCTAATTTCTGACGCGCTTCGTGAAGCGATCGTGAGCCACAAAAACTCAGACGTCATTCGATCGATTGCCATGAAAGAAGGCATGACCACGATGTTGTATGACGGATTACGTAAAGTGGTAAACGGTCAAACAACGATGGAAGAAGTATTTCGTGTCACACGCGAATAAATTTTTATGGAGGAAAAATACGTCCCTTGGTATAAAAAAGAATTTTCCTTTCTTCCGATTAGTACGGTGGATGTGGTTACGGTTATCCAAAATTTTTCCATGATGCTTGAATCTGGTCTCACCGTGACAGAAGCGGTTGATGTCATCACAGATCAATCTAAAGGAAAATTGAAAAAGATTTTTTTAAAAATTCAAAAACAGATTCAAGCAGGAGAAACATTGGGGGATGCCCTTGAGGGTGCACGAAACGTATTCGGTCCGGTTGTCATTAGTTCGGTGAAAATAGGGGAACAGTCAGGAACGCTCGCGGGGAATTTAAAATTTGTCGCAGATCAGATGGAAAAAGATCTTTCGGTTCGTCGTGCGGTGCAAGGAGCTATGTTGTATCCATCGATTGTCCTTGGGGCAACCACGATTCTTTCTCTTGCGCTTGCGACGTTTGTTCTTCCTCAGATGGCGGGGATTTTTTCTTCCCTCGATGTCAAACTTCCATTTACCACACGTGTCGTAATTTGGCTTGCAAACGCATTTCGGACGTATGGTGTATTTTTGTCACCGGCTATTTTACTTGCGATTGTCGGATTCATTGTGTTGCTTCGGCAAAAATTCATGCAACCGTTTACGAATCGTATTGTTTTACAAATCCCCGTTTTGAATGGATTTGTCCATGATGTGAATAGAGCTCGTTTTTGTCGCATGCTCGGCACGATGCTCCAAAGCGGCGTCCCGATTCAAGAGGCGCTTAAAATTCAAAGTGAAGCATTGCCGAATTTGGTGTACCGAAATTCCGCGCGTATGATGTTTCAGCTCATTGATTCTGGAGAGAGTTTTTCAAACATCATCGAGCGTTTTCCTGTGTTGTATCCCGTCATGATCGAACGCATCCTATCGGTCGGAGAAAAATCCGGAAATTTGAGCAACGCCCTTTTGTATCTCGCGAGATTTTACGAACAAAAAGTAGAGATTCAATCCAAAAATATTTCAAGTATCGTTGAGCCACTCCTTCTTTTACTTGTCGGACTCGGCGTTGGCTTTATCGCCCTTGCGATTTTTACACCGATCTACTCGATTACAAACGGTTTAACGGCATAGATGAGATCGTTGAAAAACTGATCTTTGTCATTGCGAGGAGGAGTCATCGACGACGAAGCAATCCTTGTATTTCCGGAGAAAAGATTGCTTCGCTCCGCTCGCAATGACAAAAAGATGAGTATTGTAACGGTCTTCATAGATATTCTTTGCGTAATGCTCACGCTTTCCTATGAACAAACAAGGATTCACACTGATTGAACTTCTCGTTGTTCTCGCTATTTCGGGAATTTTGTTTTCGATCGTTGGGTCGCTTTCCGTTGCGGCGTTTCCACGCAGTCAGCTCTCGATTGAATCGGCTGTGGTGATACAAACCGTGCGTCGTGCGCAAAGTAAATCGATCCATGGAACAAAAGATAAAATTTGGGGGGTGAAATTTATACCAACGCAAATGATTTTGTTTGCAGGGGCGACGTATGCAACGCGCACTCCGGCGTTTGATCAAGTGCATCCATT
>CAYHWG010000078.1:0-2328 GCA_964360375.1 uncultured Gammaproteobacteria bacterium | reverse complement strand
CTTTCCAACCAAAATATCTCCGGACTTTACTTCCGCACCCACGCGAATCACACCCTCTGAATCCAAATTTTTCAATTTTTCCTCAGAAACGTTTGGAATATCGCCTGTGACGATTTCTGGGCCAAGTTTTGTGTCACGTACATCGATCGTATAGTGCTCAATGTGAACTGACGTAAAACGATCATCGTGCACCAAACGCTCTGAAAAAATAACCGCGTCTTCAAAATTATATCCATCCCAAGACATAAACGCGACAAGAGCATTTTGTCCGAGAGCAAGTTCTCCGTGATCTACACTTGAAGAATCTGCAATCACATCTCCTTTTTTCACAGCCTGATTTGGCATGACAACCGGACGTTGGTTAATGGAAGTGGAGTTGTTCGAACGCATGAATTTTTTCAATTCATAGTTGAACACGTTTTTATCTTTGTCTGTAATTTCTATTCGACGACCGTCAACAGCACTGATCACACCTGTTTGTTCTGCAATAATCACGTGACCAGAATCTTTTGCGGCACGCTTTTCAATTCCTGTACCAATAATTGGAGCATCCGGCTTAATGGTTGGTACTGCCTGACGTTGCATGTTTGTTCCCATGAGTGCGCGTGTAGCGTCATCATGTTCCAAAAATGGAATCAGTGCGGTACCAATCGAAACAATCTGACGACTTGAAACGTCCATGTAATCAATTTCAGATTGGTTCACAACTTTCGGTTCACCAAATTTACGCGCGCCGAGAAATTCGTCAACGAAATACCCGTCCTTATCGAGTTTTGCGGTTGCAGGAATCGTGACAGAACGCTCTTCGCGGAATGCGTTAATGTATTCCACTTCATCGGTAACGCGCGTACGTATTTTTCCGTTTTTTGTTTCTTTTACCACTTTGCGATAAGGCGTTTCGATAAATCCGTAATCATTGATTATGGCATAACTTGAAAGCTGTCCGATGAGTCCGATGTTTGGACCTTCTGGAGTTCCGATCGGACAAATTCGGCCGTAGTGTGTAGGATGAACGTCGCGAACTTCAAATCCGGCACGTTCACGTGAAAGTCCACCAGGTCCCATCGCGGACAATCGGCGTTTGTGTTCCAATTCCGAAAGAGGATTGGTTTGATCCATGAACTGTGACAATTGAGACGACATGAAAAATTCTCGAATCGCTCCGATCACAGGTCTTGCGTTGATCAGTTTTCCTGGAGTGAGCGCGTCAATATCCTGTGTGCTCATGCGATCTTTGATGATGCGCTCCATACGAGCAAGTCCAACGCGAAAACGACCTTGAATCAATTCACCGACCGCGCGCACGCGACGATTTCCAAGGTGATCGACATCGTCAGGATCTTCTTGATTGATGTTAAGACGAATAATCTCACGAATGATTTTTACCAAATCCGGAATACTGATAATGCGATTCTCCTCAGGGTTCACGGCTTCTGGTGAAATATCGTCTCCGAAGCGCAAATTAAATTTATAACGACCAACTTTTCCCAAATCGTAACGATCGAAATTAAAAAACATCGCATGAATCAAACTCTTTGCGTTATCGGCTGTTGCACGATCTCCCGGACGAATACGTTTATACACTTCAATCAAGCCTTCCTCAACAGAAGTGGAAACATCTTTATTTAACGTCGATTCAATGTAGTGATTGGTTGGATGCGTATCGATGTCTTTAAAATAAGACATGATTTCTTCATCAGTCGCAACACCAAATGCGCGCAAAAGCGATGTAACCGCCACTTTACGTTTTCGGTCGATCTTCACCCAAATCACATTTTTTGGATCTGTTTCAAACTCAAGCCACGCACCACGGTTTGGAATAATTTTTGCACCGTAATAACGACGACCACGATAAACATCCCCTGTAAAAAATGCCCCGGCAGAACGAACCAACTGGGAGACAACAACACGTTCAACACCGTTAATGACGAATGTTCCGCGCGGAGTCATGATCGGTAAATCTCCAAGATAAATTTCTTGTTCTTTAACCGTTTTTGAACGCAAATTCACGAGACGAGTTTTCACACGCAACGGAGCTTCATACGTAACGTTTTTGAGGCGAGAAACTTTTTCATCAAATTTCGGCTCATCAAGATAATATCCGTCGAAATACAATTCCAAATCACGACCAATAAAATCTTTGATTGGCGCAACCTCGGAAAATAGCTCGTTGATGCCTTCATCAAAAAACCATTGGTACGATCGACGCTGGACTTCGATCAAGTCCGGAAGTTCCATGGCGTCAACGACATCCGTAAATGTCTTACGCTCTCTGTTTTTAATAGGCGTGCGGCGGTACAGCATAAAGAAAGTAGTTAATGTGAGGCT
>CAYHWG010000077.1:0-2460 GCA_964360375.1 uncultured Gammaproteobacteria bacterium | reverse complement strand
GTGTTGTGACAGAAGAAGAAAAATGGACACTTCTCCATCGTGCCGCCGCTTTTGTATACCCATCGTTTTATGAAGGATTTGGGTTGCCCGTACTTGAAGCGATGTCTGTTGGAACTCCTGTGATTATCTCTCGAGAATCTGCTCTTCTTGAAGTCACGGGAGATGCAGCGATTCCCATTGCATTTGAGGATGTAGAAGGAATGTCGCTTGCAATCTCTCAATGCGTATTATTACCAGACGCCGTCTCGCTTTTACGTGAGGATGCAATCGCGCGCGCAAAATTATTTTCTTGGGAACGAGCAGCAGAGGAGACATTGCGCGAGATTGAAACGATATAAAAAACAGTGACGAGATTGTCACTGTTTTATAATTTCGTTTGTAAATACGCGATCAACACAACCTGAGCCATGAGCGCGTAATAGAGCGGGACTTCGCCTCTTCGTTTGATAAAAAAATCATGAAAAAAGAAATGCATTTTGAAAAACCATTTAAGCAGAGGAGATTTTGTGAGATCGTAAAGTCCAACGAGAAGATCTGGTAAAACACCTCCGACAATACCCCAGGTAAAATTACGGACGGAAATAATATCACGCGTATTGACAAGCATGAGAACAAAAAAGATAGCAATGATCGCATCGACCGCGACATACGCAACCGCACGTTTTTGCTTTTTTTTATGAACACGGAAATTATCCGCCATGCCGGAATCTCCGTGCGGAATCATGTCAACGACAAAGTGAGAAATAAACCCGAGAACAAAAGCAAGAAGTGGATTTCCCGCGGTATTTGCAAGAACAGCTCCAAGAGTCGCATGTGTAGTAAGCGTCATAATGACTCAATGATAGCATGAATTCAGGGTGTTGAGAAGGCAACAAAGGTGAAAGAGGCGACAGAAGTCTTCATAAAAAAAACGAGGAGTGAACCCTCGTGAAGTTAGATGTTTGCGATAACGTCCGTGAGAAATTGACGAAGTCGAATCGTATCTTTTTTGTTGCGTTCATTATTATCGGTTTGCTCGGGTGTGTCGATCATACTGCTTTCGACATAAGCAAGAGCAAGAACGCGGACATCTGGATAGCGCGATGCAATGCTACATTCAGGTTTGATGTTCATACCGACGGTAAGAATGTTACGATCAAACATGTTTTTGTGATCGTGAGTGGCTCCTTCTCGGTGTGGTCCGCGCCAGAACGCGTAGGCTCCAAGTAAGCAATCTGTTGGTCGATAAGAAGATTCATCGATTTTGTCGATCCAAGCACTGTCTAAAACTTTTTCTGGGTCAGAGTATTCACCAGGAAATAAGGGCATGGTTTCATTGAAGTCTGAAACAAATGAGTCAATGAAGACGATATATCCACAATGAACGTCGGTTCCATTTGTGTCTGAAGTGAGAATGAGATTTTTCACACCGAGACGAAGCAAGAGTTCAATCTGCATGCGGACAAAGACGACTGCGTATGGATTGAACGTGCATTCATTCATGCATACGCTTCCACGCAAGACGAGGATTTTTTTTTCACCGATGGTGCTAAGTTCAATCCGACGTTTCCGTCCTGCAATTTCTTCGAGGTCTTTTCCTTTCGGAAATTCCGAAAGGTTCATGAATGCTTTTGGAATTGTATCCAGTGCATTGCCCCAGACTGTGTCAAGGACAATAGCTGTTTCAATCGTATCTTTTTGCGACATACCGAATCGTTCTCGCAAATCTCGTTTTGCTCGATCAAGTCGAATTTCGTAAACATGTTTCGTAATCACGATGCCTCCTCTACAAACGTTGTAGCTTGAAAAGAGTAGTCGAAATCCCTTTGTTTGTCAATGTCCCCGCAACAAAAAACCACCACATTCAAGTGATGGATTTTTTTGGTTGCGGGGATTGGATTTGAACCAATGACCTTCGGGTTATGCATACTTCTACAGTTTTCACTGCCTCGGATGTTCCGAGTTTGGAGTCTGGACTTTCTCTTCACCCTTCCCGCCATCGGCGGGATTCGGGTGTCTGCCATTAAGTCTCTACACCTGCCTACGCTTAAGGCTACGACAGGCAGGCCTTCTCACTGTTTGAGAAATCAGCTTGCTTGCAATCCGAAGCTTTAGTGAAGGATTGGCTCGGGATTACCATTGTTCAAAAGGCTTCCCCGAATTTGACAGAATTCACAAAGAAATTACTTTCCGTGTAGCCCATGCAAAAGAGAGATTGTTTCGAAATGATCAGAACACGATCATTTCATTCTCTTTCAATTGAGCCCGACGAGCTGCCAGGCTGCTCTACCCCGCAGCAAAAGTATGCCTGAACAGATGATTTGTGTCAATAAAAAACAACAAGAGACCTCTTTAAAAGCGCATCTTTTCGTTTCACGGGCGCCCGTCGACCGCACTCAACGTAGATGACTACGCTTCGTATGGTCGACAGCCCGTTCAACGAAAATCTGCTACTTTTTCAGAGGTCTCATTTAATTTTTT
>CAYHWG010000076.1:0-2580 GCA_964360375.1 uncultured Gammaproteobacteria bacterium | reverse complement strand
CTGAAGGAGGAGTCATCGACGACCGAAGGATCTCTTCGGCTGAAGATTACCATGGGCGGGATTAGTTGACAAAGTTACCTAAACTTGATTTGTGTTTAACTTCCTTGTGTTTTTTTGCAACAAAAAACCGACGTTGGTTAGCTGGGGGAAAACAGCAGAGCCAAAATCGGTAGGGTCAAAAATGAAAGAAGGGTTGAAACCGCGATTGCACTTGCGGTGATCTCAGTCGATTGGTCATCCTTCGTATTTTCAACTACGAGCGGAACCACACTTGTCGCAAACGGAGTACTGAATTGAAGGATCAACATCTGACGATCTTGCCCACTCGCGTCAACGAGAAACAGGATGCCGATCAAGATAAGAGGTGCCAAGACAAGTCGAAATCCAGTGAGCACTCCCACAACTGGAATATGACCGGGGACGAATCTCAAATTTGCTCCAACTACAATCATAGAAAGGGTTGGTGCAAGATCTCCTATCATTTTGAGTGGTTTCATGATTGCGTCTGGACGCGGCAATGAAAACACGGACCAGATGATTCCAAAAACACATGAAAGGATGAATGGATCACGACGCCATTTGTGAAATACGCGCGCGATCGGATGAACCGCTTCAGATCCATGTCCCAAAATAGCAACGGCAACAACCGTTGAAATCATCGCGCTTATCACGGCAGCAAATGCGGCTTTTCCAATCACACTCGGGCCCATCATAGCAAGCAGAATCGGAAAACCGATGTAAACACTGTTTGCTTGATGGCTGATTCCCGCAACAAGTCGACGAGCTGATGTATCAAGCGGCAACACAAATGTGCAAATCACCAATGCGAGAATCACCGCTCCTATCGCCATAACCGTAGTCAGAGCAAACCCAATCATTTCTTGATTCCAGACAATCCCGGAAATAAAAAAGAAAATGAGTGGTGGCAGAGCCACGCGATAAATGAACGTGGAAAGTCCTTTCCAAAAATTCGATTCGAATGAGCCAATGAGTGGGATCGTGAAACGTGAGAGTACAAATCCAAGACCCACCAAAAGAAACATCTGCCCAATCGCGATCACGACTGTTTGCATGTATCCCTCCTGTCGTTGAAAAGAACGAACAGGATAAGATACTCTTTTCCTCGAAAAAGTCAAACATAAAACCACCCTGAATTTGACTACCTGCCCGTAAATAAGCCAAAGGGTGGATTTTTTGTTAGTGCTTTCTTGAAAAGGCTGACTTTTTTGCTCCGGGTCTACGAATCACGACGGGTTCAGAAGAAGGACGCTTTGCTTTTTTTTCATCGTATTGCTGTTTTTTCTCCATGACGTATTCAACCGCTCTTGCGGCGGTGTTTGCTCCAAGTCCAACGAGACTGGATGCGCGATCGAATTTTTCTTTAATCCCGACCAATGCTTCCTCGATACGATTCATTTTGTCGCGCGCATCTGAAATTGTATCGTTCACATTTTTCAAAATCTGCGCGAGCTGATATAAAAACCAAAAGATTGCAGCAGTAAACCACAGCACACAAAACGCGAGAACGATGTAAAGAATGTCGAGAGGCGTAAAGGACATATTTTTTTCTTATACTCTCATTGTAGCACCAAATTCTTTTTCAAGCATCTTTCGAATATCATCCATCCACACATCCACGTCTTTTGATTCAAGTGTTCTGTCAGCTGCGCGAAATTCTATGCGAACTCCAAGCGATTTCTTTCCCGGATCAATTCCTTTTCCGCGATAGGTGTCGAAATGCTCAACCGAAATGATCGATGGATTCATTTTTTTGATCTTGTGCTCGATTGACTCGTACTCGGTGCGATCCGCAAGAACAAACGCAAGATCGCGTTTGACGGAAGGATACTGCGGAAGTGAAGCAAATTTTTTTGATGAAGAAAAATGTTCGAGGAGTGCTTCAAAATCAAGTTCAAAGATTACAGCTGTGACATCAAGACCAAACGAGAATTCAACGGATCGACTCACTTGTCCGATCATTCCGATGGGCTTATTCTCGACAAGAACGCGAGCTGAGCGACCAGCATGCCATCGTGATGTATCAACATTTGAGCGATTAAGACTCCATGTTTTGATTCCTGTTTCCGCAAACAATCGTTCAAGAATTCCTTTTGCGCGGAGGAATAAATTTTCTGCATCTTTGCCGTAAGTCGCAACGACGAGTCGAAGCGGTTGTTCCGGCAGTTCGCTCGCATTTGGCAAATACACCGGAGCGACTTCAAATAAATCCGCTTCTTGGAAACGTGCTTGATTTTCCGTAATCGACGTCAACAGGGTCGGAACAAGAGATGGGCGCATGTATGCCTGATCTATACTTAACGGATTTTTCAAACGAATCGCATCGTTCGATGTGAATCCGTATTGCTCGAGTTGTTTTTCCGAGGCAAAACTGTACGAATACGTTTCTGTAAGTCCTGCACCTTTCAGAATATTTTTCACACGTGATTGCCACAACAATGCCGGATCTGCTTCACGAAGCGGTGGCTCTCCACTCGGCAGATGCGATGGAAATTTTTCATACCCATACACACGTGCAATCTCTTCCATAAAATCAACAGACCCTTCAATGTCATGATCACG
>CAYHWG010000075.1:0-3022 GCA_964360375.1 uncultured Gammaproteobacteria bacterium | reverse complement strand
TGTGCATGCACAACACCATTTGGAGGGACGTAGCAGAGAAAACAACGAGGTTCGTATTTATCTTCACCGCCGATATCTTCGACCTCTTGATTATCGGACAGACGCTGTGAACGAGTTCCGTCCAAACTGCGGCATTTCGCACACACAGACTTCAGTTTGAAGACGTGATCCGCAAGCGCCATTGCTCGAGCAACCAAGAGAAACGGATCTTCTTTGAAATCTTGATCCAATCCCGCACACAAGACACGCTTCCCCATGCGAAGAAGGCGCTTGAAGACGTCAATGACATCGTCATCAAACTGCTGCAATTCATCAAACCCGATCCACTCATACTCATCGATCGGATGATCAAAAATCTCTTGTGCTTTCCAAACAATGATTGTATCCCCGGAAAACGCACTCCCAGAACGGATGACTCGCGTGTCTTTTTTTGGGCGTACCAGTAAAACACGCACGTGTGCAATGAGCCCAATCTCAAGCTGTCCGTTCATCATTCGAGATTTCCCAGACCACATAGGCCCTGTGTAGACGATCAGCTGCGGCGCGTACAGATTCTGTTGCATTACTCCCTCCATGAAAACATCCGTGCATATTATAGCGCATCGTATTGAGGCGCTTGTGGATAAAAAAATATCTTTTGACAACCCAAAAAAAACGTGTCATTCTACACCTGTTAATTCTTTCTTCGTTTCTTTTTTTATGCAGAACAAGTTATTCGTCGGCAGTATTCCTTGGAAGTCTACGGAAGCAGATCTCACAGCAGTCTTCTCAGACTTTGGAACGGTTGTCTCTGCGCGCATCATTACAGATAAATTCTCCGGTAAAAGTCGTGGATTCGGCTTTGTCGAAATGTCTACGGAAGCTGAAGCGGAGGCAGCCGTGAAGGGTCTTGATGGAAAAGACCTCATGGGACGCCCACTTGCGGTAAGTGTTGCTCGTCCAATGAAAGCAGAATAATGAAACCTCTGCAAAAGCGCATCTTTTCGTTTCACGGGCGCCCGTTCACCCCACTCAACGTAGAAAGCTTACGTTTCGTGGGGCTGAACAGCCCGTTCAACGAAAATCTGCTACTTTTTCAGAGGTTTCAAATGTAAAAACACGTTTCAATAACTGAACCGTGTTTTTTGATGCGTGTTTTCATTTTTTTGAAAAAAGCAGTGGATAGATTCGTTTTGCGTATTCGGTTGAAATAAAATAAAAAAGAATGAGAATCACAACCATCATGACTTGAAATGGCGTGATCGCGACAAAATGCAATGCCTGACGACTAAATGCAAAATAAGGAACGCTAAAAGCAACGATCACCGCGACAACAGCAAGTATAGATAATATTTTTCCCGGGCGTATGGCGCGATAAAACGGTAATGTCGTGCGAAGAGAGATGATTGCAACAAGTTCTGTCACGACCGATTCAATAAACCATGCGGTTTGCAAAACAAATTGACCAAACGGAAGAAACAACCAAAACGTCAAAAGATCAAAAACGGTACTGATGATTCCATAATAACTCGTCATGAGCGCTACCGAGCGTGTATCATAGACAACCGGTTTTTTCAGTTCAACCGCATCAACATTATCGGACGCAACCGCGATCATCGGAAAATCCGTAAGTAAATTTACGAGCAAAATCTGAATCGGAAGCATGGGTAAATATTTTATGAAGAGCGATGAAATGGCGAGCGCATAAAAATTTCCCAAATTGGACGCAAGAGTGATGCGAATATATTTCATGGTGTTTGCAAAAATCATGCGGCCGCGTTTGATGCCGGCGATGATCACATGCAAATCCGGTTCAAGCAAAACGATATCCGCCGTTTCACGTGCGATATCTGACGCGTTTTGCACAACAAGTCCAACATGTGCGATCTTGAGCGCGGGAGCATCATTCATCCCCTCTCCCAAAAATCCGACGCGATAATTTTGTTCACGCAAGAGTCTAATGATGGTAAATTTTTGCTCTGGTGTGACACGTGCAAACACATGACACGTTTGCAAAATAGTTTTCTGCTCAAACTCATCCATCTTCTCAAACTCCGCGCCTGTGATGACGCGATCGCCCGCAGAAAGAATACCGGCGCTTGTCGCAATATATGCAGCAACTTCTGGACGATCCCCTGTTAAAATAATCATGCGAATCCCCAAGTCTTTTGCTTGTGCAACCGCATCTTTTGCTGTTACTTTTAGAGGGTCTACAAAGGAAATGATGCCGACAAACGTGAGTGATTGTTCCTCGGTACGCAAATCTGTCACATCTGATCGCATTATTTTTTTCGCAACCGCAAGAACACGACGTCCATTTCGTCCCTCGTTTTCTATCCACAATTCAATTTCCGCATGCATGGCGATCGATACACATTTTTCCATCACCGCCTCTGGCGCGCCGACAACGATCAGTTTTTCCTCATTTTGATCAAGAATGTGTGCACTTTCAAATTTACGAATTGGGTCAAAAGGAAGACGCGCCTTGTCTCTCACAGCTTGAAGTGTTTGGCGTGATGATTCAGAAAGAACGTCTAAAATCGCTTTCGTAAACGGATTTGTGATCTCTTCATTTTTCTGACAAACGGATGCGTATAACTGCGAAGCTGTTTCAATCACCTGGTTGCGGTCACCAAAAACATCTGCAACCGTCATCACATTTTCTGTAATAGTACCTGTTTTATCGGTGCATAACACATTAATCCCTCCTAAATCCTCAATGGCCGACAATCGTTTGACGACAACTTTCTGTTTTGAGAGTTGATGTGCGCCTGAGGACATCGCGAATGTAATGACAACAGAAAGTGCTTCAGGGACAACCGCAACCGAAAGAGCGATCGCAAAAATCATCAGTTCAATAAAATGAGAAAAATCTCCTTGAATGATAAGGTGCGCACCAATCACAATAGCGAGTGTCACAAGAACGAGACGCAAAATAAATCCGCTGAAGCGTGCCATATCTTCATCAAACGCACTCACGCGTATTGTTTGTACGGTTAATTTCCCGATACTACCAACAACACTTTCGCTTCCTGTTGCAACA
>CAYHWG010000074.1:0-3041 GCA_964360375.1 uncultured Gammaproteobacteria bacterium | reverse complement strand
GTCTCGGCCGAGCTCATCAAGCGCCGGTCGCAAAAATAGGTCAGCGCGGGATCGTCGATCTGGATGATGTCGATGCCCGCCTCGACCAGGGCCTCCGCCTCCCGGCGCAGGATCCGGCTGAGGTGCTCCATGAAGTGCTGGATTGTAGGATACGCCTCGCGCGAAAAATCCGGAAGAGAAAGAGGACCAATGATCTGAAGAGCTTGTGTTGTACTGTTTGTTGCCAACACAACAAGCGAAGTATTTTCAACAATTCCTACACCGTCTCCACTCAAATCCATACTCGAAATCATCACAGGACTTGATGTCACGGAAATATCGAAACGTTGATATTCAGCACCTGATTCTGATGTTCCCACCTCAAGTGTTGTGTTATCAAGGCGCGACAAACTGAGAACACTCCCTGATGTTTGAGCGGTTCCAAGCAAAACAGGAGACGCATTTGTCACATCAAAGATATTTATTTCTGGATCCGAACCGTTTGTTCTTCCAAGAACAAGCGTTGTGCCAAAAAGAGAAATCGCGGAACCATCTTGTGAACCTGCGGCGTTATAGGTTGTAATAAGCGAAAGTGAAGATGGATTTGAAATGTCTACAATGTTTAATTCATTCGAGTTGCCCGTTGATCCCGCATACAATCGCGTCGAATAAATTCCAATATCTAAAATAGTTCCTGTCAAATTTAAACTCCCCAAAATGATGGGAGTTGCAGGGTTCGAAACATTGATGGAATAGAGTTCTGGATTAGATCCGCTGTCACGCGCGATATACAAAGTTGTTCCAGAAATAGCTAACACATTTCCAGATTGCGATCCCGCAAGATTCAGACTCGATAAAAGTGTGGGTGCGGATTTATTCGTGATATCAATAATTTGAAATTCTAATGCATTATTTGCAACAGCAAGATACGCATAATTTCCACTCACCAAAATACGATTCACTGTGTCCCCGACCATATAGGAACCGACATATACAGGCAAGGTCGGTTGAGAGATGTCATAAATCGTAAATTCTGGTTTAGAACTTCCCTTTGTTGTTCCAACATACGCGTAATTTCCGCTCACAAAAACTGTTGTTCCCGGACGCGGACTGCTTTGATTGGCTGTCCCGAGAACTTGCGGATTATTCCAACCCGTATTCAACACACCATAAACCACAAGTTCGGCTGCGTCTGCATCGCTTCCGAGATAAACATGTGTTCCATAAATTGCGGATGTATTTGCATTATTTGAACCAGCAACATTAACGACTTGAGCTATCGATACGTCAGACGTATTTACTAACACGAGCTCTCCCGAGTTATCGTTCGTTGCAAGAGTCAACATGGTTGCTTTCGGATCCATCGCAATTCCATTCACATCCGACCCAATTTCAAGGGAAAATAATATCGGCAATCCCAAAGGAGGATTCGATCCATCAAGCATGACCAATTCTTCCGATGTTCCAGAAGCTCGACCAATGTAGATATTTGTTCCACTTACCAAAACAGAAAGTGCGTCCGCTGTTGTTGTCATGTCGATTGTTTGCGAAATTGTACGTGTTGAAACATTGATCACGGTCATTTCTGCCGTATTTGTTGCGGACGTAACAAAAACATTTTGTGCATTCATGGCAAGATCCGTAACAGAAAATCCAAGTTCTGTGCTTCCAATCAGTGCTGGAGAAGCTGGATTAGAAACATTATAGAAAAAAACTTCTTCTGTGTTTGCATTGTTTACACGACCGACAACGAGTGTTGTGCCGTTCATCACAATCGCGGTCCCAGCTGCGCTTTGCGGAAGATTCACCGTTGCGACTGTCGACATTGTGAGTAAATTAACAACCACAATTTCTGCTCCAGAGGATCCTGTGTCTGAAGCTGTCACATATGCAAAATCACCTGAAACAACCAAATCCGCTCCTTGTGTCAATTCCATCCCGCGTAAAACCGTCGGTGTTGCGTTTGAAATATTCGACACATCTAAAACTTGAAGTTCATTTCCGGAAGTCGTGGCTTGCAGTGTCACAAGCCAGTTGTGCGATTCATCAAAGGCGGAAGCAATTAAATTTCCGGTTCCGTTTTGATCGACCGAATACTCCTGAGTTATTCCTGTCCAATCCGCATTTGTGGAAGCAAGAGTTACTTCCCCATCAATACTATTGGTTGATGTAGAACTGTTGGATGATCCGATTCCAAATTCGGCAAAGAGCGTTTGAACCCATGCAAGCGATTTCCAATTTGTGACGTAAAAAATCGATGTGAGACTTTTCATTTGTGTGGCAAAAATATTCCAAACCACGTTAATCGAAATTTTCTTTGTGCCTGTATCAAGAACACCTGATGGGGCAATATCCCCGGTTAAACTTCCCGTTCGATAAACATCCGAGACGGTCACGGTTCGTGTGTACCCTCCCGGCATGGATTCAGAAACGCCATTGAAGGAAAATTTTGCTCCGACGGTTGAAAGTCCGTACGTGCCATTTATCATCGTATTCCACGCTTGATCTCGAATGGATTTCACCGCGTTTATCGCCTCACCAATATATCCGCTTGCAACAACATAATCTCCACCTTGCTTGGAGGCGTGAGATCCGGAAAGAAGTGTCGAGACGATACCTGTTCCTATCACGGCAAATAGTGCCGTGATAAAAATAATCTCGATCATCGATTCTCCCCGTTTGTTTATTCGATTATTCAATCTTGCCCGCAGCATTTATGTTTAACGTTATAGATTTACCGGTGGATGTTTGCGTAAGAATGATATTGCCGGTTACGCTCGGTGTTCCTGTACGCGCAGAAAAATTGATTTCAGAAATACCGGATTCAACAAGATCATTTGGAAAGATATGTACTTGATCAAACGCAGGAGTGCGCGTTGCATACGTCGCACCTGCAAACAAAATCATTTTCGTTGGAATAAATTTCACCCCCCAAATATGATCTTTTGTTCCATGGATCGATTTACTTTGCGCACGACGCACGGTTTGCGTCACCACAGCCGATTCGATCGAGATCTGACTGCGAGGAGACGCCGCAACCGAAAGTGATCCGACGATCGAAA
>CAYHWG010000073.1:0-3127 GCA_964360375.1 uncultured Gammaproteobacteria bacterium | reverse complement strand
CGATCGACGTTTGAGCCCTTCGACAGGCTCAGGGCATTCGACTGTCGTCATAAAACTGAGCTACCCCGGCGTTTGTTTTATGACGAACTCATGTGTGGTCGAAGACCATGAGCGGTTGTTATCGATCGACGTTTGAGCCCTTCGACAGGCTCAGGGCATTCGACTGTCGTCATAAAAAGGTGACGACAGTCGAATGGTGGGCGTGGGAGGACTCGAACCTCCGACCTCGACATTATCAGTGTCGCGCTCTAACCACCTGAGCTACACGCCCATTTTCGCTTGAAAAGCATGGGTAGTTTACGTTTTTTTTAAAATTAGGTCAAGGTAAATAAACAAACAAAAAACAGGGCTTTCGCTCTGTTTTTTATTAATTTTATCGAGAAGCTGAAATCGTTGGTGTTGCTGTTGCTTCAGATTCACAGGCTGTTACTGTTGCGAGACCGTTTGTATCAATCGATAAGGCAAAACCTGTTCCTTTGCTTGACCCAATGTCCCATGTGGTCACTCCTTTAGGACTGATCGGAACACTTTTTAAATATCCTGCAGTCGCGAGTCCTGCTAAATCCACACAACTTGAACCAGAAGTGATAGCGGCATCACATGTTGAATTACATCCAACTCCCAATGCCTGGCCTGTGATCATGAATGTGTTTCCTGCTGTAAGTGCTGCAATGGAAGCAAGATAGGTTCCTCCATTATCCACTTGATGAAGTTTGATTGCGGAAAGAATTTCTTGAACAGCGTTTTGTCGTACGGAATCACGAGCTTGTTGAAAACGTGCAGCTGGATTTAATGCAACAAAGATCACTCCAACCAATACACCGACGATTGCGATCACGACGAGAAGTTCAATAAGCGTAAATCCTTTTTGGTTAAACGAACGAATGGTCTGGTTATTCTTCATAACAGCGTATTTATAAAATTAGGTTGATACACAAAAGAATGTGGCCGTGCTGCTCGTAACGCCGCACCAATTGCGGCGCCGAATTTTTGCATGTCTTTTTCCGAATAGCTCTTGACTTTTACACAATCTCCCATCAAACGAATATCTGTTTTTTTCATCTTTTTATTCAACGCATCGACAAGTTCTCTTTTTACCGCTTCAACCCCCGCAAGAATGATGAGTGAAGGTAAAACATCTTTGCGATCAAAGTATAACATAGTCTCTTCCACAACCTCAACTAAAATATCCACAATTGCGTCTGGAAGGACCGTGTCTGTCTTTTTTTTCTGATCAAAACGTTTAAAGGAAACGGTTCGGGAACAAACCGTTAATCCAGCTCGTGTATAAAGAGCAAACGTTGCCCAAGCATGTCCGATATCAAGAATGCCGATATATTGATCGTCCGTAACAGGCTGCAATTCCTTAACTCCAAAACACTGAAACAATCGAAAAATGGATGATGTATTTGTCTCCATTGAGACTACTTGCAAATCATCTTTGTCTACAGAGTCAAACAATCCTTGATACGTTTGTTTTTCAACACCATAAAGCGTTGTCTGTATCTCTTCATTTACTTTTTTGCCTTGTGAAATCGTCACGCGTGCATCTTCAAGCAAAATAGGAATATCTTTTTGCGCACGTATTTTTGCTTTTTGCATGACTTCCTCCTGCTTATACCCTGAGGGAAGAGAAAACGACGTTGAAAAAATACGCGATTCTGGAATCAAACACGTTGCCCGTAATTGCATCGATGAAAACCCCATGCTTTCCAAACCTTTATGGATCGCTTTACGAAGAGCTTCTGGTTTCAAAATCTTCTCATCAAAAACCAATCCTTCTTCAATGGAAATTTCTTTTGTCGATTTGATGCCGCCAAAAAACCCAACATGAGCGATGCGCACATGATGTTCAGAGATATCGATCCCGATTCCAGAAAAATATTTTTCAAGCATAGAACTCATTTTCAGTTTTATTAAATCCAATGCTCGTTTCAGCAATAAAAGTCTGTTAAATGCTGAACAACTTTTACTCGGGTTCTCTTATTGCCTGAGCCTGTCGAAGGCTTATAAAGTGCACCCTTCGACTCGTCTATGACCTGCCTGCCGGCAGGCAGGCTTCTCGCTCAGGGAATATAAAGAGAAACTCACGATGGGTTCATAGAAAAGATTAATCAACTTCTTGCCACGTTGATAACGTCATGAGAGAGCCGGATTTTGTCATGGTTGTTTGCAATCGACGTGTGTAAGGTCCTGTCACAGAAGAAACGTTTACTGTGCATGTTCCACAAGGAGATCCAACAATCGCGATGGTGCACGTTGAATTACCGACATTCAGCGTCCCTCCCGTATAACTTGCGTTTCGTTTCACACGCAAAAGTGCCTCCTCTGCACAACTTTCCGCAGAAAGGATAGATTCATCACTTCTCCATTTTGCGTATCCTGTTTCCAAATCATCTACGCCAAAAAACATGACGCCTCCAATAATAAGCGATGTGATCGCGAGTAAAATCATCATGACGATAAGCCCAGCGGCTCCTTTTTGATTGCGAGCAATCGCGTGCAACATATTACGGAAGCGGAATGCGATACGAAGATTGAAACGATTTGGTGAAATAATAAAAAGGAACGTTTGAAGGATTCAATGTCGAAAACGTAAACAACACTTGAATCACACCTTTGTCTTTTGCCGTTGTTAAATTTGTAAAAACGAGATTGCTCGTTGATAACTTTGCGGTCGTTAAAAACTGAAAACTTCCTCCTCCTTCGCTCACTTCTATTTTACCATTGTCCACGTCGAGACGAAACACGGTTGGATCTTTTGTGACGTCAATCATTTGCAAAGAGAGGATGCCAGGATCTATTCCAAAAATAGAAGAACTAACATTGATACTTTTTGCGTGACGCACAGCATCCGACAAACGATCTTCAAACAAGCGAGCGGCATGTACGACCTCTGAAGAGGCTTGCACTTTCATACGCGCGTTCATCAAATTCAACACAAAACTCGACATGATCGCAAGAATGATCCCGATGATCGAGATGTAAAGAATCGTTTCAAATAGGGTAAAACCGCGTTTATTCATAACAAAGACCTTTGAAAAACTTATATTTTGTCATTGCGAGGAGTTAGACGACGAAGCAATCCTTGTATTTCCGGAGAAAAGATTGCTTCGTCGTCGATGAC
>CAYHWG010000072.1:0-3263 GCA_964360375.1 uncultured Gammaproteobacteria bacterium | reverse complement strand
TGGAATTACCAAACCCCGCTTGAAGGATGGTTCATCGTGAGACCGCCCTTGAGAGAGTTTGTGATCATCGATTGCACTTTGGAACCGAATGACTGCGCATGATCAAAACGCACAGATGAGGCGCCTTGAGTACGATCTGCAAAAATGAGCATTCCTTCTTTGGTGATGCGCACGATCGGGGAAAGAATGTCTCCCGAAAGATCATCCGTACGAACACCATCGATCGGACATGCCACGAGCCGCATTTTCCCTTCGTTGTTGAAACGAACATAGGAAGGGAGCAGCCGATATTTTCCGTCGATGAGCGTAAGGATCATGATGTCGCGAGCACCGTCAACGATCGCAATATCTTCAATATTACAACCGAGTTGAACGTATGACCACAACAAAACACGATTTGGATTTTCATCCGTCAAAAAATCCACGATGTCTTCTGCCGTCACCCCACACAGCTGTTTCCCTCCGCTTTTTGCACACAAAAAAACGTTCGTTCCAACAAGTGCGTTGCGCATGGCGACATTGGGTCCAAACGGATCCGTCAAAAACCCAAAGCTGTTTTGACGACCTTGAATGTAACCCGCCATCATACGATCGCCAGATTTGCCGATCAGAAGCAAAACATTTGAAGCAGATTCGTCCGATCGACACAAACCTCCTTTCTCATCAAAAAACGTATTCACCAGCATTTCGAGAATCATGTTTGCATGCGTATTGATGGCAAAATCTTCGCCAAAAATAGCAAACCACAAACCATCATCCAGACTACCGATCAAATGCGCATAATCAAATCCTTCCTGTGTGAGCGCGAGCAAAATTGAGTGATCAATGAACGGACGATTTTGTTCCGTCATCTCGAAACGGTCGCAAACAACAATCAAATGAAGTCGAATGGATTCCGGGTCGTCTTTCGCAACCTTTGCGCCATTCTGACCGATCATCACAATATGCGAAGGCTTCCAACGAAGAATCTCTACATGCATAAGCACTGCGCGCATTGGACCTTCCACAGAAATAATTTGACCGCCATCAAAGTCAATTTTCGGACTGATGTTCATTCCATGAATCTGCAAACCAGACATGAAAACTCCTTGGACAATCTTTTCTCATTTCACAAACCGAACTTCGGTCTATGTGCATCTCATTTTTTGAGACAGCGTTGCTAAGTATGCCGAAGAAAAACATTCGCGTCAAGGACTCCATATTCCTTGATCTTTTTTTTTGAAACAGGTATATTTATGTCGCTTACAAATGGCGGCTATGGTGAAATGGTTATCACAGGGGTTTGTGGTACCTCTAGTACGGGTTCAATTCCCGTTAGCCGCCCCACAAAAACTCCAAATTTGGCGCCTCGCTTGTGCTTTGGCAAAAAAGAATTTCGTCGTATGTGAATACGCCTCAACTCTTTTTTGCCTCCAGCACTTCGTGATGCATCCAAATTTGGAGTTTTTGTTTTGAAAAACTTTCCTGAATCTGGAGGTTTTTTTGTTGTCTGAATCTTCGACGTGCGATATGTTCATTAATCTCAAATGTTTTATGCTGTTTATACAAGCAAGCGATCAGCCCAAAGAGACGTAATTACGCTTGACAAAAAACCAACGACCGCATAAGCTCACACATTCCTTTCTTCAGTTGGAAATTCGGAAAGACCGTTATTGCCTGCTGAAATGAGGAAAATCCTCATTTGTGGCCGTTCATTCCAACATTCAATATAGGAGAAACACCATGGCAACAAAGCACACAATGCTTGGTAGTGTAAATCTCGTTCGTGGTCTCGAACCAATTGTTACGCACTGGGGTGTGCGCGGATCGTTCGTGACGTCGGATAACCGCATTGGCGGACACACAACATGCATCTCAATCGAATATGGCAATCAAATCCTTATCATCGATGGCGGATCTGGTCTCATTGACGCCGGCAACTACATCATGAAGGAATACGTTGCTGCAAAAAAGGACTTCGAGATTACGTTCTTGCATTCACACATGCACAAAGATCATCGCGATGGCCTTCCATCATTCACACCATTCTACTTGCCGAATCTCAATTTCACGTTCATTGGCGGTCGTCACGATGACAACAATGGTCGTCTGTGGACCGTTGAAGAAAACTTGCGTGAAGAAGTGTTCAATGGACCAAGTTTTCCGGTTCCGTGGAAAGTCATTGCGCCACGCTGCACGTTCCGCGTCTTTGAGCCAGGGGATCGCTTCACGATTCCGTGCGCGATTGGCGGAGATATCAAAGTTCTGGTTCTGCCCATGTATCATCCGAACATTGCTTACGGTTTTCGCATCGAGATCGGTGGTCGCGTGATCGCTGTCACGTTGGATCACGAACAACAGATGGATGAAAAAGGAAATCCGACAGAGCTCGACAGAAACATTCTTCTTCTTTGGGATGAGGCTGATCTCGCGGTTACGGAGGTCCAATATACGGATGAAAAATACCTCAAATGTGTGGGATGGGGACACATCTCGATCGGCTCGGCAGCACGTCATGCGCGTCTTGCCCGTCCGAAAGAAATCTCTTTCACACACCATGATCCGAACGCCGGATTCGATGAGGTAAGTTTCAACCGCGCACAGCTGCAAGAACGCTCGGGCATCACGACAAACTTCGCCTTCCAAGGCAATACCATCACGGTTTGCTAGAATTGACTCAACATATCCTAAATGGGTGTGTTTTTTCTTTGTTGGAAACGCTGAAGATTACGGATCCAACTTCGCTAAAGCTTCGAGGAATATTTTGCTACGCAAAATAAAAATCTACTCATGGAGTAGATCAAGAAATTTCGCGCGCAATGTTTCACACGAACGTATTGTGAACATTACGTATCTGCGTCCGTCATTTTTAGCTGATATGTTTTATCCCACTTGATTCGACACAATGGACGATACGCTCCGCCGTAGCAGCATCTCCAATGTTCACCCGAGAGTCGCTCACACCTGTGCAACAAATCGAGCGCAATCCTCGCACTAAAGCCGGGTTTGTTGGTGAGAAAAAACCTCACCACGGCATGAGCGAAAGCAAATTTTCGCATCGACTTTGGAACGAGCCTGAAAACTTCTTGTTGAAATGGACCGCATCCGCCAGGAACACAGAGGCGAGGATTCTCGCGCGTTTCTGTGTAAGCAATTTGATACAGACGCACAAGATCACGCTCATTTGCTCCGTGCAAAATTGCCTGCGAATACACAAGTTGCATGTATGCCTGTTTTTTCAGAAATGGACGAGGAAGATCGGCCAGCCGGTCGATCGCGACCGT
>CAYHWG010000071.1:0-3293 GCA_964360375.1 uncultured Gammaproteobacteria bacterium | reverse complement strand
CTCCAACATAAATATCTGGAATTCCGGCAATTTGTACAATATCTCCCGCTTGTGCCTCTTCAACTTCTACTTTTTTTAAACCGCGATGGGTAAGTAGTTTTGTGATTTTATTTGTTTTTCGGGCACCGTCTGGTGTGATTACGGTGACAGTCATTCCCGCACGAACTGTTCCTTCATAGATACGACCAACCGCGAGACGACCGATATAAGAATCGTATGCGAGGTTTGCAGGTTGCATGCGCATTGGAACAGTTGTGTTGTTTGGAGCGGGCGGAACCGTTTCGAGAATCATGTCAAAGAGAGGTTGTAAATCTTTGGATTCGTCCGTGAGTTCGCGTTTCGCAATCCCTTCTCGAGCAATCGCATAAATGTGTTTGAAATCCAGTTGCTCATCCGTTGCTCCAAGCTCAACGAACAGATCGAAAATCATGTTCAAAACGACATCTGGTCTCGCGGAGGGTTTATCAATTTTATTGATGACGACAATTGGTTTGAGTCCAAGAGCAAGTGATTTGCGCAAAACAAATTTGGTTTGCGGCATCGGACCTTCATAGGCGTCTACAAGCAAAAGCACACTATCCACCATGCGTAAGACACGTTCAACTTCTGAACCAAAATCCGCGTGTCCAGGAGTGTCCACGATATTTACTTTGACATCGCCAAGGAAGATGGAGGTATTTTTTGCGTAAATGGTAATACCGCGTTCTTTTTCAAGTTCGTTTGAATCCATGACACAAACTTCAATAACATCACGTTCATTGAATGTGCCGGATTGTTTGAGCATCGCATCGACCAGAGTTGTTTTCCCGTGGTCCACGTGAGCGATAATGGCAATATTTCGAAAATCCATAGGTGCAGTTTCGTTGTTGATAATGGCGGAAGGATAAACAAAAATCGCGACTGTGTCAATGTTTCACAATGAGACCGTTCTAAAACTCTAAATTGTGTCATTGCGAGGAGGAGTCATCGACGACGAAGCAATCTTTTTGTTCAAAATGCAAGGATTGCTTCGTCGTCGAACTCCTCGCAATGACAAAAAGATGAGTTTTGCAACAGTCTCCACAATCGCGATTTTTTTTACGGAGTTTTTTTCTTTTGATCTTCAAATTTTTCGTCCATGATTTTTTTGACTTCTTCGCGTGTCATGCCAGCCTCCAGATAGGCGCGAGCCATGTGTATGGCTTCAAAATAGGAGAGAAAAAGGGATTCGTTCTCGGATGGTGTTCCGGATAGAACAAGTGTGGGAAGAAGGTCGTAGAGAAATTGTCCTGGAGTGATGACAACTGTTTCCGTTTCAGGAAAAAATTTTGTTTCAAACAGATGATTCCAATTTTTTGCTTCGGTTTCCTGATTTGGGATGTCATCTTCTTTTGTCTGTTCATCTTGCTCTGTATCTTCAACAACTTCCTCGTGTGCATCTTCGATACTCCCTTCGTCAATATCTTCAACCTCTTTTTGTGGATCCGTATCGGAGTTTAGAGCTTCAGGCATGTTAGATTCTTCTGTTGGTTCATAACCGAATTCATCGATTTGAACATCAATCGCCTGTCCATCTGACTGAACGGTGAGTCCGATGAGTCCATCGAAAAGTTGATTTGGATTCTGTGTCAATAAAGGATCAACACACTCCTGTTTGATACCTCGAAAGATGTGAACGAGATACGCTTTTGCATGGTCTGGACCAAGATAGGGGTTTATACGCGTTTCGAACGCTGGCGGTGTTTTCAGATCAACAGCTGGATGAATTTCTCCGCGCAATGGAGGTAATTTTTTTGACGTGATTGTTTCAATTTCTTTGGCAAAACGTTTGGAGTCTGTTGTTGAATTCATCTCATTCTTTTCCTGTTCTTCTGGAAATTCTTTAGCGACTTGTGCCTCTTTTGGTTTGTTTGAGGGTTCTTGATCTAATCCATCATGAATTCCAAGAATTCCTGCAAGCCCAAAAAGGGCTTTTCCAAAGTATTTTTTCATATGCGTCCAGTGTATCAGGAATAAAAAAAGCATCACAGGCTATGTCGTACGCGAGCGGCGTAGGTAGCGTGTAATGCTAAGAGTCGAGGTGACGGATCACGTGTGGTAGACGATGTTGCTTTTGCATGTGCACATCAATGAGACCGTCATCAAACATCGTCACCGTTCCTTCAAACTGACAATCTCCGGTCAAGGAAAAAAAGAATTTATGGCCGTTTTCGAGATGATGAGATTCGATGTGCACATCTACGTTTACGCGTTGTTTGACCAAATCGACGTGAAAGTCAGACTTGATCTGATCGCGAAAAGCGGAAAGAGCTGCGTTTTGAATCATTTCGAACTGCCTAGGGTGCTTAGGGTGCATGTAGCTCCTTGTGTGTAGTTGAGGTTTTGGTTGAGAGACGTTTGTCCGAACGGACACAAAAGACTAGTCTGAATTCTTTCTTTTGTCAATCGTTTTGATTTGTTACAATGCTTTTGTATGAAAAATGCTTTGGAAAATAGGACAACGCATGTGTATGCAGCATTTGCGGTGCAATCTGAATTAGATGTGTTAAAAACACTTCGCGTGACGGTTGAACAGGGGCTCTCACAAACGGAAGTGGAACATCGATTAGCACAAAACGGAAAAAATGTACTGGTGGCGCTTGAAACGAAATGGGTTGAGTTGCTTTTACGACAATTCAAATCTCCGTACATTTATTTGTTGATCGTTGCGGCGATTTTATCAATTGCTTTGGACGATTTGATGACAGGCATTTTTATTTTTTTGTTTATCACGATTGATGTTGTGTTGACATTTTTTCAAGAATTTCGATCGGAGAAAATTTTGTCCATGTTAAAAAAATATTTTATTCATCAAGTTCGTGTGGTTCGTGAGGGAAAAGAAGTCGAATGTGTCAGTTCTGTTCTCGTTTCTGGGGACATTATTCATCTTGAACCTGGGGATATTATTCCTGCCGATGTTCGATTTTTGGGCGGTTCACAGCTCACGGTTGATGAATCATCCTTAACGGGTGAATCGGAACCGGTGAAAAAAGATGGGGGAGTCATGACAACGAATAAATCAGATTTATTTCATGCGCCGAACATGGGATTTTCCGGGACACATGTGATTGACGGAAGCGCAACAGCGATTGTTGTTGCAACAGGAAGTGAAAGTGTTGTAGGGAGTATCGGAAAATTAACCGTACAAACAAAACGTGTGAGTGCGTTTGATGAAGATATGGCACGCTTCAGCGGATTTATTTTGCGACTTGTTCTTGTGACACTCGCGATTGTGATCGCTGCGCACCTTATCATCCAAGGAGATTTTTCTCATT
>CAYHWG010000070.1:0-3312 GCA_964360375.1 uncultured Gammaproteobacteria bacterium | reverse complement strand
CGAACCGATCGAAATTGTTGTTGTCGATGTTCCAGATCAACTCGCTGGAGTCGTCATCGAACAACTTGGAAAGCGAAAAGGGGAAATGTTGAACATGCAATCAGAAAACAACAACACCCGACTCGAATATCACATTCCAACACGTGGGCTTCTTGGATATCAATCTGAATTCGTGACAAGTACCAAAGGCGAAGGAACACTCTCACACCAATTCGCCCACTATGGCGAATATAAAGGAGAGATCGAACGCCGATCAACTGGTTCAATCATCAACGGATTTGATGGAATCACAACTCCTTACGCGCTTGAAGGGATGGAAGCTCGAGGGATCCTCTTTGTCGGAGCGGGAGCAGAGGTCTATGAAGGCATGGTTATTGGAATGAGCATGAAAGAAAACATGGTTGTAAACGCCATTCGCGAAAAGAAACTTACAAACATGCGTTCAGCAGGCGCAGACATGGCCGTGAAACTCACACCAGCACTTGATATGTCTCTTGAAAAAGCGCTCGAATACATCGATAACGACGAACTCGTGGAGGTCACGCCAAAAACAATTCGCATCCGTAAAAAATATTTAAAGGAGTTTGAAAGAAAAAAACACGGCGTCGCGTAAACAAAAAAATGCATCCCATAAATTGGGATGCATTTTTTCTTAACCAGCTTTTCTCTTTTCATCTTGATCTGCTTTTTCTGGAAACGGAATCACCTCCGCTGGAGGTTTTTCTGCTTTTCCGAATCCAAACCAATCTTTTACAGTATCCATGACGCCTTTTTGTTTTGGCATTTCGTGTTGAATCGTTGGTTTCTTTGCTTTATCCGCTTGTGCAACAGCTCTTCCAAGCTCACCCGCATCCATTCCAGGCAATGATTCTGTTGATCCAACCGTTCCACCACCTTTTACAAAATCTGTCTTATGACGTCCTTCTCGACGCACTCCCTTTCCGGATCCTAAACTCGCCGGAGTCGTCGCTTCAGTATTATTTGCCATCCACAAATCAAGAAGCACTTTGGCTTTTTCCTCATCTTTTTTACTTCCTGCTTCTGGATCACGTTTCTGAGATACCTTCGCATCTAGAAGATCTTTATTATCTTTTCCTGTTTCTTTTTTTGGTGCCTTAAACTCTGCTCCGTCTGCACCCTTACGAGATTCTGGTGAACCGCCACGCATAGTAATTTTTTACGTGAATAAATCGTCAGCTTTTTTAAAATTTTACATCCAAAATAAAATCCTCACAAACGATCTGTGGACAAAAAGAATTTTTTCTTATAGGATTCCCGTACTATGAGTTATCTTAATCGACTCGATCGTGTCAAAACACTTTTTCCCGACCTGCAAACGTTTCGATTAAAACAGATCGAGACTGCTTTTTTTGATGCAAAAGTTCGATCGTGGAATGATGTATCAACGTTGCCTGCTTCGATGCGTGAGACACTTGAAAAAGAAGTTCCTTTTTTGTCGCTCAAACTTGTGACACTGCAAAACGATTCAAAAAAAGAGACCTATAAAGCCGCGGTGGAAGTCGAAGGTGGCAAACAAATCGAGACAGTGCTCATGAAAAATCGTCGAGGGTATTGGACCATTTGTGTATCAACGCAAATCGGATGTGCGATGGCGTGTTCTTTTTGCGCGACCGGAAAAATGGGGCTTTCTCGAAATTTAGATGCGGATGAAATTGTCGATCAATACAGATTATGGTCTCAGTTTCTTTTGGATCACAAAGAGGAACTCGAGCTACGGATCAGCAATATCGTTTACATGGGCATGGGTGAACCACTTTCAAATTATGAAGAAGTAAAAAAGAGCTTGAATACAATTTTGGCACAAACGGAAATCGGATTGACACACATTACGGTCTCAACGGTCGGTGTCTTACCACGACTCGAACAAATTTTGACGGATGAAAAGTGGCCTCACGTTCGTATGGCCGTCTCTGTCCATAGCGCAGATGCTACCGTTCGAAAAAACATCGTAAAATCCTCCTACGATGATTTTCTTCCAAAACTCGATGATTGGGCACGACGCTATCTCAAAAAATTTGGGAATCGTCGTCATCATTTAACTTTCGAGTACGTCATGTTAAAAGGCGTAAACGACACGCTCGTCCAAGCAAAACAACTCGCCATATTTGTAAATCGCATCGGAAAAATTCGAGTCAACTTGATCCCATACAATTCAACGGAAAATGATTTTACCTCAAGTTCAAAAGAAGCGATTGAAGCATTTGCACAGGTGCTTGATAAAAACGGCGTCACCTATACGATTCGTTACAGCAAAGGTGATGAAATCGCGGCTGCCTGCGGACAATTGATCAAAAATAATGAGGACGGAAAAGCAAGTCGAGAAGTTGATGAAGATGAGACAGATGATTAGGACTTTGATACACTTGAAATATATGAAACAAGATTCACAACGTGACGGTGGATACATTCAACCTCATGCTCCGAATCCATACGATCGAATGCCACCACAAGAAAAACCAAAACCTTCTGGACCAAAACCGGAACTAGATCAAGACGCCGAACATTCAGGAGAACAGCGAGGGTCTGTTATCATAGATCGTACGGGTAAGGTCATCGACGATGACGATCGCTTTACAGACGATCGTATCAAACAATGGGATTAACGTAAAAACCACCAAGAATATGCTTGGTGGTTTTTTAGTCCGATTTGACTTATCATCTTCTTTTGCTAAACTCTCTTCGGTCTCAATTTGAGATGTTCTTTCCACCCTCTTCGTTTGTTTTGAGGTAAATGATGACCCTGATGCCTGCCGCGCAATTTTACGATCCAGATTCTTTGCGCATCGCACAACACCCATCTCTCGTGCGTTCGCTTCCAGTCTCTCAGATGTTCAAAATCAAATTGGGATTGGATGCCTATCGAAACAGCAACCAACATTCCCCAATCTTTGACGCATCACAGGGCGATGGAGGAGCGAGCCTCGGAGGAATCCGCCGTGAAGAAATTCTCGAGGCACTCGGTCGATTCCTGCCGAACACACAGACAACCGCGTACGGACAACCAAACGGCAGTCCGCGTGTGCGAGAAGTGATTCATGACAATTACTATCGACTGAGTGGTCTTGAGGGCTCGTCGCCAGACAACATCGTCCTTACAGACGGTGGACGCGACGGTCTGCAAAAATGGATGCAATTCATCCATCTCACCACAGGAAAAATTGGAAATATCGTCATCACCTCTGCCGCACCGTGGATCTCGTATGCACATGGACCGTTCCTTAACGGTTTCAATCTCTTGTGTGCTCCTCCTGCAGGCACAATGGATTTTCGGATCACACAGATGGGTATTGA
>CAYHWG010000069.1:0-3367 GCA_964360375.1 uncultured Gammaproteobacteria bacterium | reverse complement strand
TCCGATTCCACCTGTTGTCAGAATTGTCATCGTACGTGTTCAACCAACGACCGTCATCGTTGCGATTCACCGTGAGGAGGTTCGAGAAGTCGTCTGAAACGATCGGTTCATGCATGACAGCAATCCACCATAAACCCATTTCTTTCAACTCTTCATCCGAATACTGTTCTCGAATGAAACAAGCGATGTCCGAGTTCGGATCCGCCCACTTCATCTGTTTGGCTTTTTTACGAACATCCTTCGTGTAAGGATCGGACGAAAAACTTGAGCCTTTGAGCACCGCAACGTCATACATTCCGACAGGAGTCGTACTGAATTTATTTGAACGCAGAACTCCCCTGGAATAATCGTTGGTGCGGTTTCCTTTTTCGTCTGTGCGAATAATCCATACAGGACCAGTCGATACGCGATCGACGACGACGGTGAGAATGAGATGGTCGCCCATGTCGCGCCAGCGTTTTTGGGCTGGAGGGACGAGGGGAGGTTGAACTGTGGCCGGCTCAGAAACGGCTAGCTCTGCAAGCAGCCAAGGGTTTTCCTTGCGGAGAAACTTTTTCAACGCTTCAAGCCAGACCCAACCTTCCTCACCGGAGAGAACATCGTTCAACTGATTCAACAGTCCACGAACTTCGCAGAGAGTCAACTTGGCCATCACGGCCTCCTTTCGGCAGACATTGCCGACGCGAGAGGGCCACCAACACGGCAGTCATCGCTGAATGTTTATATCAAAAAATCGCCAGTTTGTCAATCGTATGGCATAATTCTGGCATATGGCATGGGACTATACCGACGAGGCGGTCGAACAACAAAAAAAGGCGGATCCTGTTTGGTTTTTGGAACGGCAGATCAATTATGGCGAAGGCGGAAAAATTGATCCAAAACTTCTCAGACAGTATTTACCGCAATTAAACATCCCGAATGATCGACGGGCTTTCTTAGAACTTCTTTTATGGGACAAACCATTTTAACCAAAGATCAACAAATGATTTTAAAATTACTTGCGAGTGAACCGTCGCTCAGTGATTTTTATTTAACCGGAGGAACAGCGCTTTCGGAATACTACTTACACCATCGTGATTCCGATGATTTAGATTTTTTCAGTGAACAATCAGCTAAACTTATACGCATCGATCCATTTATCACGCGTGCTGCTAAAGAGCTCGGTGCAACATCCGTACGACACGAACGTGTCCATGATCGTCAATTATTTCTGTTAACACTCGCAGACAAAACAGAATTAAAACTCGAGTTTACAAGATATCCGTTTCCTTCACTTGAAGAAAAAAATCAAATAAACGGAATTCGTGTCGACAGCTTGCGCGACATCACAACAAATAAGCTGTTTGCCCTTATTGAACGATTTGAGCCAAAAGATTTTGTGGATTTGTATTTTCTCTTGCAAAGAACACCTCTCGAACAGGTAAGACAGGATTTGGAAAAAAAATTCGGTATCAAAATTTCTCCCATGGTCATTGGAAGCGAATTCGCAAAAGTCGCACGCATTGAAGCTCTCCCGAAGATGCATATTCCACTTACCATTTCAGATCTCAAATCCTTCTTTGTTGAACAAGCTCGTTTGCTCAAACCAAACATTTTCGATCAAGAATAAATATCTATGCTCATCTCCCTCTCTTCCCTCCTCCAAAAAGCGCAAAAAGATCGTTATGCGGTTGGGGCGTTTAATGTAAACAATCTCGAGACACTGCAAGCCGTCATGGATGCGGCGGAAAAAGAAAAAGCGCCGGTGATCGTACAAACCTCGGAAGGAGCCATTGAATACGCGGGGATGGAAGAACTCGCCGCCCTCGTTCATATTGCGGCAAAAAAATCCAAACGTCCGGTGGTGTTTCATTTAGATCACGGAAAAAATGCGGATCTTGTGATGGAAGCGATCGAGAGCGGTTGGTACACGTCTGTCATGTTTGATGGAAGTTCGCTTTCGTTTGAAGAAAACGTCGCGGCAACAAAAAAGATTGTTGCGCGCGCACATAAAAAAAACATTTCTGTTGAAGCCGAACTTGGAGCGATCGCCGGCATTGAAGATTTTGTGAATGTAAAAGAACGCGATGCACATCTGACAAGTCCTGAACAAGCTGCCCTGTTTGTGAAAAAAACCGGATGCGATGCACTTGCCATTGCGATCGGCACACGCCACGGAGCGTTCAAATATGAACATGAATCGCAGCTCGATTTTGCGCGCCTTAAAAAAATCGCCGAGCGAGTCTCTGTCCCACTTGTGCTTCATGGTGCTTCCGGCGTTCCAGCACACATCAAAACGCTTTGCACAAAATACGGTTGTGAAATTGCGTCCGCAAAAGGTGTTTCGGATGCTCATATCAAAAAGGCTGTCTCACTTGGAATTTGCAAAGTCAACATTGATACAGATTTGCGCATTGCCTTTGACGCGGGCATTCGAAAATTTCTCCACGATAAACCCGATGTCATAGACCCAAGAGAAATTCTCAATCCAGCAAAAGAACTCATGACAAAGGTGGTGAGACATAAAATGAAGATGTTTGGATGTTCAAATAAGGGGTAGCCGCAGGCCCGCCCGAATGACCGATAATATTCATTCGGGCGGGCGGGCTTTAGCCTGCGTCCCCGCAATCTCGATGTAAAATGCATCGAGATTTTATTTGAGCAAAACAAAAAGGCGCCGTAACAAATGTTGATTTCAACATAAGTTACGACGCAGTTAGTACAAAGGACTAAGGATCTAAGTGACAGAGACACAAGTGACTGAAGCCCTAGGGCTGAGGGACACTTGCGAGAGACGCCGCCGGGTTCTGGGAATTCCAGTCATTGTCGAGCCAGTTGTAGTTGTAGTTCCAGTTCCACGCACCGTCATTCCAGTACAGGTACCGGACGTACAGGTTGCCGTTCGGGTCACGTCTAAATATGTATTGATCCATCTGTAACACTGCCCATCGAACCTGCCTGCCGGCAGGCAGGTACTCTCCGAGCTGAATCGAATGTGGGATCTAAAATCCGCCAAATCAATACACCAAGCTTCTGTTATTTTTGAAATTGATCTGAACACACTTGTTTCAAGCGTACCCGAAACAATTCTGATTCAAAACATTCCAGAATTCGGCACTCGAAAGCCTTAACCGCCGAGCTTTAACCTACTATCCAAATTTATTCTAACATAAAACAAAAGCCCCGGCTGTTTGAGACAGACGGGGGCAAAGGGTTAAAGAGACAAAGAACAAAAGACGCTGAGTAGCACAGGATCCAAGAACTAGCTTGCGAGAGACGCCGCCGGGTGCCGGGAACTCCAGCCATCGTCGAGCCAGTAGCAGTACCAGTCCCACGCACCGTCATGCAAGAACAGGCACCGGACACACAGGCGGCCGTCCGGGTCACG
>CAYHWG010000068.1:0-3658 GCA_964360375.1 uncultured Gammaproteobacteria bacterium | reverse complement strand
AAACCTACCTCAATACAGATTGAGGTCTGCAACTCGACCTCATGAAGACGGAATCGCTAGTAACGGCCAATCATCAGGTGGCCGTGAATACGTTCTCGGGTCTTGTACTCACCGCCCGTCACGTCAAGAGAGTCGGTAACACCCGAACGCCGCCGTAGGGCGTCGGAAGGTGGGATCGATAATAGGGACGAAGTCGTATGGTCATTCTGGCCACGTTGCGACTCTCGACAGCAATGTCGATGAAAAAATCTGACTGTATCGGTGAAGCCCCAACTCCAACTCTCGGAGAGGGTAATACCGAGGGAAGCTGTAAGTGAGAAAATATGGCGAACACAAAACAGATTCACAAATTGCGTTCATCCATCACGCTCAGTGATTTACAACGCGCATGTATTATTGGAACGGTGCTCGGAGACGGTTCTCTGATTCCCACATTTTCAAAAAACAATCTGAGATTGCAGATTGATCAATGCGAAAAACAGCGTGAATATGTTTTATGGAAATACGCAATACTTTCTTCACTTGTTCTGACACCTCCAGCATTTCGTCAACAGACAAAATCGTGGAGATTCAGAACCATTAGTCATCCGGAATTAACCTTCATCGGCGATCTTTTCTATGAAGGTCGACGAAAAAAGGTTCCAGAAAATATTGAATCTGTTTGTACTGATCCAATAAGTCTGGCTGTATGGTTCATGGATGATGGAGCAAAAAATCGAAATGACGGTCTTATACTCAACACGCAATGTTTTACCAAACAAGAAACGGAGCGATTGAAAGATTGTTTGAAAAGAAATTTTGATCTATCTCATGTCTCATTACATAAAGATAAAAACGGATGGCGGCTATATATTCAAAAGGAATCCACTTGTAAAATGATGAATCTTATTGAACCTTTCATCATTCCTTGCATGAAATATAAAATGATTAGCCCCGTAGAGACTACACGTCGGCTCCCAGAGATCGTTCTGGGATGAAGATATAGTCCATGCCCGAAGTAATTCGTGGAAATACATGAACAAGGCACCCGTAGCGGAAGCTGTGGGTGGATCACCTCCTTTCTAGGGATATCGTCCCGCCTTTGGCGGGAAATCAGATCCTAGGTCGAGATCAATTACATTGATTGGATACGTGTCGTAAGACACACAACTGACGTTGCAATCACAAAGAAGATAAAGGCTTGAATAGAATTTCGCTTAATTTCAAAATATCGCCTGTGACGGCGATATTTTTGTTTGTTTAAAACATCCTGTTAAGAGCACAACCATGTTTTCAATGCAGTTAGCGTTGGAGGTAACTTTACGGAATGAGATTCTTTTTTGAGGCACACCTGAAGTTCCACAGGAAGTTCAACGGATGAATGAATCGTTTCTTCAACAACATCTTGAAATTTTGCCGGGTGTGCCGTGGCGAAAACAATTCCGTGTTCGTTCGGATGCAGCGCAAGAAACGATTTTAGTGCTGTGTATGCAACGGCTCCATGAGGATCAAGAATATAGTGATGCTGATCAAAAACTTCTTGCATCGTTTGTCTTGTTTCTTCTTCGGAAACGCGCGCGCCAGTGATTTCTTTACGCATCCTTTCGACAGTATTTTCAAACAGCCACTGCATGCGTACAAAATTTGATGGATTGCCGACATCCATGGCGTTCGAAATGGTTTGAACAGACGGGCGTGGAGTAAATATTCCGTGTTCAAGATACGCAGGCACGACATCATTCCTATTGGTTGCGGCAATGAAACGATCAACGAACATCCCCATGCGTTTTGCCATGAGTCCCGCGGTAAGATTTCCAAAATTTCCACTTGGCACACTCATCACAAGTGGATGTGCACACGTTGAGCGTGCTCTTGCAAGGACGTGATAAAACATTTGTGGAATCAATCGAGCAATGTTGATCGAATTTGCGGAAGTCAATCGAAAACGTTTTGTTAAATCCTCATCCAAAAAAGCCTCTTTCACTAAACGTTGACAATCATCAAACGATCCGTCTATCTCAAGCGCGGAAATATTTCCGCCAAGGGTCGTCATCTGTTTTTCTTGAATTGGACTCACACGACCTTTTGGATACAAAATCACCACACGAATTCCAGAAACTCCATAAAATCCGTTTGCAACCGCGCTCCCGGTGTCCCCCGACGTCGCGACAAGAATCGTAAACTCACGATTCTCACGTTCAACAAAATGTCCCATGAGGCATGCAGTGAATCGTGCGCCCACATCTTTAAACGCAAGGGTTGGCCCGTGAAACAGTTCTAGTATGGAAATGCGCTCTGTGAGAGAAACAAGTGGAATCTCAAATGAAAGTGTTTTGGAAATAATGTCACGCAAAATGATCTCCGAAACATCTTCGGACAAATACGCGTTCGCTATTTCAAATCCAATTTCTTGCAAGGATCGATCAGAAAGTGATAACCAAAACGATTCTGGGAGTTTCGGAACATCACGCGGAACATACAACCCACCATCCGGTGCAAGACCATTCATCACTGCCTCATGAGCATTCACGATCGGTGCGTGTCGATTCGTACTTTGATATTTCATACCATCCCCTTTTTTACGAGTAACTCCGCATTTAAAATCGCCCCACCTGCTGCGCCGCGGATCGTGTTGTGCGAAAGCAAAACAAATTTCCATCCGAAAATCGGACAAGGACGCAAACGACCGATCGCAACCGTCATGCCATTTCCAAGCATACGATGTTTGCGAGGTTGCGGAAAATTTTCTTCAAAAAAATAGTGAGTTGGATGTGTGGGTGCGCTCGGTAATTCTAATGTCTGTGGTTCTGTACGAAACGTTTGCCACGCATCGATGATGTCTTCCGCGCTCACGTCTTTTGAAAGTGATAACGAAACACACTCCATGTGTCCATCTACAACAGCAATACGATTACAGGACGCACTTAAACGAATGTTTGACGGAACAATTCGATCATCTATCATCGTTCCAAAAATTTTCAACGGTTCCGTTTCCATCTTCTGTTCTTCCCCACCAATAAATGGAATCATGTTGTCGATGATGTCTAAACTTGAAACGCCTGGATAGCCGGCACCAGACAACGCTTGCATCGTCACAACAGAAACTTTTTCAACACCGAAATGGTCGACAAGAGGTTTGAGCGCAAGAGCGAGCCCGACGGTCGAGCAATTTGGATTCGTAATAATCATTCCACCGTTTGGAAAAGATTGCGATCTCACAAGATCGAGATGATCTGAATTCACTTCCGGAATAAGAAGTGGAACCGTTTCATCCATGCGATGATTTTTAGAATTGGAAATGACAATATAACCAGCTTCCGCAAAACGTGTTTCAATGTCACCGGCCACATCCGAATCTAATCCAGAAAAAACAATACGACACGGAAGATTTGGTTCGCAGGCGGACATGCGCATCTCACCGATATCCGCTCGAAGTTCAGATGATTGAAACCAATGCGCCGCCTCACGATATTTTTTCCCAAAAGAACGTTCGGATGCAGCAAGGGTTGTTATGTCAAACCACGGATGATTTGAAAGAAGTTCGATAAATTTTTGTCCAACACTTCCAGTTGCCCCCAAAATGCCAACGGGAATTTTTTTTACAATATCCATAAAAACAATTAAAGACCGTTGAAAAATTCATCTTTTTGTCATTGCGAGGAGTTCGACGACGAAGCAA
>CAYHWG010000067.1:0-4008 GCA_964360375.1 uncultured Gammaproteobacteria bacterium | reverse complement strand
GTTGAGCAAGCTATACGTGTGTGCGCGATTGATTCAACAAGTAAAGCGAAAGCACTGTTAGCGGTGATTGGGTGCGGGTTCGGCGGAATTGTGGGAGCATTTCTTATCGGGATGATTTTATTAATTCTTGGAGGATATGTGATCATGAGTCTTTCAAAATCAAAAACCAAACCTTGGTTTTTGCTTCATACAAATGATCAGGAAGAAACAGAGGAAGAACCAAAAAATGAAGAAGCTATAGACGCACACCTGATTCGTGCAAGTAAGAGTAAGTTTTTTTAAGAAAAACTATTTTATTGACTCACACGACGATATGTCATAAAGTAGAAAAGTAAGAATGTAAGAATTTCTTCTATGATGAATATTGTAAAAACAACGAGCAAGGGTCAGGTGACGTTGCCTATGCGCTGGCGAAAAAAGTTTCCCGCGAATCGTTATACGATAAAAGAGGTTGACGATACACTTATTATTGCCCCACTTGAGATTGAATCACTTGAAGACGAGAACTGGAGAACGGTTTTTGACGCAAAGCGCGATCATGAAGGGAAGGGAATTCCTGTTGATCAGCTGATCCGTCTATTGAAACGCACACTGTAGCCTGTTTTATGGATAAGATCGAAAAGCTCTTGCGAAAAGCAAAAAAGGCAGATCGTGAAAAATTATTGGCCATTCTCGAATCTCTTCAGAGTGGAAGTCTTAAGGGGTTGCATGTAAAACGACTCGTTCATTCACCTTTTTATCGGATTCGGGTAGGAGATTTTAGAATTATTTTTTCCATTGATTATGGAAATAAACACGTGGTAATTGAATCCATTTCCGTTCGAAATGAACAGACCTATAAATAGTTAAAAAGAAGGAAGGTCTTTTGATTCTTGACTGTTTCATCAATTTTTCATACACTTCGATAAGTTTTCATGGGCGATTAGCTCACTTGGTTAGAGCGCCACATTGACATTGTGGAGGTGACTGGTTCGAGTCCAGTATCGCCCACCATTCGACTACCATCATTTTTTAATGATGGTAGTCGAATGCCCTGAGCCTGTCGAAGGGCCCGCACATGAGTTGTTTACAATCGCTCATGGTCTTCGACCGCGTGATTTAATGGGTTGTGTATGTTTTTTCACAAAGAAGCTGAATATGTAGAATGTGCGCAAGGGCATTTTTTTGTTTACATTCTTGAATGTTCAGATCATTCGTATTATGTCGGTTGCACGGAAGATATTTCACAAAGATTATTGAGACATAAAAAGGGTGACGCCTCATGTTGGACAGCGGTTCGAAACCCATTCTTACTTGTTTATTTTGAAATTTATGATTCTTTCGTTTGTGCAAGACGTCGAGAAGTGCAGTTGAAAGGATGGACTCGAAGAAAAAAAGAGAAATTAATTTTAGGCGAGTGGAAAAAACAATAAAAATAAGATAAATCATCTTATTTTTTGTTCATTCCATCGATGTTTTCACAAATTTTATTGCCGCTTCGCGCGTGAGAATGTGTCCATCGAGCTGATGATCGCGCACGGACTCGAGAAGTTCGCGGACACGCGGGCCTTCTGGAATTCCGAGATGTGTGATGTCTTCACCAGAAATGAGAGCGGGAATGATTTCGTGTTTTTCGCAATCCCAATGTTTACAAATTTCTGTGTGTCTATTTTGGATTGCTTGTAAGACAGATGGATTTCCAAGGTGTTTCAAAATATCTGTGTGAATTTTTCCGTGGGCGCTCATAAATTGTTTTTCAAATTGTGAGGCGCGCATGTTTGCAATCGTGTCGGGTGTGTGTGTTTGCGAAAGTTTTTGTAAAACCCAAAGCACACGATCTTGATCGATACGACGCGGGGATGTTTTTTCGATCGTGTCGAGTCCGGTAGACGAAAGAGTTGTTTTTGCTTCGTCTTCTGAGAGTCCTCGCAAAAGTAAAATGACCGCCTGTTCCAGTTGATTATCCACAACATCTTTTTTTGAAGGGGCGGAGAGTTTATACAACGAATCTAAATGGTGTGGATTCACTTGAACATGGTGCCAGACGCTTGGAAATAATTCTTCAAGCACTCCGCTTTCAAGAAGCAATCGAGCCGTCGTCCCAGGATTTGCGGCAAACGCTTTTGATAATTCATCACCGATGACTTCTCGTGCAACGACATATGCATAGGCTTCGCCCATGCAAGTCGCGGATTGAGGCGGGTCGCATTTTCGTAATCGATTGAGGTGCTTTACGCCTCGTTTCATGGCGTTCCATGTATGTGGCTCGATCGTGAAATCGAGTTGTGAAGCGAATCGAATTCCTCGCAAAATACGGGTCAGATCCTCGTGAAAACGATCTGAGGGGTTTCCGACAGCACGGAGCGTTTTTGATTTCAAATCAGCTTTTCCGAGAAATGGATCTATGAGTTCGTCCGTTCGGAGATTAAACGCCATGGCGTTTATCGTAAAATCTCGACGAACGAGATCGTCTTCGATTGGAAGGAACGGATCTGAATGAGATTCGAAATCGCGATATCCGCCGAGAGAATTTGGAAGAGGGGATTCTGTGCGTGGGAGAGCGATGTCGATGAAGGAGGTCGTTTTTGTGTCGAATCCTGTTGGCATGAATTTAAATACGTCGAATTTTTGCCCCGTTTTTTCTATGGATCCATGTTTTTGAAACCAATCTTCTGTTTTTTGTGCGGACAAACCGCGAATGACGAAATCAAAATCCATGGTAGACCCACTTTTGGCGAGGAGAAAATCGCGAACAGCTCCGCCAACCAAAAATAACTCTGCCTTCGGATGAGATGTTAAAAATGGATCAATAAAAAAAAGTTGCGGCTGCAATTTAAGAAATGAAAAGATCTCCCCATGAGGTGAGTTGATCGAATCCTCCTGAATGTTCATATGAACGTCAGTATAACACGGTTAAGAGAATTGCTTGAGGTACATTATAAAGATCGTTGAAAAACTTATCTTTTTGTCATTGCGAGGAGTTCGACGACGAAGCAATCCTTGCATTTTGAACAAAAAGATTGCTTCGTCGTCGATGACTCCTCCTCGCAATGACACAATTTAGAGTTTTTAAACGGTCTTGTTTGCACTCAAACAATTATTTATACACAGTTTTCTTTTGTTTCTCATAAAGCAACATGTTATACTTTTATCAAACTTTTTGACGTGCCCACGTCAACTTCATTTAATTTCGAAAGTTAAAATTTTTTTCGTATGAAAAAATTTGCCGCCATTTTTCTTTCCATGGCGTTTGCGTTTGCAAACGTTGGCATCCTTCCGGTTCTCGCGGCCGGGTCCGGGACGCTCACTTTGATGCCTGCAAGCGAGTCCGTGAAGTCTGGAGACAGTTTTAACATCACCGTTCAGATGAATGCGGGCGGCGCATCCATCGATACTGTGCGCGTAGATCTTTCCTATGATGCGACATTGCTTTCGGCAACGTCCTTTAATCTTGGAACGTTATTTCCAAACTTGTCGCCATCAAACTCAATAGACAACAAGGCAGGCACGTTAAGTTATGGTGCCTATAAGTTTGGAACTCCCGTGACATCATCCGGCGTGATCGGAACAGTCACCTTTAAAGCCCTTGCGACAGGTGCGCCAAAGATTTCTGTTTTGAGCAGTTCAAAACTCATTCAAGACGGAACAGAAAACATCAATCCAAGTGCTCTTGGATCAGTTCTCGTGTCTATTAACGGAGCAAAACCAGTTGTTGTGACACCTCCTCCGGTAGTTGCAACACCAGCAACACCCGCAACCCCATCTTCGGGTGGTGGATCTGCTGTGATGATTACCGATAAAGATGCTGTTGCTGCAGTAAAAGTCGTTTTGGGCCATGCTCCAAAGTCCGCGATTGAGCTTGAGGCTGTAAAATGTGTAAAAGATGTTGGATGTAAGGCGGTAAAACGCAATCTCGCCCTTGAGAAAGCAGCCATCGCAAAATTTGTAAAATTGTTCAAAAATACCCAAAGTCTTCACTTGATTGGAACGTGGTCAATACACTCGCATATACCAACTACTTTGTCCCTG
>CAYHWG010000066.1:0-4045 GCA_964360375.1 uncultured Gammaproteobacteria bacterium | reverse complement strand
ATCTTTTCTCCGGAAATACAAGGATTGCTTCGTCGTCGAACTCCTCGCAATGACAAAAAGATGAGTTTTGCAACGATCTCTAACACACGCTCTCAAATCACATACAACCGAATAGTCTCTCCGTTTATGACAATTGATTTTGTCTCCTTCAGGGTTGGAAACGTGAAAGCACGAGAGACAACGCGTGTCCCTGGAGCATAATCACGAAGGAGCAATGGCTCTAATTTTGCATTCACCTCAGGAAACAAATAGATACAAACAACATTTGCGTTTGGGAGTTTCTCCCCGCTTAAAAAATTTTTGTATTGAATTGAAACACGTTTTTGAACTCCAGAAAAACATACACACCACTTTGCGTATTGAACAAGCAAAAATAAATATTCGTATCCAATCCCCTTTGCTCCGTACGTCTTTGCCGCATGAATCACAATCGCTCCATCCCCGCATCCGTAATCCACAACCGTTTCATTCGGACGCACCTCTGCGAGATCTAACATCGCTTTTGAAAAAATGTGTCGCGTTCGAATCCATGGAATTCCGAACAGTCCACGCAACATCCAATAAAATAAAACGAGAAGAAGAATCAACAAGAAAAATTGAGCTGTAATCACAACAATGATAAAAAATAAAGTCATACCGTTTTTTTTCTTCCACCCCAAATAAATTTCATCATGGGTTTTGGGTAACAAATTAAATAGAGATGAAATTGACGCTTAAATTTCGAATACCCTTTCCACGCGCTCGGGTCCCCTTCTCTCCAAACAATACCAAAATTAAAAAACTGAATTCCCTCTGCAATTCCACGTCGATACCAATGATCAATGAGTCCAACTCCCACAGAAGTGTGACGTACATCATCGCGAATAAATGAAACCGTATGAAACGACTGATGGATATCATCATATTGAAGGACCGCGAGTCCGGCAACAATCATACCTGTTTGTTTATCGCGTGTACCAAATAACCGAACAACATCCGGTTGGTTTGTCGTATGAAACTTCAAAACACGAACAAAACCCGTGCGGGTCAACCATTCCAATTTTTTGGATGCATGATAAGCACGCGCAAAATCATCAAGTGTGACATCCATGATCTCGTAACGATCGTCCTTCAAACTTTTTTCACGATGTCGTTTTGCATGTTTCGACCAATCTTTCCAATAAACATCTTGATCGTCTGACAAAACCACTCCAACACCTTTTTGATATCCACGCCCCAACAGAATATTTCGTGACCATCCTTTTTTTTTCAACACCGTCATTGGTTGCCATTTAATCAGGCGAGGAATGGAAAATGATTCGAGAACCGGCTCCGCATCAGAAACATATTCTTCTGACACAAACGGTCCTATTTGACTCCGTATTCCGATACAACCGGTTTTTCCAACCAACGTGAGAAGGGTTGAGGCACGAACACTTGTTTCTAGATTTATTTTTGATTGCTGGCGATCTTGATACCCTTCCGGCATCGGATCTCCAATCTGTCCTTGTCCAAAGTGACGAAAGAAAAAACAACGTCGATGAAAAAAAGAAGTCGTTCCAAACAAAGAGAAAATAGGATCAAACGAATCGTGTGTTGGATGAAGGAATAAAAGATATCCATCACAGGCAAGAACGGATTTTAAAACGAGTGGATCATACGGTCCATTCACGAACAAAACATCAAACGTTTTCCCGTTCGGAATGTTTTCACAAAAAGTCACAGAAGCTTTTTTGAAACGTTTTTTGAGAAAGGCTTGTAAAAAATCATCCGGTAAACCAAAAACACCTATCTCGGAAGGAAGATACTCTTCAGGAAGCAAATTCAAACATCTCGATAAAAAAATGAAATGCATCATCCGTGACATACAGAAAGATCCGATTAAATCGTTTTCATACGCGAAGCTGCGATCCTCACTCCTTCTGAATACGTGGGATAGGCATGGATCATGGATGCAAGTTTTTCTGCGGTAATGTTTAAAAATATCCCAAGTGCGATTTCATGAATCACTTCTCCTGCATGTGCCGAGACGATGTGTCCACCTAAAATCTTATGCGACTTTGGATGCGCAACAAGTTTCATAAATCCAATCGGTTCATGATCTGTAAAAGATCGATGAAGTTCTGATAGCTCCACTCGCCCAACCGCCACCTGTCCGAATTTTTTTTTCACCTCTTCTGCCGTCGCACCAACAGACGCAATTTCCGGCTCCGTAAACGTCACACGAGGAACCACACGCTCATCAACAAAACGTTTTGAAATTCTTTTTTTCAATGCACATCGCGCTGCATTGAACCCAGCAACGGATCCTTCTTCATGAGCCGTGTGTGTAAACATCTGTCCTCCATTTGCATCCCCTGCAGCAAAAATATGCGGAAGGGATGTTTGTTGATCATTTGAAGTGTTCAAAAAACCAAGTTCATTATAGTCAAACGAAAGATCTTCAAGACCTAAATTTTCTGTTCGCATCCGTTTTCCTGCCGCAAGCACGATCTGTTCTACCGCATGCATTGATTGTGTCCCATGCACATCGACTTTTACTCCATACACACCGCCACGTCCATCAATCACTTCTGTGACTGTGGCGTTTGTTATGATCTCAATTCCTAAACGTCTCATTTGTTCATCCGCGACCAAAGAACAATCTTCATCATCACGATGTAATATACGCGATGCACTTTGTAACAGAACAACGCGCGTTCCAAACGTTGCATAAAATGTTGCAATCTCACAAGCAACAGGACCTCCACCGATCACGGCAAGTGATTTTGGTTGCCGTTTCTTAGAAAAAAGATCTTTCCATGTCAAGAAATGAATAGAGGCAAGTCCTTGAATAGGAGGAACAAAATCAACCGAGCCCGTCGCAAGAACGATCGATTTTCCATAAATTTGTTCACCGTTTACAGAGATAAGATGTTCATCTTCAAAATGAGCTACTCCGAAACGGATATCGATAGAACTTGCTTTTAACTGTTTCGCAAAAATATTTTCTTCTTGTCCTCCTGTCACACGTTCGACCACCACATCACGGTAACGCATGATTTCTGAAAATGAAACAACAGGAGCAGTGATCTGAAAACCAAACCGTTTAGCATCTTGCAGCGAGCGATAAAATTTTGCAGCCCGCAACAAAGCTTTCGATGGGACACACGCATCGTTCGGACACTCTCCTCCAAGGTTCCCTTTTTCAATCAAACAAACGCGTGCCCCTAAAGATCGCGCAGCGTGTGCGGCCGATAAGCCTGCCGAACCTCCACCGATCACAATTACATCAAAAGAATGTTTAGAAGACATACGCACGATTATTGTTTAGAAAAAACTTCTTTCGCAACATTCCACAAGCGATCATCGTTCTGTTCATGCATGTACGCCCACCATTCAACACCCCAAAAATACGCTTCGCTCAACTGTGTCTGTTTTACAAATGCAATTTGTTCTTCAAAATCTTCTGCCGTAAATGTTTGGTACCAATACACATGTGGTTTATTTTTGAACGATTCAGAAAACCAAGGTTCCGCTTGTAATTCAGAAACAATGATCGGTTTTCCTAATTTTTCAAGCAACTTAGCACGCAGAGAATAAAATTCCGGAGGAAAAGGATAGGTAAAATATCCGAACACACGATTCCATGTTTTTCGATAAAGAGAAATTCCGAGAATGTCCGCCTGTTTTGCAACAGTCTTCCATAACTCCATTTCGCCACTTGCCGTAAGTTGAATCGGCCGCGCGTCAAGACGTCGAACAAGATTGATCTCGTCTGTCAGTTCCTGTTTGCTGAATTTTTGACAAACCCCAAAAGAAAAAAATGGTTCGTTTTCTACCTGCCATCTATCCAAAGCAGAAGAATTTTTATAACGATTCACAACAGCCTGCATCATCAACAATGTTTCTGTCCGTTGTTCCGATACGGATAATTTTTGTACCCAATCTGGCACATAACATTCTGGCCAACGTGGAACTTTTCGTCCAATCACGAGAGTCAATTTAACGCCCTGTTCTTCTGACACACGCATCACATGATCAAGTTGTGTCCAATCAAACAGATCTTTTTGTGGAGCGATCTCTG
>CAYHWG010000065.1:0-4392 GCA_964360375.1 uncultured Gammaproteobacteria bacterium | reverse complement strand
TTGTCACAGCTGTGAAGGGGGAACGTCTGGCAGCGGCCGGGATTATTATTCCGGAAACGGTTTATAAAGAAAGACCAGAACGCGGTGAGGTGATTGCGGTTGGTCCTGGACGAGAATTAGAAACAGGTTCTCGCTCAGCAATGCCTTGCACGGTCGGTCAGACTGTTTTGTTTAAAAAATATACACCAGATGAAATCAAAATAGATGGTGTTGAATTTCTCGTCATTCGCGCAGAAGATGTGATGGCGATTGTTGAATAAAAAATATGTCCAAACAAATTACGTATCATGAAGATGCTCGCGCAGCGCTAAAGCGCGGTGTCGATAAACTCGCAGACGCCGTCAAAGTAACGCTTGGTCCAAAAGGACGTAACGTGATTATTGAACGCGGATACGGTTCACCGATTGTCACAAAAGATGGCGTGACCGTGGCAAAAGAAATTCAATTGGAAGACAAACTTGAGAATCTCGGTGCGGAGCTTGTGAAAGAAGTTGCAAGTAAAACAAACGATGTTGCTGGTGACGGAACAACAACAGCAACCGTTTTGGCACAATCTCTCGTACGTGAAGGTCTTCGTAATGTGACGGCCGGAACAAATCCACAACATCTTCGACGTGGAATTGAAAAAGGTGTGGAGGCGATTGTGAACGAAATCAAAACCAAAATCGCCACGCCAATAAAAGGTGGAGAGATTGAGAAAGTCGCATCTATTTCTGCAAACGATGCGGAGATTGGAGCCATGATTGCAAAAGCGATGGCAGAAGTTGGTGAGAATGGCGTGATTACTGTTGAAGAATCGCAATCGTTCGGTGTGGAAGTGGAAGTGGTTGCTGGAATGCAATTTGATCGCGGATATGTGTCTCCGTACATGATTACAAGTCAGGAGCGCATGGAAGCGGAATATCAAGATATTTCTATTCTCATCACAGACAAAAAGATTTCCTCCATTCAAGAGATTTTGCCAATCCTCGAGAAAGTTGCGGTCACCGGAAAAAAAGAATTGGTGATTATTGCAGAAGATGTCGACGGTGAAGCGTTCACAACACTTGTCGTCAATAAAATTCGTGGAATTTTTAACACCCTTGCGATCAAAGCTCCAGGTTTTGGAGATCGTCGCAAAGCCATGTTGCAAGATATTGCAATTCTCACGGGTGGAAAATTGATCACAGAAGAACTCGGGTTGAAACTTGAATCTGTCGAACTCACGGATCTCGGTCGTGCTCGTAAAGTTATTTCCAATAAAGATTTGACGACGATCGTCGATGGTCGTGGCGATAAAGAAGCGGTTGCAAATCGCGTAAAGGAATTACGCACACAACTTGAACAAGCAACATCCGATTTTGAAAAAGAAAAATTCCAAGAGCGCATCGCTAAACTCGGCGGAGGGGTTGCGATCATTAAAGTTGGAGCTGCAACAGAAACGGAGATGAAAGAAAAGAAAGATCGCATCACAGACGCTGTTGCTGCAACAAAAGCTGCTGTTGAGGAAGGAATCGTTCCAGGCGGAGGGGTTGCCCTTGTCCGTGCGATGAAATCACTCGATCAAGTGAACGCGGAAGGCGATGAACGCATCGGACTTGATATCTTGCGTCGAGCACTCGAAGAACCGCTTCGATTGATTGCGCAAAACGCGGGCGCGGACGGATCTGTCGTTGCTGAACGTGTGAAAGCGGGCGAAGCATCGTTTGGCTACAACGCCGCAACAAATGTGTACGAGGATCTTGTATTGGCAGGTGTCATTGATCCAGCAAAAGTGACACGATCCGCGCTTCAAAACGCCGCATCAATCGCGATCATGATTATCACCACAGAAGCAGCTGTCACAGAAATTCCAAAGAAAGAAGACCCCGCACCATCCGGAGGCGGCATGGGCGGAGGAATGGGCGGAATGTATTAAATAGGTAGGGGTGCCCTACTGAGAGACCGTTGAAAAACTCATCTTTTTGTCATTGCGAGGAGGAGTCATCGACGACGAAGCAATCTTTTCTTCGAAAATAAAAGGATTGCTTCGTCATCGAATTCCTCGCAATGACACAATTTGGAGTTTTTCAACGGTCTCACTGACAAGATAGACAACTGTCAAGATAGACAAAAAAACGAGATTCGCGAGAATCTCGTTTTTTTGCTATGATTTTTCACAGAGAAAATAATTTTATGAACGAATTGATTAAAAAAATTCAAGCCCTCCGGGAGCGTGTGAGCACGACATGGAGGTATCTTTGACCTTGATACGGTTAAAACGGAACTCTCCGCGATTGAGGTGAAGATGTCTTCGCCAGAATTTTGGAATGATACGCAACAAGCGAAGACTGTGAGCAAACAAGCCGCGGATTTGCGTGCTGAGCTTTTGCAATGGGAAACATTTATCACAGATGTTGAGGATTTGCTTGAGTTTGCCACATTGTCGGCGGATCAGAGTGATAAGTCGGCGGAGTCTGAAATCGCGCCAAAACTTGAATTATTCGAACAACAATTTGCAAAACTCGAATTCGCCATTTTGTTTTCCGGCGAGCATGATGGATCTGCAGCGATTTTATCGATCCACGCGGGAAGTGGTGGTACCGAGGCGCAGGATTGGTCGCAGATGTTGCTTCGCATGTATTCGCGATTTGCGGAACAAAAAGGGTTCGAGATGACGATTCTTGATGAATCGCGCGCCGAGGATGTTGGGATCAAAAGCGTGATGGTTCGCGTGACGGGACGATACGCGTACGGATATTTGAAATCGGAAGCCGGAGTCCATCGCCTCGTGCGCATTTCTCCATTTGATGCAGAAAAGATGCGGCACACTACGTTTGCGCTTGTCGAAGTCATTCCGGGACTTGATGATGTGACTGATATTGAACTTGATCCAAAAGATTTGCGCATCGACACCTATCTTGCCGGTGGAAAAGGTGGTCAGAGCGTCAACACAACATACAGCGCTGTACGCATCGTGCATTTGCCGACAAAAATTTCGGTCGCCTGTCAAAATGAACGTTCACAAATTCAAAACAAAGAGACGGCCATGAAAATTTTGAAAGCGAAGTTGCATCAACTGCAAGTAGAAGCGCTCGCAAAAAAGAAAGGCGAACTGCGCGGCGAATATCACTCTGCCGAATGGGGAAACCAAATTCGTTCGTATGTTTTGCACCCGTATCATTTGGTAAAAGATCACCGTACAGATCATGAATCAACAGACACGGATGCTGTCCTCGACGGAGATCTTGAACCGTTCATGGAAGGTTATTTGCGACGGGAACTCGAGAAGTCGGATAGATTTGAGAAAGGAAATGAGGAATAATTCTCCCGATGCGTCATTCCGACGCAGGAGGGATCTTCGAGCGTACTTAAGTCGATGGGAGATCCTTCGCTCCGCTCAGGATGACGCAAGTGTGCTATGAAATATACGACAGCTCTCGTTACGGGCGGTGCTGGATTTATTGGCTCGCATCTTGTCGATGCTCTTATTCGTCGTCACATCAAAGTGTATGTGGTGGATGATTTATCGACGGGAAATAAAAACAATGTGAATCCAAACGCGACATTCGTCAAATGTTCGATCAATTCTCCGGCGTTTGTCGAGTATGTAAAAAAGGTGAAGCCGAATGTGATTTTTCATTTGGCCGCACAAATTAATGTTCGCACTTCTGTTGAAAATCCGATTTATGATGCGGAAGTAAACATTATGGGAAGTTTGCGTCTACTCAAAGCGGCTGTGGAGGCTGGTGTGAAGAAAATTATTTTCTCTTCAAGCGGCGGCGCTCTCTATCCAGACTCTCCAAAAGTTCCATTTTCTGAAAAGATCTTTCCTGATCCAATCTCTCCATACGGAATCGGTAAACGCACATCTGAAATGTATTTTATGTTCATGCAACACGCGTACAAACTTCCGTTTGTCGCTTTGCGTTATGCAAATGTGTTTGGCCCGAGACAAAATGCAAAAGGGGAAGCTGGCGTTATTTCTATTTTTACAGAACGCATGCTTGCCGGAAAACAAGCGTTGATTAACGGAACGGGAAAACAAACACGGGATTTTGTGTTTGTCGATGATGTGGTCCGTGCAAATCTTTTCGCCATGCAAAAGAATGTGACAGGCGTATTCAATATCGGAACGGGTCGCGAGACAGATGTGAACACCTTGTTTCGAAAATTATCAAAACTAACCGGATACAAATTACCCGCATGTCACGCTCCCGCCGCAAAAGGTGAGGTGATGCGTTCCGCGCTTGATGCGAGAAAAGCAAAAGAGATTCTTGCATGGGAACCGATCGTAAAATTTGATGAGGGTTTGAAAAAGACCGTAGAGTGGTTTAGAAAAAAAAGTATTTGAGACAATGAGACCGTTGAAAAACTCTAAATTGTGTCATTGCGAGGAGGAGCCTTGCCTGCCGGCAGGCAGGTCATCGACGA
>CAYHWG010000064.1:0-4437 GCA_964360375.1 uncultured Gammaproteobacteria bacterium | reverse complement strand
GAGGAGTTCGACGACTAAGCAATCCTTGAATTTCGTACAAAAAGATTGCTGCGTCGTCGATGACCTGCCTGCCCTGCCTACCGGCAGGCAGACGGCAGGCAAGGCTCCTCCTCGCAATGACACAACGGAGAGTTTTTCAACGATCTCACTACATTTGAGAAATAAGATGTGAACATTGTTTTCGTATATGCTCGATCAACTCTTTTTCAACCTGTACGATTTGTTTATTTGCAAACAAGAGTCTGACTTCTTCTCGTGTTCCCGCGGCGTTGAATGGAGCACATAGAGCAATTGCGTCCAAAGGACGTTCCACATGCACAATGGCGACAATCTCGCGTTTGCTGTTTTCGTACAGCAAAACAACGACACGTGCGTGCGGAGATGTTGAGAGGAGTTCGTCGATCACATCATGAAGGTCATGCTCTTCTGCACCTGCGTGTAAAAAGTCTTGTTGAGAAAGGAGAGTCCAGACAAGATGCAAGGACGCATCCGTTTTTAATCGTGCAAGCGCGCGACCCCATACGCGCAACGTGGCAACGGATCGTGTGCGATACAAATGTTGAATGATATGTTCTCGTTTAGCTCCGTGTGCAATAAGCTTGCTTGCGGTTTGCAACGTTTTTGGCGTGACATTTTTTGTTTTAAAACTTTTTGTTTTCGCGATCATGCCGGTCAAAAACGCGGTTGCAATCTCTTCATCCATGAGCCCTGGCTCGATCGACTCGATCAAATCATGACAGACTTCTCCACAGGCAGATGCGGTTAAGTCAACCATATTCATCTGTCCATAATGTTCGTTTTCAGGCGTGTGATCAATATTGATAACAGGTGTACGAAAAAAGAAGTCTGTGTTTTCTGAATACAGATGCGCACATGATTCATAATCCGGCGATCCGATACAGATAATCAGATCGTGTTTATAACCAGATGTGGATGTTCGAACATCTTGTGCGTTCCAAAACCCTTTTTTAGGTGAGAGATAGACAAACAGTTTATCCTCCTTCATTTCATACGTGAGTTCATCCACCTTTGTTTTACTTGCATCAAGTTCAATCACAAAGCGTCGCAAGTTTTCTATCTTGGGTTGAATCTGTTCGTGACCAGAAAGAAATTCAATATTTTTTGGCGCCTTCCCATCAGCAGCCACAATCATCGGTTTTCCGTCGGATCCGCCCGCTTGCCGGTCGGGCAGGGATCCAGCTCCGCCGGATTTTAACTTTTCAATCACTTTTGCCATGCCGATCGCAGAAGCATAAGAGTCCGCCCCAGCACCCGAAGGAACGCAAATAAGCGGATAATTGCTCCGTTTAATCGCTTCAAAAATTTGCTGAGATTGCTGAAGTGCCATAAGGAATCAAGCACTTTATCCCGCAATCCACAAAGCGTCAATGGCTGACAACAGAGTTTTTTCATTGAATTTGACACTATCAACTTTACATATTCAATTGAATATGATGGTTTTGGTGGATTATCTTTAAAATAGGGAAGGGAAATTATTTGCCACAGAGTTTAAGTGGAATACAGAAAAAGCATCTGCAAGTCCAAAAGCTTTTTTGCAAGCCTATCCTGACGCTTCATTTTCTGTCGTGTCGCCTAAAACAGCCTATACATTTATCACAGGAAAATAAAAACCCTCACTAAATGTGGGGTTTGAGAAAGAATTTGAAATCTAGAAACCGAGACCGTGAAAGATGAAAATTATTCCGCTGTTTATATTTTTTGTGCCGTAATAAGGCGCTATCATGGCAATGTCTTTATTTCCGTCATTGTTTACATCACCTTTTAAACTACAACCCCTTCCAAATTGATTGTTTGACGTCCCGAACCATTTTGCATTTGATTCAGAAAGTGATCCACCAGATGGATTCGTGGACCCAAGAATTAAATAAACAACACCAGAATCTATTCCAGCATTGTTGTTTAAAGGTGCACCTATTAGAATATCAGATTTTCCATCTTTATTAACATCCCCACTGCTTATGCAGAATCCGGCATTATCATTTTGATTTTCGCCGAACCATTTTGCATTTGATTCAGAAAGTGATCCACCAGATGGATTTGTGGATCCATGAATCAAGTACACGGTACCTACATTTTTTTCTTTTTTAATGTTATATTTTTCGGGTACACCGACAAGAATTTCATATTTACCATCACCATTTATATCACCAGAATCCAAGTACAATCCCGCATGATCATTTATTGATTCTCCTGTCCATTTTGTTAAAGTAGAAATGTTTCCACCATTCGGGTTCATGGATCCTAAAGCGAGATAAATAGAGCCAGCGGACGCATTTGTTTCGCTGTTGTTCGGAACACCAATGATTATATCATCGGTGTTGTCCCCATTAATATTTGCACTGTGCGCGCGAAAAATTGTACTGTCATTTAAAAATTCTCCGGTCCATATCACATCAGCCCCAGACAAGTTTTTGCCGATAGAGTTTGCAGATCCAAACAAAAGATATATTTTACCAAGTTTACTTCCTTGTGTACCAATCATCACATCAGCTTTACCATCCCCATTTATATCTCCAGTAGAAATACTTCCACCTACGACATAGCCACTTGACTCTCCGAACCATTTTACATCTGCTTCAGAAAGGTTGTTGTTTTTTGGATTGCTTGACCCAAGCATAAGGTAAACAGCACCAACATTGTTATTTGACGGTGAACCAATAAAAATGTCATCTTTACCATCACCATTGATATCTCCTGCACTGACACTGTATCCAGCTTGATTATTTTTGGATTCGCCAACCCACTTAATATCCGCCTCATCAAGCGATATGTTTTTATTCAAAACAGGACCAAAAAAAACATAGACAGCACCAGCCTCTGAGCCAGCAGTATTGTCGAGTTTAGCAGGAACGATAATGTCAGTTTTTTTGTCACCATTTATATCTGCAAAAAAAACTGAATCAAGAAAAAGATTACTTGCATTTCCGTAAATCTTTGTTTGAGCAGTTGCAACAGATATTGTTCCAGATAGTTTACACTGATTCACCCCGCCATCGCAGTTGTCGTCGACGCCATTGTTGCAGATTTCAGCGACGTCTGGTTTGACCAGGGGGTTGCCGTCGTTGCAATCTTTGTTGTTGCCAACAAAGCTTTGTGGGGGCGAGCAGGATTGGGTTGTGTTGGTTGGGTCGCCGTAGAGATCTCCATCCGCATCTTTGTACCAGAGAACTTCTTTTGCATCGGTGTCTGTGACTCCGTTGCAGTTGTCATCGACTCCATTTTTACAAATCTCTGGGGCGTTTGGATGTGTACTTGTTGCGTTATCGTCGCAATCGGTTTTGTCAGAAACGTATTGCGTGGGTGTAGCACAGGAGTAGATGGACACACTCTTTTTTCCGTATCCATCCTGGTCTGAATCGAGAAACAGTTGTTTTGCGTTTTGTGCGTCATCGATCACACCGTTGCAATCTTCATCGACTTTGTTGTCGCAGATTTCGACTGCCTTTGGATAGATCGATTTGCTGAAATCATCGCAATCGTTGTTTGTCGCAGTTGCGTTTGCTGGAATGCTGCAGCCCAGAATTTGTTCTTTGCCGCCAAACCCGTCTTGATCGTGATCGTAGTAAAGTCCGGTCGAAGCGTTTTCGTCCGTGACTCCGTTGCAATCCTCGTCGATTTTGTTGCAGAGCTCAACACCGCTTGGGTGAACTTCTTTTTTTGTGTCATCGCAATCTTTGTTGTTTTCGACTGCGTCAGACGGTTTTACGCATTGAACGATTTTTGAGCCTTTGCCAAACCCGTCACCGTCCAAATCGCGATACCATTCAGGGATGCCGACTTTTGGATCCCGATCATCGCAATCATCCGGCCTCGGAACGCCATCTTTGTCAAAATCCATGCGATCTTTCGCCATCATACTTGAGATGAACGGCGAGATTTTTTGACAGCCAAGCAATGCGCTCGCTATCACAGAGAAAATTAGAATGTGACCACCCCCTAGCCCCCTCCCTGCCTGCCGGCAGGCATGGCTTGTGAAAGAGGGGGGAGACGAGATGTGTTTGTGTGTCATTGGTTTTTCCTTCAGTTGTAGAGAGCACTTCCCGCATTGTTGGGGAAAATAGCCTTTTTGTCAATCAAACGAACGAGTCTGTGTCGTAATTAGCAAACATGTCACACTTATTCGATTTTCCCCTTGCGTCATTCTGAACCACAACATTTTCTATGTGGTGAAGAATCTCCCTTTAGATGCGTATCGGAGGGAGATCCCTCCTTCGTCGGGATGACGCAGTATACATATGACATTTTGTTGAATGTCGTAAGATAGAGAAAAGGGAGTGGATAAAATTGCCAAACAGACGGTTTTTTCGTACACTTCAGTTATTATGTCGAATACAGAAATGCCAAAAGCGTATGAATCTAAATCGTACGAAGATGAAATTTATGCAAAGTGGCTGAAAAGTGGTTTTTTCAATCCGG
>CAYHWG010000063.1:0-4498 GCA_964360375.1 uncultured Gammaproteobacteria bacterium | reverse complement strand
CGTGTTTTTGAAAAGAAAATGATGGAATCAATGTTGACCAAAAAATCTCACCCCACTCTTGACGTACAACAAACACCGTAAACACATACGCAAAAAGTGAAAGAGTGAGATATTTTAAAATGACGGCGTATTTTTTATACGGAACAAAAATTTGCAAAAATAAAATCACACCCGTTATCACAAACAACCACAACAAAAATGACTGTCCAAAGATCAGTTGGGTTGCCGCTGCCATCGCTCCTAAATCCGCTCCGATATTGATGGTGTTCGCAATAAATAAAAGCGTCACGGCGATGGCTAAAATTTTTCGAGAATAATGTTTACGAATCACGCCTGAAAGCCCCTCTCCTGTCACCATCCCAATACGGCCGCACATTTCTTGAACAACTAACATGAGCGGAAAAGAAAAAAACGCCGTCCAAAGCTGGGAATATCCAAACTGTGCGCCTGTTTGTGAATACGTCGCGATGCCGGACGGATCATCATCTGCCGCACCCGTAATAAACCCTGGACCAAGTCTTGAAAAGAACGATTTTTTTTGTTTTACCATAATGGTTTACTGTACACGCATCAAAATTTGTTCCAAATTTTCTTCTGAAAAATGCGGAAATGTTTTTTCAAGCTCTGTGCGAATTCCTGGAAGAAGTCTTGGGGAATACGCAAGCGATGGGTTTTAAATAGTTATACGCTGAAAAATTTTTCGTGCCTCCCTTTGTGCACGCGCAACCTCTTCTTCTGCATCTTTAATCAGAGATTCGTCGATCGTTCCAGACGGAAGCCCCATTCGTTGCTCAATAGATTGAGCAATCGTTTTATGATGTCCAAACGAAACTTCTCCTCGGGAAAGCCAATAGGAATACAGCTCCTGCATCACACGTTTATCATCATCGACACGACCCGTTTCGAGTTCGGTCGCTTTCTCAAGAGCTTGTCTTCCCTTGTCAGGTTTTGGTTCGCTTGGCATGCCAGACTTTGCGAGTTTCGCTTCCCATTCTTCCATGAGTTTTTCATTGTCTGGTGTTGTTCGTTCCATATGCCAATCATGATAACAAAAACCCGCTTCTAAAAATAGAGCGGGCAGTTAGTGAACCGTCAGTGATTTTGGAAAAAGCGCATCTTCGACCTCTTGCAATTTCCGAAACGTCGATGGACCCGTAAGTCCGATTTGTGCTGCAAGGCACAACACAGATGCCACATCAATCGGCGATCGTCGATCCACATGCGGCAACACAAGGTCATAAGGAACGATGCCTCCTGAAATACCTCCGATGAAAATCGCCCATCCAAGAGGTATGTGTGTCTGTGACGCGTGAATAAGCTCACAACGATTACAGATCTGACACTTAATGCGATTTTCTCGAAACTTTTTGTTTCCACAAAACACGCATTGCATTATCCACCTCCGTGCCACGGGGTTCGAATGACATCGATGTCCATAGGATCGTGATGATCATGACGCCGAGTCGGAAATCGATTTTGCGAAAATCTCAATTCAGGCTCGTGTTCATTGTCCTCATCTTCATCGTCGTCGTCCTCGTCATCAGACGAATCGTCCCCGTCTTCATCTTCATCCTCAGTCTCTTCATCGTCCTCATCGCCATCTTCGTCTTCCTTGTCGTCTTCGTCGTCTTCGAAAGAAGGTTCTACTTCTTCGTCAAAATCTTCAAGTCTTGGCGGATGATCATCGAAGTCATCATCGACTCCGACAACACCAGGTTCAAAAAAAATATCTCGCTTACCACTCATGATTCACCTCCTTATTCATGAGACCAAAAACACTACGTTATTTTTCAACACTTGTCAATCCCTGCCTCTTTTTTCCATTTAAAACCCAGGAAAATAATCTGTTTTAATGTTTCGTTTTGACACCCCTATCGAGCGTACAAGATTCACATAGCTCTCTACCATAGCTGGCGGGCCCGAAAAATAATACTGTCGTGTTGTTGGATTAGTCACTTCCGATTCAATCATCTCGCGTGTGATATATCCTGTTTTTCCTGTCCATCCAACAGATGGTTTTCCGACAAGATACACGATACGCATCCCGATTTGATCAGCACACGCATTCAATTCTTGTTGATAGACAAAATCGTTTTCTGTATTTGCTGCATAAAATAAAATGATGTCGCGTTTTTGGTTTGTCTCAAAAAGCCATTTAATCATACTCCAAAATGGAGTGATGCCGATGCCTCCCGCGACAAAAACAAGTTTTTGATCTGGATCTTTTGGTAATACAAATTCTCCAGCGGCATGTGAAGCGTACATGACGTCTCCTTCGTTCATTTTGGTGAGAGCTTGTTTAAACGCACTTCCATGTTCCAAATCGATACGAACACCAAGATGAATCTCTGCATCATTTGGAGAAGAGGCGATCGTAAAAAAACGACGATTCCCTCGTGTATCTGTTTTTGTAAGGGGTAGCGTCCATTCCAAAAATTGTCCCGGAATAAATTGAACGTTTTGATCGGGAACAAACGTAAAATCACAAACCTGTGCCGTGCATTTTTTTGTCTCTTTAAACGTGAGTTTGAGCACTTGTTTTGAGCTCGCGAGATACGCAAACAGGTTTGCAATCACGAGTGTCCATTCTGGAGTCATAGAAAACGAACCAATCGAAAACGGAGATGCAAAAAGGGCACCAACAAATATTCCGTACAAGATTTGATCGCGTCTTTTTGAAGGCGCCGTGCGTGGTTCGGTGAGCATCATCGTTCCAAAAAAGATGAGTGGCCATGAAAGAACAAACACCGAAAGTTGCTCACCGCGAAAAAAAGCAACAAGACATGCGGTTACAAAAAACGGAAACACAAGATGAAACCTTCGTAATTTTCGGACAACGAGCAAACCAAAAATAACGACAAATGGAAATAAAAGAGGAGTCGCCACCCACCAAAGTGCCGCGCCGATTCCAAGAAGATGAAAAAGAACGGCTGTGATTGCGACAGGGTTAAAGAGGTGCCTGCGATGAATCGCAAGAACATATTTCGATAACATGGCAAGAACAGACGCAAGAGGAAGAATCCAAAATGTTTGCCATGTCGCGGCTCCAGGATCCATGATAAAAAACAACAAAAGAGCTGTAATCACGGAAGATTCTGCGTTTGTGACCGCTTGATACACTCTCGCAAAAAGGATGTTTGAACCGTATGCAACACACGTTAAAACGATCGCGGAAACAATCATCTGCGCCGGTGAATAGGCGATAAAGTTTCCTGTTGCAAGCAAAACAGCGAACACGAACTGACCTATGAGCCCATACATCATGAGTCTGTACATGGTGATCGAGTTTAAAAAATTGTCTACGTATTTCAACATATTTTTTAACAAAACAATTCTGCATTAAATCCGTTCGACTTGTTTACGGTTGCATCTTTAAACATCACAAGATACTCAAATAAAAATTCCGTTTCGAGTTTTTCCGGCTCCACAAAATAAAGAGCTGTTGTGAGAGCATCTGCAATCAACGCTGTTTTTGCGATCACCCAAACAGCAGCAATATGACGAGGAGATTCCTGTGTATGCGGATTCAAAATATGATGATATTTTCCCCAGACACGACGATTGCCGGAGGATCCGCAAATACTTTCATTCAAAATATGTGCCACACCAATGGCAGACTCGGTGTCTTTGGGATGCTCAAGCGCCACACGAATTGGGACACCTCCAATATCTCCATGAAGAATATCACCTCCTGCGTTAATCGAAAATGATTGCACGCCCTGTGCACGTAAAAGTTCTCCAATCAAATCAACCAAATACCCTTTTCCCGCGGCACCGACATCCAGAAGAACAGGTTGTTTTATGGTGATTGCTGGAAACGTATATTCAATCGCCTCATTCCACGCAGGTGGTGTATGAAGCGTTTTTGTTTGAAAAGAATAATTGGCATCATACCCCGTTTCCTCAAGCAAACGACCGATAAGCGGAGTCATCATCCCTTCTGTGAAGCGATACATTTTTTCATACAGATCAAACAGAGGTTCTGCATCACACGGAAGCGTAAACACACCACATTGTTTTGACATCGTTGTCACAAGCGAATCTTCTCGAAAACGAGAATAATTTTTATCAAACTCGTTAATGCGATTCTGAATGGATTTGAAAATATCCGATCGTGCATGATCGGATATTTCGTCTTGTATAATGATATTCCAATGTGTTCCAATCGCTTCAAACGCAAAAGACATATGTAGCCCTTATGTTTTTGCTTGTGCAGAAATTTTTGCAACAGCGTCATTAAATCCTTGTGGTGTGAGTGATGATCCAGAAACGGTCGTCACATGAAGATCCGCAATCTTTTTCCCAACGACCACCGGTTTCACTCCCGCGATAAATTTTGCCTGCCAATTTTTTGAAAATGGAGCTGTTGCATTTGCAACAACCTTTACGTCCGTGACGACATCATCTTTGAGCGTAAGAGAAACATGAATCGATTCTTCTCCTGCGGGAGAACGATATATTCCCGCAGAAGAAAAGGTTCCGTTTTTATAGATGTTGG
>CAYHWG010000062.1:0-4849 GCA_964360375.1 uncultured Gammaproteobacteria bacterium | reverse complement strand
AGAGCATCTGCAATGCGAGGGAAGTCATCTGCAGTATCGGAGAGTCGGCCTGTTCGCAGTTTCCATAAATCCACATTCGCTTGCGAACAAATCATGCGATCCACGAGTTGCTCTTTTGACATTTCAAGAGAGAAAAACGCTGTAGGGACTTTTGCGTGTACGCCGATATGTCGCGCCATATCAAGAGCAAGTGATGTCTTTCCACAGGAGGGACGTGCGGCGAGAATGATCAAATCGGATTTTTGAAATCCGGCGAGCAATTGATCAAGAGCGGTATATCCTGTCGGCACTCCGCGTAATTTTCCTTTGTCTCGATGGAGTTCATCGATACGCTCAAATGCGTCTGCAAGAACGGTATCAATTTTTACAAAGGTGTTTTTATTGTATTTTTCGGAAACATGAAACAGAGCTCGTTCGGCTTCATCGAGTGTTGCGTCAATTTCCTCTTCCTCTTCAAAACCGAGTTTTGAAATGTTTGCTGCTGCGTTGATTAATCGACGGAGTGTCGCTTTTTTCTGAACGATCTCGCCGTAATGTGTGATGTGTCCCGCGGTAGCTACGGCATTTGAGAGTTCGACAAGATATGCACGTCCGCCGGTTTGTTGCAGTTGACCGCGCTCTTCGAGTCGGTTACCTACCGAGAGAATATCGATGGGATCATGACGTTCGAACAAATCTAAAATCGTTCCAAAAATATTTTGATGGGATGGCTTGTAAAAATCTTCTGGCACAACGGAGTCTGCGATCTTCACGATCGAATCTTTGTCAATCAAAAGACACCCGAGTAAAGACTGCTCCGCTTCAAGGTTTTGCGGTGGAATTCGTTCATGGTTCACCATACGAGATGCATCTTAACACGGCTTCTTTATGAGGCAAGTGGATGAAGTGTGGGTGAATTGTGTGGTATAATTGACGTGAAAATTGCTGCATGATTCATCCAGATTTTAAATTTCTTCGTTCTGTTTGCATGATGATCGGCGCCGTCGTTGGTGTTGGTGTTTTTGGAATTCCGTTTTCCTTTGCACAAAGTGGTGTTGCGATCGGACTTTTGGAATTGTTTATTTTGGGAATCATCATGATCATTTTGCAACTAATGTTTGCGGAGATTGCACTGCAAACAAGTGGAAAACATCGATTGGTGGGATATATTGATTTGTATCTCGGTCCGTTTTGGAAAAAAATAGCAACCGCGGCTGTGTGCGCAAACGGATGGGGAGCCATACTTGCCTACATGATTATTGGTGGATCTTTTCTTCATCTTTTGCTTGCGCCTGTTTTTGGAGGACCTGCGCATATCTATTCTTACTTTCTCGCACTCATTGCGGGCTTTTTCATTTATCTTGGCCTAAAAGTTGCTTCTCGTTTAGAAATTTTTGTGATCGGAACGTTATTGTTTTTGTTTGTGTTCATGATTTTACTTTCTTTTCCACACATCCAAATCTCAAATATTTTTAAGCTGCATTGGTCTAACGCGTTTGTGCCATACGGAATTATTTTATTTGCACTGTCTTCCATGGGAATTGTTCCAGAGATGAAAGAGGTTCTTGGATCACGCGCGAAATCACAACTCGGGTCCGCAATTTTGATCGGCATGCTTATCGTGATTGTTTTGTATGCGTTGTTTGGAACAGCTCTTGTAGGAGTAACAGGACAACAGACGACACAAGCGGTTTTTGAAGGGTTGACACCTATTTTTGGTGAAACGTTTCGTGTTGTGGCATCTATTTTGGGAATCATCACTGTCCTTTCTGTTTTTATCATGCTTGGGATTCAACTCATGAATATTGTTCGGGTAGACCTTCATAGATCACACAAAACGGCATGGGCCATGGCGATTTTTATTCCCGTACTTCTGTTTGGTTTTGGCTTTCGTGAATTTGTGGATTTAATCGGATTCATCGGGTCTGTTTTTGGTGGTCTACTTGGAATCCTTATTGTGTTTACGTATCTTCGCATGCAAAAAACAGCTACATGTCGAATTCATCATTGTTTTAAATTTCCACCGATCTTATCTTGGATCGTAATTGGTGTTTTTTTGACGGGGATTGTGTTTAAATTTTATCAATTTTTGCTATAATGATTTTGTATGGATATGTTAAAACGAATTTTTACGAGGAGATACTTTTTTTTCATGATTCTTTTTTTTATTTTATGGTATCTCGGATCATTACTCATTTTTACGCTCTATCAAATTAATCCAAAAATGATGATCTTTGTCGCTCTGAACATGTACTACCCAGCCCTGTTGGGTATATTTGCATTTTTTTATTTTCGTAAAAGCGTGAACGATTGGAACGATCGTTTTTTTGTTGCGTTCGGTTGGATATTTTTTGCGTTAATTTGTTCTGCTATTTTGGTGAAGCCTGTTTATGGATATGATTGGACCAATATTATCAATCTGGAGGTGATCAAATCAAATTGGACAGGTGTGTTTGTGATTATTCTTGCAGCATTTTTTGCTCGCAAAAAAATACCCTCATAAATAGCTAATTTTGACTTGCTTTGAAAACGTTCACAAGTAACATAGCGACCGTCATGGGTCCGACACCTCCAGGAACAGGAGAGAGGTATCGAGCGGTTGATTCAGCAGAAATTCGGTCAATATCACCTATTAATTTTCCGTTTACAACCGTCGTTCCAACATCGATCAGGATCGCTCCGTATTTAATAAATTCGGATGTGATAATGTTTGGTATTCCGAGTGCAACAATAAGAACGTCCGCCGATTGGGTTTTAGTTTGAAATGATGGATCGTCCGGTCTTGTGACTTCAGAAACAATATTTCGTTCCTTGAGAAGAATTTGAAGTGGTTCCGCAAAAAAATCACTGGATACAATGACCGCTTTCAGTGATTGTGTGTTTTCCGGGATCGTTGCACTGATCAATTTCATGATTCCAAGAGCGACAGCCGGCGCGAGTGTTGGTTTTCCCAGGCGTAATTTTTCAAGATTGATGGGATGAAATCCGTCCACATCTTTTTTGGGATCGATAGAAAGGATCAAACGATCAGCATCTTGATTCGGCAAGGGGAGTTGAACGAGAATTCCATGAATATTTTTACGTTCATTTAATTCTTCAATTTTTTCGATGAGTGTTTGTTCTGAGACATCTGATGCGAAATGGTATTTTTCAAAAACGATTCCAACTTCTTCGCACGCTTTTTGTTTCAAGTTGACATACACGTGCGACGCAGGATCATCGCCAACCAAAAGAATCGCCAACCCTGGTTTTGTAGCAAGAACATCAATGCGTGTTTTTATTTTTTTTCGAATGGATGCGGAAAGGGTTTTTCCGTCTAAGAGTTGAAACATAATGACTGAAAGGATAATCCAAAATATCGAGATTGTAAAGCATCTGTACGCAAAAATAAAAAACACATGAAGTTATTCATGCGTGAGTGGTTATCGAAATCGATAGGTTTCTTGATCGTGTGGCCGTGCTCGACAAGCGACGAAAACGATCTGATCGTTATTTGGTTTGAAATCAAACGCAATGTGACCTTTTGAGATCATGATGGCAATGCGTTCCAGCGCCTCAGCCTCTTTTTGCAGACGTTTTCCACCAACTTCGCTCAAGACCCAAAGCAGAAGAAGATTCCACACATGCGTCCAAAGGGTAACAGGCAATGTTCCGTTGCGTCGATCTCTAAACCCATGCATGAGATCATACTCTAGGTTATTGATGGTAAGTTGATCCGTTGCTCGTTGAATTTTCGGAACAAGGTACGTTTTTACTTTTTTCAGAAGACTTGAGTTTTGAACGGATGAAGTCAGGCGTTTGGGAATACACGTGTGAGGAATTGCCTCATAACCCTCGCAGGGTTGGTCGATGAGACACTGCACGTATGAATTCATGTCAGGATCGATGAATGCACGATCTCCAAACGCAAATTGCAGTTCCTCACATTTTCGATAGATCATTCGATGAATTTCCATGATTTCAAACACTCGACCTTTCGGCAGATGTTTCAAGAGTGTTTCGCGTAACAAAAAATTTGTCCCATCACTCACGTGAACCTCCTTTTCATCGATAGGTTAGGTTTGGATAGAGAGGGAACCTTCTTGCAAGCTCACACACCTGTAATTTTGTGTTGGAGAGAGATGTTTCATCTTTCCGATGTATGATAGCGTCATCTATGAATTGTGCAATCAATTTCATTTCGTCTTCTTTCATTCCGCGTGTTGTCAGCGCCGGAGTTCCGAGTCTTATTCCTGAAGGATCAAGTGGTGGGCGCGTGTCATTTGGAATCATGTTTTTATTGACCGTGATGCCAACGCAATCGAGAACTTTTTCCGCTTCACCACCTGTAACGCCTTTTGATGAAACATCGATCAGCAATAAATGATTGTCTGTACCTCCAAACAGAAGTCGATATCCTTTTGAACGTAATTCTTGCTCAAGCACTTTCGCATTCACTCGAATCTGTTTTGCGTAGGTTTTAAATTCAGGTTGGAGAGCCTCAAGAAATGAGACAGCCTTTGCTGCAATGACATTTTCGTGTGGTCCTCCTTGTAAACCAGGAAAGACAGCTTTATCTACAGCCTTTGTGTGAACGGATTTACACAGAATCATTCCACCTCGAGGTCCTCGCAATGTTTTGTGCGTAGTTGTTGTAACGACGTCAAACAATGGCACGGGATTATTCATTTCACCGGCTGCGATAAGTCCTGCAATGTGCGCAATGTCCGCCATTGTGAATGCTCCGACTTCGTCCGCAATTGATTTTATACGACCGTAATCGATCTCACGAGAATAGGCTGAATAGCCGACGAGAATGAGTTTTGGTTTATGTTCACGTGCCATCGATTCGATTTCTTCGTAATCAATCAACCCTTCTTCTGTTGTTTTG
>CAYHWG010000061.1:0-4897 GCA_964360375.1 uncultured Gammaproteobacteria bacterium | reverse complement strand
AGCGGAGCGAAGGATCTCGTGTTGCCACAATCTGGACAGACAAGAGATTCTTCGGTCGTCGAACTCTCTCAGAATGACATAAACCTATGCCTAATGAACACTATTGCGTCTACATCATCACAAATCCTCGACATACAGTTTTATATATCGGTGTCACAGGCAATCTCCCTCGACGCATTTACGAACATAAAAACAAACTCGTCGACGGATTCACTTCGAAGTATAATTGCATCAAACTTGTTTATTACGAACAGACAGGTGATGTGCTATCGGCGATTGAACGAGAAAAAGAATTGAAAGGCTGGCTTCGGAAGAAGAAAGAAGATTTGATTGCAACAATTAACCCTGAATGGAATGAGCTTTCGTTAGACTAGAAACGTGAGATCCTTCGCTCCGCTCAGGATGACACAACAAAACTTATGAACTCCTCGGAACAATCACTCATCGAACACAAAAAATATCGTGGGAAACTTGAGATCACTTCGACGTTTCCTCTTGAAACGCGCGAGGATCTTTCGGTTGCGTATACACCAGGCGTTGCAGAACCTTGTCGAGAAATCGCAAAAGACAAATCCCTTGCGTATGAGTACACCATCAAAGGACGATCTGTTGCGGTTGTGACGGACGGATCGGCTGTTCTTGGACTCGGCAATATTGGACCAGAGGCGGGATTGCCTGTCATGGAAGGGAAGGCGATTTTGTTTAAGCGGTTTGCGAATATCGATGCGTATCCCATTTGTCTTGCAACACAAAATGTGGACGAGATTGTGGCAACGGTAAAAAATATTGCACCGGGATTTGGCGGGATCAATCTCGAAGATATCTCTGCACCAAACTGTTTCGAAGTGGAGCGACGTCTGATCGAAGAACTAGATATTCCAGTGATGCACGATGATCAACACGGAACAGCAGTTGTGGTGCTTGCAGGTTTGTTAAATGCATTAAAACTCGCTGAGAAAAAAATGGAAGATGTTCATGTGGTCATTTCGGGCGCCGGTGCTGCAGGAATGGGAGTTGTTTCATTGCTTATGGAGACCGGATTAAAACGTATAGACATGATCGATTCAAAAGGAATTATTGCGGAAGGACGTGAAGGAATGAACGAATCAAAGAATGCTCTTGCAGCACGAATTAATCCAGAAAAGAAAATAGGTTTGTTAGTAGACGCAATTCGTGGAGCGGATGTTTTTATTGGAGTGAGTCAACCAAATATTCTTTCGATAGAAATGATTCAATCGATGGCGGATAAACCGATTGTGTTTGCGATGGCAAATCCGATTCCTGAAATTATGCCTGACCTCGCAAAAGAAGCGGGCGTGTTTGTGATCGCAACCGGTAGATCTGATTTTCCGAATCAAGTGAATAATGTTTTGGCATTTCCGGGATTATTTAAAGGTGCGCTTGAGGGAAGAATCAGAAAATTTACGCCGAAGATGTTTGTTGCGGCTGCACACGCTATTTCAAAAATGGTCGAGACGCCAACGGTTGAGATGATTTTACCAACACCGTTTACACCAGGTACGGCAAATGCGGTTGCACAAGCTATTCAAGAAGTGGAGTGATGCCTTATGGCTTATCCTTCTTCTTACCGTGGCTTGAATCAGCAAAAGAAAGGATCACATCGCGGGTCTTCTATTGGAATTTGGATGGTTATTTTTTTGTTTGTTTTGTTATTTGCTACGTTAGTGTTTTGGTTTCGAACATCAAAGAAAAATCAACCGCAATTGACCATGAATTCAATCGCAAATATTCTCACACCCGTTTCTGTTGATCCTTCTGTAGTAAATAGAGCGATGAATCTTGCAAGTCCGAATGCAACGTTGATTGGCACCTCCTCAAATAAATCAGCCGGAACCGCACATCGAACATCAGAAGATGGATTTTATCATTTGACAATAAATACAAAACTTCCAGAAATTGATCGCGAGAAAAAGTTTTATGCCGCATGGCTTGTCCAGCAGATTCCGTATAAATATATTTCGGTAGGATCGTTTACGACGAACGATCTCGGGGATTTTGTTCTTGAATGGAATGGAGAAAACGGAAAATCCTATCAAGCGTTTACGCGTGTCGTGATTACTCTTCAAACAAAAGATGGAAATCCGGATCCGCAGGAACATATTGCAGAAGGGGAGTTTGGAAAGTGACGCGACAATAAAAAAACATTAACTCATACCGTCGCGTCATCCTGAGGAGGAACGACGAAGGATCTCGCATCTACAACTCGTGATCATATCCGAGCCCACTCGTACGCTCTTGAAACGCAATTAAAAACAGTGATTTTTGAGAGTTATCGAATATGCAGCAAGAAATTTACGAAACAATTATCGTAGGTGGGGGGATTGCAGGTATTGGTTGTTTAAGATCTCTGGGTTCTCGCGATACACTTCTTCTCACACAAGATGTTGGTGGGCGTATTTCTGTCTCACGAGATCGTTGTGTGAATTATGGAGCTTATTATGTACGGAAAGACTACACACACATTTTATCGTTCGTGGATTTGAAACGTAGGATTTTTCCAAACGATTTGTTATTTGAAACGAACAAACGATTATGGAGGGCACATTCTCTTTTTATACATCATCCTGTTTTGATGTTTCGTTTTCTAAAAAAACTTAAGCAATTTGATAAACATTATCAACAATTTAAAAAGGCATCAGAGCATGTATCACAAAAAATAGCCCTCAGTCATGATCCATTTCTCACGGATATATTTCAGAAAGACGCTAAGACGTATTTGCACGAGCAAAACCTTACATCATGTATATCATTATTTTTAGATTCGATTATAAAATCATCTGCATTTATTGATGTAGAAAATCATGATGTATCTGCCGGATTCATGTTTCAGTTGTCGCTTATTTTACTTTATCCTATTTATTTGCCGCGAATAGAATAAAAGAAATCGTAAATCAGAGCTCATGATCATACCCAAACCCGCTCGCCCGATCTTGAAACATAATTGGTAACAACGATGCGCGTGTCCATGCGTTTGAGCCATAGCGCAATTGAATTTTATCGAGAGCGGAAAGAACAGAAAGAGATTTTTGTTCTTTTTTTCCGCCAAAGGCGGATCCCTGCCCGACCGGCAGGCGGGCGCCTCCGGCGGAGAATAGAGACATTGTGGGTTTTGAGTCCGATGTGCAAATGAGATGTGATGCACTTATGCCGAGGAGACGAACAGGTTTATTTTTATCACGAACAGAATCAATAAGGCGCCAGGCGATCTCAAACAATCGGAGGCCATCTGCTGTTGGTTCTCGAAAAACGTGTTGCTTGTCGTTTCCTGAAAAGTCGCCGTACCGGATGTGCGTTGATACAGCATTTGCAACGAACCCGGCACATCGCAATCGCCACGCAACTTTTTCACAGAGACTCAGTAAATAGCGCTGCATGATCGTTGCATTGAGAGTGTCTTTCGGAAACGTGAATGAGTGACCAATAGATTTTGGAGCTTCTTCCTCTGAGTGAATGTTTTGTATTTTTACCTCCCGACCGTGTGCTGCTTCGTGTAACCAAATTCCGTACGAATGGAATTCCAAAGTGAGATCCTTGAGAGGAAATTCACGAAGGAGTTTAAATGACGTGATCCCGAGTTCGTTCAAGCGTTTCCCCATACGTGGACCGATTCCACAAAGATCCGTGAGTTGTACGGGATCAAGGAGAGTGACAACATCTTCGTCCCGTGTAAGGGTAATACCATTTGGTTTGACGCATTCACTTGAGAGTTTTGCAAGTAATTTATTTGTAGCAATGCCGATCGATGCTGTAATTCGTTCACCGCACTCCTCTCGAAGTCGTTCTCGTAAATGTTGCGCGAGACACACAGCACCAAACCAATCTTTTGCTTGTTCTGTAATATCGAGAAATGACTCATCTATACTGAATTTTTGAACGAGCGGTGTGAATTCTAAAAAAAGTTTATTGAATCGATCTGTTATATAAGCATATTTTTCTTGATCACCCGAAATCAGAATCAAACTCGGACAAATCTTTTTTGCCTGCCATGTAGACATAGCGGTTTTCACGCCAAGTTTTTTTGCTTCGATTGAGGCTGTTGCCACAACAGAGCGTTCGGATCGATTACCTGTAATTCCGATCGGTTTTCCACGCAAAAACGGATTCGCCTGCTGTTCCACACTCGCAAAGTAACTATTCATGTCAATGTGTAAAATAATTCGCGACATAGTGGAGAGTTCATGCCTGCCCGCCGAAGCTTTGGCGAAGGAGGGTCAATATGCAAAATAATTCGATCCATGGATGTGTTTTATCCGTTTGCATAAACCTCGACGAGGTGCCATTCGAGTGTTTCGCTGTCGAGACGTAGTTTAAAATAGTTTGCGATGTCGGAAACGGAAAAGTAAAAAATTTTCTTTTGACCTTCTCTTGCTGTGTGAACAAGATTGACTTGTTTAATGGAATAATTTCGGTTATTCCATCGCATGTGAAGAGGGCGAACGTGACGATCAGCGAACGTGGCAAGAACATCAACAGAGTCGTGAATAATTTCATGCATAAAATTTTCGGTTAATTTTTTTAAAAATGTGTCGTCGTAAAAGTTTCTTCACACGTCTGCCACTTATGACAGCGAAAAGTGAGAGACGTTTTTTTGGTTTGTTTCGTTGTGTGTTGTATTTGCGCACAATGGAAACATAAGCCGGTTCACGATAGCCGAGAGAGTATGTATGCATAGGCGGTGGGTTAGTGGGGAAGGGATTAGGCCTGCCTGCCGGCAGGCAGGGGCAAGGGATTAGGGTTTGGAAAAGGAGTTTTGGCAACAAAAAAAGAAGGGGGGTAAAAGTGATTGAGTGATTGGTGATTGAGTCATTAAGTCATTGGGTCATATGACCAATCACTAATCACCAATGACTTACCAGCAACTTGTCACTTCTTTTAG
>CAYHWG010000060.1:0-5453 GCA_964360375.1 uncultured Gammaproteobacteria bacterium | reverse complement strand
GAAGCGCCGAGGCTTCCAACCTTGATTTTTCGAAATGTGATTCTTGGCGGAGAGGAGAGGATTCGAACCTCCGGTGCCTTTCGACACACGGTCTTTCCAGGACCGCGCACTAGACCAACTATGCGACCTCTCCATTTTCTTATAAGCTGAGCTTGTTGAAGAATCAACACTCATTGCATCGAAAATATACAGGATCAGATAAAAAAAGACAACGGTTTACTTACAAGCTGTTTTGCTTTTAGGGTCAAAATCCGATAAGCTCATGAGTAATCGATGGGGGTAAAAGATTGCCGCGTCGTCTGACTCCCTGCCTGCCGGCAGGCAAGGCTCGCAATGACAAGCTAATTATGGATCCAAAAGATGAGATTAAAGAAAAAACTGACATCGTCGCACTTATTGGCGAGTATTTGGAGTTGAAGCCTGCTGGGATGCATGGATTTCGCGCGCTTTGTCCGTTTCATGGAGAGAAGTCGCCTTCGTTTCATGTATCAAGCGATCGACAAATTTTTCATTGTTTTGGATGTGGAGAAGGAGGGGATGTTTTTACGTTTGTCCAAAAAATGGAAGGAATGGATTTTTATGAAGCGCTCACACATCTTGGAAAAAAGGTCGGCGTTGAGATTAAACGATTCGATACCACCGAAGGAAACGTCAAACAACGCTTGATGACCATTCATGAACTCGCCACATCGTTTTACAAAAAAGTTTTATCGAGTTCACAGGGGTCACAAAGTGCGCGCGAGTATCTCGCAAATAGAGGAATCACATCGGACTTGATCGAGAAATTTGGAATAGGATTTGCACCGGACGATTGGAGCAAACTTTCAGACGCGTTGTTGAAGCGCGGATTTTCAGAAACGGAACTTGTGCAAGCAGGATTATCGCTTAAAAAAAAATCCGGTTTGGGTTTGATCGATCGATTTCGCAATCGTGTAATGATTCCGCTTTGTGATCAGCACGGAAATACCGTTGGGTTTACCGGACGACAACTTCCTGGCGGTGATTCGTCTATGGGAAAATATGTGAATTCGCCTGAGACACCCATCTATTTTAAAGGCCGACTCGTCTACGGATTAGATCTTGCAAAGCGATCGATCAAAGAAAAGCAATGTGCAATTATCGTTGAAGGAAATCTTGATGTCGTTGCTTCGCACAAAGCGCATGTGGAAAATGTTGTCGCAAGTTCAGGAACAGCACTCACACTCGAACAACTCGAACTTCTTAAGCGTTACACAACGACGGTTGTTTTTTGTTTTGATCGCGATGTCGCCGGACTCACGGCAGCAAAGAAAGGTGTTTCGATCGCGCGCTCGCTCGGATATGACGTACGTGCACTCATTTTGCCGCAAGACGTGAAAGACCCCGATGATCTCGTACAGAAAGATCCGAGCATGTGGCAAACTCTTTCCGAGCAATCCGTTCCGTTTATGCAATTTATTTTTGAACAAACATTTCTCCATCGTGACATTACCAACGTGGATCACAAACGACTGATTACGCAAGAATTGATCCCTATGATTTCTAAGTTTACGGATGTGATCGAACGGGAACATTGGACAGAAAAGTTAGCATCACTTTTGAATGTTGATTTAAAAATTATGCGTCAGGCTGTTATGAACGCAGAAGCACCTGCTGTCGGTGTACCAAAAACAAAGGCGACAGATGTTAAGTCGAAGATGAAAATTTCAAAAAAATCGCAGATTACATTGCTGTTGATCGGTGTTTTGTTGAATGATGATGAAAATCGTAAAGAAGTTTTGAAACAACTTGAAATGATGGAATTTGAAGATGCACAATTGGAATCTCTTTACAAATGCGTTCGAGATGCGTACACTGCAACTATCGAGACGGCCAAAAATGCCCAGCCATTTTTTGCACGTATCCGAGGACACCTTGAAGACGATCCCACGCAAGAACCTCTCTTGTCTTTGCTCGATCAATCGAGCCTGATCGCCGAGGAAACATTCGGAAACGTTGCATCAACAGCCGTCCTCCCACAATTGAACATTCTTTTTGAAACGTTGCGAACCACGGATCGCCAATCAAAGCGTTCCATCATCGCACAAAAACTTCGTCAAGCAGAAGACGCAGGCGATCACGAGGCAGTGAAAAAATTGATGAATGAATTATAACTAACGAGTCGATGCATCGACTTAAGACTTTCTCGTGCGTGCAAAACGACGAGATGGTGAATTTTTATTATGGGATCAAACGCGAAAAAGGGAACAAAGGTTTCAAAAGGAACGAAAGTTGTGAAAGTGGTGAAGAAACCAACGCAACCTGTGCGGAAACTTCAGAAATTGAATAAAACAAAATTTCATAAGCCAGGATACAATCCGCATCATCAGAAACAAATACAAAAACAAAAATCGCCTCCGCAAAAGCAAGGACAAAAAAAGCAATCGGTTGCTGTTCCACAAAAAGTTCGTTATGTAAAAGCAATTCCCCCGAGCGAGGAAACGCTGGATCGATTGATTGAAAAAGGAAAGCAACGTGGATATCTCACCGAAAATGAGATCTTGTTTACGTTTACGGATGTGGAGGATTATCTTGAAGTTTTTGAAGATTTTTTGGAAATGATCGATCGAGTTGGTGTTCATTTTGTTGAAATGAAAGAAGGAATTTTGGGTCGTGAGAAAGATCGTGGTGATGTTTACGATAAAATTCGCGTGACACACGAAAAACAAAAAGGAGGTGGAATTCCAGAGATTACACAGGATTCCATCCAAATGTATTTGCGCGAGATCGGAAAGATTCCCTTGTTAAACGGAGAACAGGAAGTCGCGCTTGCAAAACGCAAAGAACGCGGAGAGAAAGAAGCAGAACGACGCATCATTGAGGCAAACTTGCGTCTTGTGGTTTCGATCGCAAAAAAATTCGTTGGAAAACAAATGTCTCTCCTTGATTTGATTCAAGAGGGAAATATTGGTCTGTTTCGCGCGGTGAAAAAATTTGAATATCGAAAAGGATATAAGTTTTCAACCTACGCCACATGGTGGATTCGCCAAGCGATCACACGTGCGCTTGCTGATCAATCTCGCACGATTCGTATTCCGGTTCATATGGTTGAAACGATTAATCGTTTTACACAAGTAGAGCGACAACTCATTCAGGATCTCGGTCGCGAACCTCTTCCCGAAGAAATCGCCGCGGAAATGGGTGAGACGGTTGATAAGGTGCGTCATATTCGTAAAATTTCACAAGACACAGTTTCACTTGAAACGTCCGTTGGTGACGATGATGAGGATTCTAAACTTGAGGATTTCATCGAGGATATCAAAACCATTTCACCAGATCGCGCTGCTGCACGGGAGCTGCTTCGCGATTATGTCCAAAAGGCGATGGAAGGCCTTACTCCGCGTGAACAAAAGATTCTCGAAATGCGATTCGGTCTTGTCGATGGTGTTAGTCATACGCTCGAGGAAGTCGGCCGTGAGTTCGATGTAACCCGCGAACGTATCCGACAGATCGAAGCAAAAGCATTAGAAAAAATTCAAGCAAATTCGTTGATCGAAAAATTGCGGGATTATTGAGGAGACAAGGAGAAGTCGAGAAGAAGTCAAGAAGTGAAAAGCGAATTCAAGATTCTATCAATTCCCGACCTCCCGACCTCCTGACCTCCTGACTTCTTGACTTCTTCTCTTCTCGACTTCTTTTTTCATATGCAACGGTTTGTATAAGTCCACGATATACCTGTGCAAGGTCGAACCATCATGGGCGCACGCTTCTTCTTGCAGAGCGTGCGCCCGAGATACTTGTCTTTTATCTTATGGAACACGAATCGGAGGTGATACAAACATCCTATTATGATCCGGAGGCGTTTGGCCGATTGTATGATGAATACTATCAGCCCGTCTTTGGATTTTTATACAGTCGTACGTCTCATGCAGAAACAGCAAAAGATTTAACGAGCGAAACGTTTTTTCAAGCGCTAAAGAATTTACATAAATACAAACCTCGTCCTGGTGCATCGTTTAAATCATGGCTGTTTTCCATTGCCGTTGCACAGGTTGGAAACTATTATCGCCGTCGTTCTAAATATCTAGAAGTCACCACAGAAGAAGCGCCGGAAATTTTAGAACGAGATGAATTTAGACCTGACATTGCGTTTCAGATGGGTGAGGATGAACAGGAGTTGAAAGAAAAAATTCTTCTCCTACGCGAGCTCATGAAAAAGCTTCCGGAGAAACAACAAACCATTTTAACGCTTCGTTATTTTTCGCACATGACAATTCCAGAAGTTTCTGGTGTCTTGCGAATGAAAGAAGGTACAGTCAAATCTCACTTGCATCGCGCTCTCAAACGTTTGCAGATACTCATGATTGAATCAGACATAAAATTATTTCCAAACTATCAAGAACAAAAATCGTATGAACGATCGGTCGTCACAACAACTTGAAGATTTGTTTGAGCGTGCTGGAACGCTTACAATTTCAGAAGACACAGAGCATCGATATGCGTTGCGTCGGAAGATTTTGTGTTATAAATTTTTTGAAAAGCAAAACGCGCATCACTCGCGTCGCTCTCTTTTGGTTTTTGTTCCATTTTTTGCAAGTGGAATTATTGTGACGATTCTTTTTATTTCATCATCCACACCTTCTCAGACAGGTGGAAAAATATCTCAAGCTCCTGCTTCCCAAATAAAATCCGTTGATAAAACTCCTTTGCCGACCGCTTTCACAAATTCATTAGTTGCAAAATATATCGACGACCGTCCTCTTGTTCCAGCAACTATTTTGGTTTCTCCTCGATCGAATCGTGTAGTCGTACACACAGCAAGTGCTTTGTACGCACAATAATTAAAAATGTCGTAAAACAAAACAGGCTCTCGCCTGTTTTTTCGATTTCGAAAAATCGAAACTTCAGAGGATGTATTTGGCTGATTGCAATCGAGTCGGCACGATCAAGTGCCGTCTGAAAGCGGTTCGAACAGTAAGTTTTCACCTAAGTGTTCGCATCGCTCATGACATGTTCCTCGCCTACCGGCGGGCAGGCTTTTCGGGAACACCGCGGGACTCTCGCATAATTTCCGAAGATTTTACGCATCTAAGTCCAAAAGCCAAATTTTGCCCAAATAACATCCGAATGAAGCACTTTTATTGTAGCACAAGTTCGTATTATCATCGAATGTTTAAATTTTCGATCAGGTTCTGTTCTTTATTCTGTGGATCTGTGTGGAGTCGAACCCCAGTCATCACAGACCCACAGAATAAAAAAAGAAACCGTGAATATAAAACAAAACTCCCAGCTCTTTTTATTGATGCAGGGAGTCTCAATCTAAGTATCATCTGGATTACCACCTACATATATTCAACCACGAATTATAATTTTCGTCAATAGCTGTTTGGAGACGTTTGGAGACCGTTGCAAAACTTTAAATTGTGTCATTGCGAGAAGGAGTCATCGACGACGAAGCAATCTTTTCTCCCGAAATACAAGGATTGCTTCGTCGT
>CAYHWG010000059.1:0-5610 GCA_964360375.1 uncultured Gammaproteobacteria bacterium | reverse complement strand
CCTTCCACTCTTTGGGCATGCAGTCGCCTGCGAGGTTGATGATGTGCTTCACGATTTGCACGATGCTCGTACCCAACAGAACGGGAAGGATGGTCTTGAGGAAATCCCCCGTCGACATTTTCTTCACCAGCTCTTTGGAAACGCCATTGCGCTCGCAAGCCATCGCAAACTCATGCGCCTGACCCGTGGACATTACAAACTTGTCATTCATGACTTGTTCTCCGATTGCGACATGTCCTTTTGGACTCGTCACGTCTACGCCAGCGGGCTTCTGAAACACTTGTTCAGATTTACCATGGCCAAAAGCAGTTGAGGGAGATCCCTCCAGTGCGTCGGGATGACGCGGGGAACAAACGGCTTTTGGCCAGAGTCAATCAAATTATTTGCTGAGCTTGTCGAAGCGCAGAATTGAGATCATAGCCTTTGACAAGCTCAGGTAATATAAAAATATACCATAAAATAATGGTTTTGTCAGTGGTTGATCGCAAAAAAAACCCTTAAAATGAAAAAAACACCACCCGAAGCTTTAGCGAAGGGTGGCGTTTTTCAAACATTATCCTGCTGCCGCAATCTCCTTCTTTGCTGCTGCGACTTCGATCGCGCGGTTTTCTTCAAAGGCTCGTTTGATTTCTTCGTCGAGCAAATCCGCTTTTGGTTCAATGATTGTATCTACATACACTGGCATTTTGCCGATGAGTTTCTCGCCCATATCTTTAAATCCGGTTCCCGCCGGAATCAATCGTCCGATGATCACGTTTTCTTTTAATCCTTCAAGACGATCGATCTTTCCTGTGACCGCAGCGTTAATGAGTACACGCGCGGTTTCTTGAAAAGAAGCCGATGATAACCATGAGTCCGTTGAAAGAGAAATTTTTGTGATACCAAGAAAGAGAAGTTCTCCTGTTGCTTTCTCTCCGCTCTTTTTTACATCATCGTTTGCGTCTAAGTAGGTTGCTTTCTCAATAATTTCACCTGGCAACAAATCTGTATCCCCTGTGTCGATCACGCGAACACGTGAAAACATTTGACGAATGATGATTTCAATATGTTTATTGTTGAGTTTTTGTCCTTGAGATGCATAGATGAACTGGATTTCTTTGGACAGATATTTTTGCACCGCATCTTGTCCTTTTGTTTTGAACAAAACTTGTAAGTCCAAATTTCCATCCGTAAGTGCGTCACCCGCTTGCACTTCATCACCGTCTTTTACGTAAAGCGAGAATCCTGGAGGGATGATGTATTCACGAACTTTCTTTGTTTCGTAAAGCAACGTCGCGATTCCAGCCTTCTCCGCTTTAATGGTTCCCTTCGCGATTGCCGTGAGTTCTGTGCCATCTGATTTTGTCGCGATGACTTGACCCGCAATCACACTGGCACCATCTTTGACAACGAGTTTTCCAGCCTTACCGTAAATGACAGCTTCTTCCTCTGTGCCTTCATAGGCAACCTCAACGGTTTTTTGTCCGGGACGCATGTCCACGATTTGTTTTCCTGTTCCGGCTTGGACAATTTCACGAGAGGCGTTATCAACCGATATTTTTCCGGACACTTCCGACATGATCGCCTTTTGTTTTGGATTACGCGCTTCAAATAATTCTTCCACACGTGGCAACCCTTGGGTAATATCTTTTCCTGCGACTCCTCCCGTGTGGAAGGTACGCATCGTAAGCTGAGTTCCTGGTTCTCCAATGGATTGTGCAGCCATGATTCCAACGGATGTTCCAAGTTTCACCAATTTATTGTAGGCAAGATCGTATCCGTAACATTTTTGACACACTCCGCGGCGAAGTTTGCAGGTCATGACGGAACGAATATGCACTTCTTGCAGTTCGGATTTTGCCTCTTCAATTTCTCGAATATGTTCCTCTGTCACCAATGTTCCTGCAGGGACAATCACTTTGCGTCCGCCCGGTTTTACAATATCAGAGAGCGTAACGCGGCCGAGAATACGAATAATAAGTGGTTCTCCAATTTCATCGGATTCTTTCTTGGTGAGATGCACTCCCGCTTCATCCCCACAATCGATTTCACGCACCGACACATCTTGTGCAACATCCACGAGACGTCGTGTGAGGTATCCGGCATTTGCCGTACGAAGCGCTGTGTCTGTCAGTCCTTTTCGCACACCGTGACTTGAGATAAAAAACTCAAGCACGTCATATCCATCACGAAAAGAGGAAGTAACGGGAAGTTCAATAATTTCGCCGGACGGGTTTGACACCAATCCTTTCATACCAACCGTCTGTGTCATCTGACCCCATGTTCCACGCGCTCCGGATTCAATCATGGTGTAAGCCGGGTTATCTTTTGGAAGCGCCTTTTTGGATTCATCCGCAATTTTATCTTTGATTTCGTTCCAAATTTTAATGATGGATGAATGTCGTTCTGATTGTGTGAGAAGTCCTTGCCCAAAATATTCTTCTACCTCACGCACACGACGTTCTCCTTCACCGATCAATTCTTTTTTGTTTGCAATCATCGGCAAGTTTGCCATTCCGTATGAATATCCGGCTTTCGTTGCATATTTAAATCCGATTTCTTTGAGACGATCCAAAAATGCCGCCGTCTTTTCTGATCCATGCAACTCGAGATAATACTTTACGACAGACGACAACTCTTTCTTTCCCATCGTCTGGTTCATGAACGGAACTTCCTTTGGAAATTGCATGTTCACGATGATACGACCCGGAGTCGTAATCACAATTTCTCCGCTTTTCAAACGTGCAACAATCCAATCACGCAATTTCAATTTTTCTGTTGTGACCGCATAAAGCGCATCGTTTTCATTTGAGAAAATAGGCAATCCTGTTTTTTCTTTCGGTTCGTCTTGAAGAACCATCGTGAGGTAAAAAATTCCCCATGCGATATCTTTTCCTGGTGTAGCAACAGGTCCACCGTGCGCAGGTTTGAGCAAGTTCTTTGTTGCAAGCATGAGTTCGCGCGCTTCTGCACGTGCTTCCGCCGTAAGCGGAACGTGTACAGCCATCTGGTCTCCGTCAAAGTCCGCATTATACGCGTCACACACAAGCGGGTGAATCTGAATCGCTTTTCCTTCGATCAAGATTGGGCGAAATGCCTGAATACCGAGACGGTGAAGTGTTGGAGCGCGGTTCAAAAGAACAAACGCGTCTTTTGTCACCTCTTCCAAAATATCCCATGTCTCAGGTCGGTCAGACTCAATAAAGCGATTTGCACTTCGGATGTTGTGCACGTATTCGCGTTCGATCAACTTTGAAATAATAAACGGTTTAAAAAGCTCGAGTGCCATCTTTTTTGGAATACCGCATTGATCCAATTTCAAATGTGGACCAACCACAATCACGGAACGTCCGGAATAATCGATACGTTTTCCGAGCAAGTTTTGGCGGAATCGTCCTTGTTTTCCTTTGAGCTGATCTGCGAGAGATTTTAATTGACGCTTCTTTCCGGTTGCAGCGATCACCGTTTTGCTGTGACGCGCGGAGTTGTCGATCAAAGAATCGACTGCCTCTTGCAACATGCGTTTTTCATTTCTTGAAATAACCTCCGGTGCGTTCAATTCAAAGAGACGACGCAAACGATTGTTACGATTGATGACACGACGATACAAATCGTTTAAATCGGATGTGGCAAAACGACCTCCATCAAGTGGAACCATTGGACGCAAATCCGGTGGAATAATTGGGACAGCCGCAAGCACCATCCATTCAGGTTTTATGCCATTGACATGAAGTGACTTTAACAACTTCAAACGTCGAAGCACGCGATCGCGTTTCGTCCGTGTCGCATTGGTAAGTTCTTCTTCCAGTTGATGCATGGTTTCCTCAACATTGATCCGTTTCAACATTTCTTTTACCGCACCGGCACCAATGCCCGCTTCAAAAATATGTCCGTATTTCAAAGACCATTCATGATACGTTTGTTCCGAAATAATACGGAGCACTTCCATCTCTTTTAAATCAGCCATCACCTGATCGTAATCTTCCGTGAGCTCTTCCGTTTTTTGATCGCGAATTTCTTCTAGACGTTTTGTTTCCGCTTTAATTTTTTTCTGATCGGTTCCAAACTTTTCTTCCAATCGTCCAATGTCGCGCTTAAATTCACCCTCGATCATTTTTTGTTTGCTCTTCAATTCTTGCTTGACCTGTTCTCCCGTTTGATCTTTTGCTTCTTGATTGATGTCCGTAATGAGAAAACTTGCAAAATAAATCACCTTCTCCAAATTTTGAATAGAGAGATCAAGGACGGTTCCAATTTTTGATGGAACGCCACGCAAAAACCAAATGTGAGTTATAGGCGCCGCAAGTTCAATATGACCCATGCGTTCGCGACGTACAATCGAGTGTGTCACTTCAACACCACATTTATCACAGACGATTCCTTTGTAACGAATCTTTTTGTATTTTCCGCAATAACACTCCCAGTCTTTAGAGGGCCCGAAAATTTCTTCTGCAAAAAGTCCGCTTTTTTCTGGCTTTTGTGTTCGATAATTGATGGTTTCCGGTTTGGAGACCTCTCCATAAGACCAAGAACGAATCGCTTCTGGTGAAGCGAGACGCAGACGAATGGAGTCGAAGTCGGTTGACTTCAGAGCATCTTGTTTTTTAAACATATTATTTTTTCATCACTCCTTTCTCATCGCCAAGAGCGATGATTTTTCCGTCTTTCAATAGCTCCACATCAAGACACAATCCTTTCAATTCTCGAATCAACACATTAAAGGATTCTGGAATGTTTACTTTGCGAATCGGTTCTCCTTTAATGATAGACTCATACGCTTTTGAACGGCCAGGCACGTCATCGGATTTGATGGTGAGAATTTCTTGCAAGGTATGGGCAGCTCCGTATGCTTCAAGCGCCCAAACTTCCATTTCTCCAAATCTCTGTCCTCCAAATTGTGCTTTACCACCGAGCGGCTGTTGCGTAATGAGTGAGTAAGGACCGATCGAACGTTGATGCATTTTATCTTCCACCATGTGGGAAAGTTTCAGCATGTACATGTATCCGACCGTGATTTTGTTATCAAATTTTTCTCCATTTTTTCCGTTGTACAATTCCACCTGACCAGACTCTGGCAAACCAGCGCGTCGAAGCTCACTCTTAATATCTTCTTCACTGACTCCGTTTAATACCGGTGTGGTGACGTTATATCCAAGCGCGTTTGCTGCAAGCCCCAAGTGAACTTCCAAAATCTGTCCGAGGTTCATACGAGACACAACTCCAAGCGGAGTGAGAATCACATCAATCGGTGTTCCATCCTCCAAAAACGGCATGTCAGAAAGGGGAACAACTTTGGAAATAACACCTTTGTTTCCATGACGACCAGCAACTTTATCTCCCACCTGAATTTTACGAAGATCGGCAATCGTGACCTGAATGGATTTAATGACTCCAGGAGAAAGTTTATCACCTTCTTCACGAGAAAAGACCGTAATTCCAACAACCTTTCCGTGTTCACCGTGCTCAAGATACATCGAAGAATCACGAACGTCTCGCGCTTTTTCTCCGAAGATGGCGCGCAAAAGTTTTTCTTCCGCAGAAAGTTCTGTTTCCCCTTTTGGGGTAATCTTTCCAACCAAAATATCTCCGGACTTTACTTCCGCACCCACGCGAATCACACCTTCCGAATCC
>CAYHWG010000058.1:0-5805 GCA_964360375.1 uncultured Gammaproteobacteria bacterium | reverse complement strand
GTCGGACGAATCTCTGTATTGTTTTGGAAAATAAGAAGATATTTTTTGGTTCCATTGGTTCCTAAGATGGACAAAATGGTGTCCGAGAGAGATAGAAATTCTTGAACGGAATCCGAAAGGGCCGGAAGGGAAGTTTGTAGTTGACGGGACGTTTCTTGGTGATCTTCTTTAAGGGTGTTTATATCGACATTCGATAAAGCTTTTTTTGCCGTAAGAAGATGAGGAAGCGCGGACTCAAGATACAGCTGAAGAATTTGAACGCGAGATGATGGGGTTGGACGGAGCTCCTGTTTCATCGCCTCAAGTCCCTCGGTGATACGCGTTCCCGCGAGAGCTATCTCAGAGCCCATAAGAAGAAGTGCTCTGTTTGTTTTGACTGTTTTTTGCGTTGTTCCAAGTGTGGAAAGGAGAAGATTCACACCGACTCCAAGTTGTTTGATGGTTTTTTCTGCTTGTCCAAATTGTGCGTTTGCTTTTTCAAACGATGCACGCGCGTCTTTCGGATTTGTGACTAAGTTTGCTCCCGCGGCTGTTTTTAAACTTGCGAGTGCTTGCACACCGTTTGATTGCACCGATGATTTTGCTTCGCGCAATTGATGGATGAATTGCATGGCGTGAATAGGTAACACAAAGACAAAGGAGACAAGAACAAACGCTCCGATCGCGCGTTGCCATCCGTTTGGCATCAGAAACGAAAACGACATGCGCGGAAGTTTTTCTTGTGGAGCTTCTTTTGTCGCGACAGACGCAACAAGATCATTCAGTTCGACTAATTCTACGGACTCTTCTTCAAAGACAGGTTCTTCTTCTGGTAAATCAAAATAGGATAAAAGATTTTCTGGCATCTGAAGAGGGATGTTCTCTGGTTTCTTTTCGGATTTTTTTTGAAAGAATGTTTTTGTGAGATGTAAAAAAGAAGATGTTGGTCCAAGACCAAATTGTTTTTGGACATCTGTTTTAGACAAAACAAGATCTTGCGACGTATCAATATTTTTATGGGGTTCTGTTGATAATTCTGAAAAATTTGTCAGGAAGTTAAGGAGAACGGGGGAGTATGTTTCATCCGAAAGAATTTCTTGCGGTGTTTGTATCGTGTTGCGTAATTCTAAAATAAACGGAGAAAGTTCTGTCGGAGGAGATTGTGTAATGTGTGGAGATTGTGTTTTAGGATGTCGAGAAATTAATCCTAAGAAACGAACATCATCCGGAAGAGATGCATCAAACAAACGAGAATCATGTTGCCTATTCTTTTGACGGCGGATCGCTTGAAGCAATGCGCGATCAAAAGAAACATGTGTCGCGTTATCTTTTTGATTTTTAAGGGGTTTTTTTCTCACACGTTTCGTAAATCGTTTGGATCGAGTTCGCCATTTTTTGCCAGGAGTAATGTTTAATTTGCGCAAATCCTTTCTGGATGAGTTCGGTGCGTTTTTTGGGTTGGACCAATAGGTCCGATAGGACCGATGTCAAATGACTGGCGTCATTTGGGGGGAAGAAGACAGCCGCATCGCCCAGGATTTCTCGTAAACTTGGAATGTCCGATGCAATGACGGGAACGCCGAAACTCATTGCTTCAAGCGGCGGAAGACCAAAGCCTTCTCGGCGTGATGGATAGACAAAGATTGTTGCGTTTCTGTAAAGATTTTCCAGTTTTTTGTCTGTTGGGTTTTTGTAAAACGCGACAGAGGTTGAGTTTTTTGATGTCTCGAGCAAACGATTATAGAAAACAGATTCATGTCCAGCGAGAATCAGTTTTACATCAGGATGTGTTTGTCGAAGCAGGGTAAACGCCTCGAGTAAACATTCAAGATTTTTATGGGGAAATGCGTTTCCGACGTAGAGGAGGTAAGGTTGCAAGTCCCCCCTCCTTGAAAAGGAGGGGGTTAGGGGGTGGTCGAGAGCCAAGTCGACCATCTCACTAAACGCGGTTACTCCCTCATACACAACGTCGATTTTTTTTGGATTGAGTTTTTTGAAATGTTGCTTGAGAGAATTTTTGGTTGCGTTTGAAACGGCGATGATTTTTTTTGCGCGAAAAATGGCACACGCAAGAACGTATTTGTACACAAAGTATTTTACCGCAAAAATCCAAGGATGTCTTGTGGAAATTTTTGCGCTATAAGGCTCGTCAAGCAAAATCAAATCATGGATCGTGACGACAAATGGTGTTCGAAGAAAGAGGGGAACATTCCAGTGCGGAAAATGTACAAGATCAAGACGCTCGCGATCAATAATTCGACCGAGTTTGATTTGTTCTTCGAGAGTGTACCAATGGACATCCGCGAGACGTTTTTCAAAGTTTGGATTGGTGATCACGCACGTGTCAAAATTTTCTTTTTTCAAAAACAAAACATAACGGTTCTTGTGGTCGATCGCTTGTAACTCTTTCACAAGCTCCTCAACATATCTCCCAAGACCGCCCCCACCGACTCGTGGTCCGTACATGCGTGCATCAATGCCAATGTTCATGGGGGAATTATAGCAGAAAGTGGGGAAGTTATGGAGTGGTGGAGTTATGGAGTGTTAGATGGTGCAGTGTTTTGATTTTAAAAAAATAAAAAATTGTCTCTTTCCTTCACTTCATCACTTCATAACTCCATAACTTTCCCTTTCCCAACAAAAAAACACCCGCCCGGAAGAACCGTTTGGGTGTGAGATCGTTATTTTTTTCGCAAAAGGTTCCGTGTACGGAACGATTCGATTGCGTCATCAATCCAGTGAAGTGTTTTTGTGAGTGGGCCGTAACCCGTCGTTTGTTCAATCGTCGTGATTCGTGCGCCGACCAATGCTCCAATACCCGTTCCAAGGTAGTTGATTTGAATGTATGCGGGATCAGGAATAGTGTTTCCGATCACCACATAAATAGCAAGACCGATTGCGATCGACATGTAGCCGAAAGTAACAAGTGCGAAAAACACTCCAAAGAGAGTTGTGACGATAAAACGGGTTTTCGATTCGTTCCAATACTCATCTTTTGATTGGAACTGATCTTTGAGATCCATCCATACGCAATTGCTGCCCATGCCGAGAAGAACAGCCATGAGAAAACAAACAGGAAACCACAGCATGATTGCCTCCATTTTGATTGTACACCCTCATCGATCACCACCTTTTGACTGCCGCAAAGTGATGTTCGAAGTCGAGTCCCGGAGTTGTGAAGCAACTCCGGGCAAGACCTATATCTCCCCTCCTTCACAAGCCTTGCCTACCGGCAGGCAGGGAGGGGATTAAGGGGTGGTCGTGTCAAAGAGCGAGTCTCTCATTCGCACGAAGCTAAGTGAGAGGAAAAAGTTGGATGATGTGTGGCACCTTTTCGAATCTACGCGCGCCATTTGGTGCGGCGATAGTTCTTCCAGGAGCGACCATCCCGCGTGCGAGAGATGTCATCCCATGCACTCGGAATCCAGGAGCGACGCGACTTCACAAGAAACCCTTCGGTCTCAAGTTCATCGCGATCCGCAACGAGACCATGGCGAGCACGGATCTCGTTCGTGGTCTTCACATCACGAAAACAACTCATGACAGTACCTGATTTAGGCGTGATTGCCTTTATCTCATGAAGTCCTCCTTGTGAATCTCTCATCGTCCACCACCTTCGCGACTTTCGCGGGGTGATGTTCGAAGTAAAGGGCTCAACACGCATTCAGGAACTTCCTGAAACGTGTTGAGCGAGTTTTGATGAAAGGAACTAGAGCTTCAGGAGCGCTGAGCACATGAATTGGCTATCGCTTTTGCTCACATCATTTAGCTGCTCGTACACGATCAACTTTTCAGTTACATCTTTCCAAATTCCGTCTTTGAGAAGATAAACTTTCATGTTTGGGTTGAGTGCATACTTCATGTCTCCATTTGCAAATGCACCACCGCATGATGACCACCACCCAGGAGCGCTGATCGTGTTGAATCGGACGAACTTGTCTAAAGGATTGATGGCGATTTCGGCAAATCCGTTTTCGGGCTTGAACGCGTAGGACGCGCTCCATGTACCACCAACCAATTCTTCCTTTAGAGTCTTTTGGACGAAGATGGTCACGTCATCATTCGCATAGTCTCCAGCAACAGGAATGGGATACGACACGCTCAACTTCGTCTCTCCATTTTTGCCGACGAATGCACATTTTTTACCTGGGTACGTGTAGGGATCCTTGTCGTCGCAGTCGCCCGCGATATCACTCCAGCCGACCGTTGGGATACCAGAGCACTGAATTTTCGAGACACTTGCGTTTCCGTACCCATCTTCATCCATGTCTTGGTAGTAGGGCATGGTCGGACCACCAGGACATGCTTCGCATTCGGTGCCGTTATCGGTCACCCCGTTGCAATCGTTGTCCTTGCCGTCGCAAACTTCGAATGTCGCAAGCGACTGACTTCCGCCAACGTCCGTTGAACATGTCCACTTGGCCTCGACGCATTCGACAACGCCGTTTTCCGCACAAGCACCAAACGCGCCACTGCATGGAATCCCGATCGGTCCGGTCGTACCGCCACACTGCACTTCAACGGGCGGAGGTTCACGAGTTGGCGTTGTTGATTTTACCGGTGCAACACACGTATCCGGAAACCAGTTTCCGTTTGTGTCAATGCATTGAAAACCAGCAGCACACTCGCTGCACACGGATACACAGATGTCACCATTTTGTTTCGCATCGACCGATTCGCAGTCAAGCTTTACCACAATCTCAATCGTCGGAAACGACGCGTCATCGAAATCATCGATGTCACACAGTTTCTCGCCTTGACACGGATCCTCTTCGACCACACTCGTGGTCTTCTTTTCGATTTCTGTTGATTCGCATGCACACGTAAAAGCAACCAGAACCAGAATGAAACGGAACATGCACCACCTCCGATCGGACACGCCGATCTGCTTGTTGAACACTCTCATCGCCCACCACACATGTGATGTTCGAAGTCGAGTCCCGGAGTTGTGAAGCAACTCCGGGCAAGATCTGTGTTTCAAAGAGCGATTTTCTCATTCGCACGAAGCTAAGTGAGAGGAAAAAGGTTGATCGACTAGTCCGCGACCGTGCACCAGGTGTCGTAGTAGGTCTTCGACTCGAGGGCCTTCGCGTGGACTTCGTCCGTCGTCCAGGTGGCCGCCTCCTTGTTGCCGCCCGCGAGGTTGTGCACCAGGCGGTAGGGCGAGAGCGGCGCCTTCGGACCCGCGAAGCCGAGGACGGCGACGAGGACATGAGTGCAGTCGCTCTGTTCGACAGGCTCACGCTTATCCGCGTCTTTCTGGACGTCCGGATCGTTGAGGTAGGCCTCGCGCGTGTACACGATGAGTGCCATACCTTCGACCTTGGCCGCCTTCTCGCGCTTGAGGAAGAGCTCAACGTTGCCGCGGTACAGACGCACGACATAGTCGTTCGGATCCTGGCTGCGCGTGCCGACGCCGGCCGAAACACAATCGCACAATTCATTCGCCGGGATGTAGGCCTGCCCGGGTTGACGCTGGGTCTCGAAGTTCGTTGCACTGACGAGGTTCACGAGGCGCGTCATGAACTGTTCCACATCGGTCACCTTCGTGCCGATCGTGTTCTTGTCGAACGCGGTCAGGATCTTGGACGCGATGATCTTCGGGGTCTGCATAATTACCTCCTGTGATGTTGGCCGAGGTGCCCCTCGACGACGTGCGAAACTGCTCGTCGATTTCTCACTCTCATCCACCATGACACCATGTCACGAGGGAAGTCGAGTCCCGGAGTTGTGAAGCAACTCCGGGCAAGACCTATGTGTCAAAGAGCAGACTCGTTCAGCGCGCGGCTGATCGAACTCAGAACTTCAGATTTTCGAAGGACTCGA
>CAYHWG010000057.1:0-5876 GCA_964360375.1 uncultured Gammaproteobacteria bacterium | reverse complement strand
AGGAGCGGATGCTGTTTTTGGAACAACCTTTTTTGACACAACAGGATTCGCAGCAAAAATCGCCATGGGAAAAGCCATGGCGATGAAAAACAGGATAAAAATATTGAAGGATCTTACACGCATGTTTGGGCTAAAAATTATTCATTCCATCGCTTCTTCAAGTCTACACCTTGATAAAAATAATGAATAATTTCCTCCCATGTTTTTCCTTCTTTTGCCATACAAAGTGCTTCGGATGCACTGAGACCAACACCGTGCCCCCAAAGTTTGCGTCCTTTTTCTGCATCGCATGGCGTTTTAACAGATTTAATCCAGGCAACCGTGCCGTGCCACACCTCAGACCAATCGCGCGTTCTGCCATCGGAACGAGAAAAATACGGAGTGATCGCTGTTCGTCCTTCATAATTTACGGTCATTCCATGTGTCTCCATTGCCGCGGTTCTAATCGACGGATTGTTTAATTCGTACTCGTACCCTTTATACACTTGATCATCTCCTGATGAGTTCATGTGAAAATATTCACTTTTATGTTTTGTTGCACGCTCCCATTGATAGAGTGCGTACGTTCGTGCGGCTGTCACGAGAGCTTTTTTAAATTCCATAGGAGAAAATTCCGATGTCTCGCCTAGTCCATACAAATACGATTCCATCCCAAGCTCATTGATCATCCATGTGCGATCTTTTTTTGCATTGTAACGGAGCTCAAGAATATTTCTAAACTGATTTTCCGCATAGGCTCCGCGACGTGTTTTCCTTTTATCAAAATTTTTAATCTGACACACACCCTCAGTTGTCACTGGAACGAATCGAAGAAAGGAAGAGGTTGATTCGACACCTGTTCCTTGATCAAAATAATACAGATCGTTTTTATAATATGCGGTCACCGATTGATTTGCCGTCTGTTTCCCTAAAACCAAACCATTCCCATCAGTGAGTTGCCAATCCGTTTTACAACTCACAACAACTTTATTATCTGTTTCTTCATCAACGATCAAAACACCTACTCGTAAAACCGGCTCAGAAATAAGATTCCATTCGTTCAATTGACTTTGATCAACCGCAAGCGGACTTTCCAAAATATCACCCGCATCATTTGTGACATTGATCGGAATATCAATGTCTAGATCCGGAAGGACGATGCCGTTTGCGGCAAACTGGTATTTTGCCACGTAAGAACCTTTTTTTGGTGGAGCCGTAAACACAAACGTCATAAAATCAAGCGCACCTGTTTTCACTGTACCACTTGCGCTCACCGCAACTTGTTTTGGTGGAGCTGTCGCGCTCACGGAAGCAAGAGAAATGTCATTGCCGTCCGTTGCTAAAATTTCTCGTGAGGTCCATGTGGATGATCCTGTATTTTTGACGCCGACTTTAAAGGCAATTTGCTCACCCGCATCCGCCGTCACCTCTTTTGCACTCCGAAGCAAAAGCGTTCCTGCAACAAGTTTAACGGGTGGACTTGTCACGATGCTTGTTGTTTGTGGAACGCTCTTTTTTTTTGGTGCTAACACGGTCTTTTTATCGTTTGTTGTTTTTTTTACGATCGTTTTTTTCTCTGTCTTCTTTACCGTTTTTTTGATGATGGTTTGATCCATTTTTTTCCCCGATTCCACCTGTGCTTTTTTTGTTACAGCAGAAACATTCGATCCAAAAAATAAAACAAAGAAAAAAACAAGACCGAACGAAACGATCTTTAACCTCCAAACATTTTTTCTCAAAAAGAGTAACATCATGCAGGACAGATGATAACGAAAAAAACCTTTTTGGTCAAAAGATTCAAGACTGCTACAATGGCCGTATTATGATTTCAAGCAAATCTCTCGCAAAAAACTTTAGTATTCAAATTCTTGGAAAGGTCATGACCGTTCTGATTGGGATCGTATCAATGGCACTTATCACAAGAACCCTTGGAACGGAACAATTCGGCGAATACACGACAGCCCTCACGTTTTTGCAATTTTTTGCGGTCCTTATCGATTTTGGCCTTGCCCTCACCATCATCGTCATGATTTCGGAAGTGAACGTGGATATAGAGCGTGTCGTGGGAAATTTTTTCGGACTTCGCCTCCTCAGTAGTTGTATCTTGTTTAGCCTTGCTCCTATCACCGTTCTTCTGTTTCCTTGGTCAGACACCATCAAGCAAGCTGTTTTTATCGGAGCTTTTGCGTATGTTCTCATGGGATCTGCAACAATGCTCAACGGAATTTTTCAACGATTTGAGTGTGTGTGGCGAAGTTCGCTTGCGGAATTACTTAATCGTATCGTGTTGGTTTTTCTCATTGGGTGTTTTGCCTATCTTCATCTTGGGGTGGTCGCGTTTGTGAGCGCTTCTATTATTTCAAACCTCGTTTGGCTTTTTTGCATGATCTCTTTTGCAAAACCGTATGTGCGTATTCGCCCCCTGTTTGAAAAAAAAATCTGGGGACAAATTCTTTCGCGCAGTTGGCCTATCGCCTTATCGATTTTGTTTAACCTCATGTATCTCAAAGGAGATTTGTTGTTGCTTGCGTATTTTCGCACCCAATCTGAAGTTGGTCTTTACGGATCTGCCTATCGCATCATTGATGTTCTTACGGTGATTCCCCATTTATTCATGGGGCTTTTGATTCCAAGTCTTGTCTTTGCGTGGAGCACAGGAAACAAAGAACAATTTCACAAAAAACTTTCCCGTACCTTTGATTTTTTTATGATGATTGCAATCCCTATCATGGTCGGCACACAATTATGCGGGGTAAAACTTCTTGAATTTATTTCTGGAAAAGAATTTACGGGTGGTGGAGAAATTCTCAAAATTCTTATTCTTGCTGTCATTGGAATCTTTATTGGAACGTTATTTGGTTATCTCGTCGTCTCGTTGCACAAACAACGCGTGATGATATTTGGCTATGCGACCGCTGCGATCCTCACCTTAATTGGATACCTCTACTTCATTCCGATCTATGGCATGCAGGGAGCTGCATGGATGACCGTTTTTTCTGAAACATTTATCGCTCTCGCCACGTTTGCGGTTGTTTATCACACTGTGCGCGCAACACCGAGTCTGACGATTTTTTTGAAATCCTGTCTTGCCGCACTTTTCATGTACGTATTTTTAAGAATCATCCCAGAATGGCACGTTGTTTTCCAAATTCTGATTGGTGGAATCGCCTATCTCTCTGTCCTTGTTCTTGTAAAAGCGCTTCGTCCAAAAGATCTTCATATTCTTTTTCCAAAAAAATTGCCATCCTAACCACATATGTTATTTATCGTGATTCCCCTTCTTCTGTTGTTTCTGATTCTGCTTTCGCAAGATCTTTTGCTTGGAATCCTCCTCACTATTGTCGCATTACCCTCCTATTTGATTCGTTTTTCTGTCTTTGGGATTCCAACAACGTTTCTTGAAATACTGTTCCTTCTTGTCGTTTTAAGATGGATCGTCTATCGAAGAAAATTCATCTTTGAACGCCTAACTTCCTTTCGTCATATACCGCTTTGTCTGCCCATTTTTCTCTTCCTTTTATCTGCGACGATCGGATTATTCATCGCTCCAGATACTCGCGCGGCGTTTGGTGTCTTCAAAGCGTATTATCTTGAACCGATCTGTTTTTTATTTATTCTTTTCGATCTTTCGCGCGATCATCACACAAATCTCCAAGAAAAAATTTTTCGAGCATTCGGTTTCAGTGCTATTCTTATTTCGATTTTTGGAATCGTTCAATTCCTTTTTCATATAGGAATTCCTATTCCGTGGGATAGCGAAAACCGCATCACCTCCATTTTTGAATATCCTAATGCACTCGCATTATTTCTCGAACCGATCATTGTTCTGTCTTGGTTTCAAATCGTAAAAACAGCAAAAGAAACGAAAGAAAACAAAAAGAGATCGAGAGATCTTTGGTTCTGGATCCTCGTAAGCACACTTGCGACGATCAACGTCTTCCTCGCGCAATCCGAAGCGGGCATCGCTTCGCTCGTGGTCACCGCATTGTGCATTTTGCTCTTCTCGAAAATCACGCGCCGACAAACAATCGTTTCACTTCTCCTTGTTGGCACACTCGTCTTCACCATTCCAACATCACGCATGTACCTCATGGAAAAAATAACATTTCAAGATTCTTCTGAACTCGTTCGTCTTTCCCAATGGAAAGAAACGGTCTCTTTTCTCAAAGACCATCCCCTTTTCGGCGCCGGACTCTCTGGGTATCCGATTCTCCTGAAACCATATCATCAAGATTTGCAATACGAAATCTTTCAGTATCCGCATAACATTATTCTGAATATTTGGGTAGAATTAGGACTATTGGGACTCGTGGCAATTTTTCTTTTTGCGATTCAATTGGTACGAATCATGATCCAAATACGATACGGTACACATGGGTACCTACAAGAGGTACCCCTACAGAGATTTTCACTCACCAACTCAACCACTCACCCACTCTTTTTCTTCGTCTTTCTTGAAATCTTCCTCCATGGTCTCGTCGATGTTCCCTATTTCAAAAATGATCTTGCGATGATGACATGGATTCTCCTCGCTCTTTTTATTTCTCCTTATGTTATTCCAAAAAATCTTTCAAAAAAAACAACGGCATGAACAACCGTTCTTCCGCAGATCTCTTCCGTGGATTTTGATCGCTATCTTTGTGTCTACTATTGGAATACGACTTTATGCATGGGTGAATGACGGATCCAATACACCACTTCTCGTACAAGACGCTGCTCTCATTGAACTCTCAAACAGTGAAGATGTTCGTTTACGTGTACAGACGCCGCTTTTTCTTCCAAAAGAAACGTTCGGTTCTGAACCCATCATTTTTGGAATTTATCCAAATGAAATTGAACTTTTTCCAAAAAATTCCGTCGCGGTTATCTATCTCAAAAATCATGCACGATTTATGGAAATAGATTTCATTCCAAACAGATCTCTCGAACAGATGAAACAAATCTATCGAACACTTCCACAAGAATCTGTTATGATTCATAACAACATCACAGGACTCTTTGTGCGACTTCGTCATGATCCTGTTTGTAAATATCCAAGAGATAAAACGCATCCGTCTTTTTGTCCATTTACAACCGTTCTCTTTTTTCAAAAAAATGAAGTTATAATAAAAATCGCAAACGATGGAGACCACCTGACAGATGGAGAACTTCTTTCCGTTGCCCGATCCATCCCCGATTAAAAAATAAAAAGAGAGATCCCGGCGATCACCATCAACCCTGTAATCAACACGCCGAGCGTGTTTGAAATTTTTCCGTTCGTGTGTTTTCCCATGATTTTTTTATTGTTTGAAATGCACAAAATTAAAATTAAAAGCGGAGGAGCAACGAGTCCGTTTAAAATCGCTGTGTGATAAAGCAACTGAAACGGAGCGATTTCTAAAAAATTTACAAAAACTCCAATAAGCGTTGCGAGAATAATGATCCCGTAAAAAACAGGAGACTCTTTCCATGTATTTGCAAGACTCCCTTTTAAACCAAACGCTTCCGTGATGTCGTACGATGCAGATCCTGCAAGAATCGGAACAGCGAGCAAACCGGTGCCCAAAATTCCGAGGGCAAATAACAAAAAGGCAAAATCGCCTGCAAACGGGCGCAACGCTTCCGCTGCCTGTGTTGCTGTTTCAATCGTCGTGATTCCGTTTGCTTTGAGTGTTGAGGCTGCTGTGATCATGATAAAAAACATGATGAGATTTGAAAAAAACATCCCGAATCCTGTATCCATCCACAAATCTTTAAAATCGCGTCTGAATATTTTTGGTTTTCCAAATTCAATCCCTAAAAATTTATGATGTGCCAACTCCTCTTCTACTTCTTGATTCGCTTGCCAAAAAAATAGATACGGAGAAATCGTCGTTCCTAAAATTGCAACCACATTCATGATGTATTCTTTTTGAAAA
>CAYHWG010000056.1:0-6088 GCA_964360375.1 uncultured Gammaproteobacteria bacterium | reverse complement strand
TTGATGAAAAAGATGATATTTTTGTTCATGTAGAGCTTAAACCAGAGCAAAGACATTATATTACATTGGGTGAAACGGACTTTGTGATTCCTGCTGGAACAACAATCCATTCATATTCGTTTGATGTGAATCCAGAAAATGCTCCAAATGGAACGTATCTAAATGATATTGTTTTTTTGAAACGGTCTCCTGTTATCATGTCTGAAAGCGGAATTGGGACATCTGTTGAAACGGGAACAACCGTTGCGGTAAAAATAACCGTAGATGGAACAGAGAAAGTATCATATGTTTTAAAAGGAATTTATCCCAAAGATACAGAAGTAAATCAATCCGTAGCTGTTTCTTTTCTTGCTTCAAATAATGGAAATGTCGATTGGCAGCCAGAAAAAATTGTTCTGAATTTTCTGAATGTAGATCAACAAATTGTTGCGACCTCAGAGATTGTTGGTAAGTATACCCCTATTTTTCCTGCAGGAAAAGAAAATGGAGAAAAATTAGTTCTTGTGAATCCAAAACTTGAAGAAGGGGAGCATTCGCTTCAAGCGATTTTTTATTACAAGGGAGAATCTGTTGGGATACTTAACTCAAAAAGAATGTTTTCGGTATTTCCGAAAGGGACATTGAAACAAAGCTCTGAGATTGATCGTGTTGTCACAAATAAAGAAATCTATACAGCGGGCGAAAAGGTAAAAATGGATGTTTATGTAAAAAATACAGGTAGTGTAGACGTAAGTGCTATTTTATTTGCAAGTGTGAATCGTAACGGAGAATTCATAGATTTGGTTCGTGGAAACGAATATATTGTTGAGTCAAATAAGGAAGCGATCTTAACACAAATATTTCATTATACGGAACCTGGTGAGTATTCGGCAGAAGTTTACGTAGAATACGGAAAGAAAAAGACTTCACCTTTGACTGTAAAATTTTCTATTAAAAAGACATCTCTTCTTGCAACTTCCAATTCGCGGAACATTATTATATTGTTAGCAAGTATATGTATTTTTACAGGAATAGGCTCCTATCTGTTTATTTTATTCAAACGAAAACACAGTCATCTTAAAAATAAACGTTAGGTATACGTGTGGATAACTTCACGTCTTTGTAAGACGTGAGAATCATGTTAAAATAGGAATGATCATTTTTAATCATCATTTAATTTAATTATTTTTTATGCAAGAATCAAAAAATACAAATGCCATGCATTGGATTTTAGGAGCAGCTCTTTTACTCATCGGACTTTTTGTCGTGATCGCACTTGTGAATGTAAAGTCACAAGCTGATACGACAATAAATACCGTTTCCATTACGAACGAATCTCCTACGGTTACAAATGTCTATCTTTCCTCAACTTCTTCTCCAACCACAACTTCTTCCGCAACCATTACGTTAAACACAGGAACCACCACAACGTTATATGTTGGTGGAGCTGTGGCAGATAATAATGGGTATCAAAATATCTCATCTGTCACTGCCCAAATTCGTAGAAGTGGTGTATCATTACCTACTTGTATTTCAACCTCTTCTTATCTTGATTGTTATAACAGTGTTTCCTGTTCCCTTTCAACTGGATCAGGACTCACAAAAAACTATAATTGTATTTTTACCGTTCAATGGAATGCTGATTCAACGGATGCAACGAGTGCGTATTCATCACAATACTGGACTGCAGACGTAACTGTCACTGATGGTGGCTCTAAAACTGGATCATTAAGCTGTTCAGATTGTGCTAATGGAACATTTGGTGAATTTATTACAACAAACGCTCTTGCTACACTTCAATCCACTATTGGTTACGGAACGCGTACACTCGGACAACCAACGGGAACAGCAACAAACGTTTCGTATCCATTGACTCAAAATGGAAACGGAACAACAACCATTCAGGTTTCTTACAATTCGAACACAACGGTTATGGCATGTGACACAGGTTCCGGTTTTCCAAAAGGAAATCAATACTGGCAAGTTACAAACGCAAACTCAGGTACTGCTTTAACGACAACAGCAACATCTGTCACGACAAAAGTTCTCCGTACTCTGACAACAGCAGGAACTCTTGTTACAACGACGGCAACGGTTTATTGGAACGTTGAGACACCTGCAAATGAAGTTGGAGGTACATGTACCGGAACGGCAACCGTCAGTTCGTACGCAGCAACATAACCTAATTTCATCATTAATATGAATACAAAAGCTCTTTCCATGCTTGCTGTCGTAGTGGCTCTCCTCTCAGGATGGTTGGCTATTTCGATGGCCGAGCAGCCTCGTGTATCAATGAAACCGGTTATTGAATCACCTGTACCAGCACCGGCACCAGCTGTTCAATCACAGCCAAAAGCTAAAGATAAAACAAGTGATGTTATGACAAGCGTAACTATTCCATCTACGGAAGTTCAGACAAGCGTCAAGATTGTTCCAAAGAAGTAATCACAAAAACACACCCTTTGCTTCGCTCGGGGTGTGTTTTTTTTGCGCTTATTTTGTGCTATCATGGAGATGAATTATTTTGTTTTTTCATGAAAAAACAATTTTCGGTATCTGTACATTTGTTTTTTGGTTTGATCCTTTTGTGTATTGGATTGTTTGCTGTGTTTGCGCTTGTGCAAACTCAATCAGAAGCCGTGAGTGTGAACACTTCCGTATCAATTACAAACGTTTCTCCATCTATTGATGAAGTGCATATTAATACAGTGAGCGCCACTTCATCTTCTGACGCTTATGAGGTGATTCCCACTCCTGGTGGCACAAAAACACTTTTTATCAATGGGGTCGCCACAGATCCAAATGGGGCGAACGATATGAAATCTGTGAGTGCGTCTTTTTCAAGAACAGCATCCGGTGTGTGTGCATTAAGCGGAGCAGATGATGATAAAAATAGCTGTTATCGAAACACTGTGTGCACGATCACACCTATCACAAACACGGATAAAATCTCCTTCTCCTGCCTGATTGAGCTCGCTTATTTTGCAGACGCAACCACTTCATCGTCGGACGATTGGACGGCGCTGGTGCGTGTCTCGGATACGGACGGATTATTTGCAACAGCAACGAGCACAATAGACGTTGTGGAAATTCTTGCAGCCGATATGGGATCAAGCATCGATTTTGGATCACTTTCGGCCGGTGAGTCCACAAATACAGATACAAACGTTGCATTTTTGATTAAACAAACAGGAAATTCAATTACGGATCTTCAAGTGGCCGGGACAAACATGACTTGTACGAGTGGAACGATTCCACGATCAAATCTTTCTTATCTCTTAACAGATAGTGCCGGAGGGATCCCTCTTACGTCTAAGTTAAAAATGTTCAGCGCATTTAATTTGCCTTTGCGTATAAGCGAAACAGTCGAACAGACAAAAAATTTGTATTGGAATATCACCATTCCTCTCACGGTGAGTGGAACATGCAACGGTTCGGTGACAGTGACGGCGACTTCAAATTTTTAATGAAAAAAGTTTTTTGCTATACTACTAAACAAGTGAGCCCATAACGAGTTTTCCTTTGTGTCATTCTGAGCGAAGCGAAGAATCTGCTGTTTATACTCAGTTTCTGAAACGAAGAGATCCCTGCCTGCCGGCAGGCAGGCTTCACTCCGTTCAGGATGACACAGAAACAGGATTTTATTTCTTCACTAAAATAAGTGAATTGATAAATAAATCACAATCAGTTCAGTATGTCGCATAAATTTTACTTTTTCGTAGCTGTCATCTTTTTTCCGATTTTTCTTCTCGGCTTTTTTTTCCTTTCTTCACAATCCGCAAAAGGAAATAGCGCTCCAACCATTTCTACCGCCATTGTAAGTTCGATCAGCAATTCCGCAACGTCTTCTGAGAGCACGATTGTTCCCTCTCCTGCAACAACAAAAACCGTTTACGTGTTTGGAACAGCTTCGGATGCGGATGGAGGTTTAGATATTTCAACCGTGGGCGTTTCTTTTTTCCGAACCACCATCACGTATGCGGGGTGTGATGCCGCAAATGAGGAAAACAATAATTATTGTTATCGTTCCGGTTGTACGATTACGGAGGCGAACGCATCAAGTACGAACGTCCATTATGAGTGTCAAATTCCGTTGCAATACTATGCGGACGCCACAACAGGTTCGGGTGCATATGCAACAACAACATGGACTGCCATTGTAAAAGCAACAGATGTGGCAACCGCAACAGGGGATAATACTGCATCTCCACTTTTAACGGAGATCGGTGATATTGTTGCGATAAGCATTCCGTCTACATACACGTGGGGAACACTCGAGTTAGGAACAAATACAAGCTCAAGTACCAATGCATCACTCGCCGTGACACAAACCGGAAATACGGTTGCAGACATTTATTTGAGCGGAACCGATCTCACGTGCACAAGTGGTGTCATGCCAGTCTCCTATGTTTCTTATGTTTTTACAGATACATTTGGCGGTACAGCGCTCAGTGCGTCTTCAACGCATATTTCAACGTTTGATTTGCCACTCAGAACAGCGGGTCCGGTCACAAAAGATATTTTTTGGAATTTATCTGTGCCAGAAACAGGAGTAGGCGGAACCTGTTCTGGATCTGTGACAGTCACATCCGTCGGCGGATAAAGTTTGCAGAGACCTCTCTAAAAGCGCATCTTTTCGTTTCACGGGCGCCCCTGCCTACCGGCAGGCAGGCGTCGAACACATTCAACGTAGATGACCTACGTCTCATGTGTTCGACAGCCCGTTCCTGTCTGCCGACAGGCAGGCAACGAAAATCTGCTACTTTTAGAGAGGTCTCTGTGATACAATGAAGACAATTATGATCCTTACTCACGAACAATTTCATGAAGCGCTTGTCGTTGAAGGAACTGTGAGTGAAGCGCAATTTATTTGCGCATCCGAAAAAAAAGAAGCGTCTCAAATCGGAGTTGGAGAGGTGCTCGTGTCTCAAGGAGTCCTCACAGATCTTCAGCTCGGACAACTTCTTGCGATGTGGTACAACGTTCCGTTTGTGAATCTGGATCAAAAACAGATTGAACAAGATGTTTTGCATTTGTTACCAGAGTCGTTTGCACGCACACACGAACTGATTCCGATTTCTGCTTCGGAACAGGAAGTCATGATTGCAACATCTGATCCACGTGATGTGGCTGAACAATCGCTCCTTGAAAAATATTTACGCAGGACTGTTCGATTTTCTTTTACCACATCGAGTTCCATCAAAAATCATCTTTACCTTTTTCAGAAAGATCCAAAAACCATTTTTGAAGAGATCTTAAACAAAAAACAAAATACTAATACAGTCGATACATCCGTTATCGAGCTCGTGAACGGGATTTTTGATCATGCCTATCAATCCGGAGCGTCGGACATTCACATTGAACCGGAAGAAAAATGCACCATGATTCGGTATCGTCAAGACGGTGTATTACATGATATCGCGGAGCTTCCTGTTGCCGTGCACGAACATATCATGACCCGTCTTAAAGTGCTTGCTCGACTTGCAACCGATGAACATCGTATCGCCCAAGATGGACGCATTCGTTACAAAACTCCGTGGTCAGAACAGCTCGATATCCGTCTTTCCATTGTTCCAACGACGCAAGCAGAAAAAGCCGTGATGCGACTTCTTACCGAACATTTGCAATCGTATTCCCTTAACGATCTCGGTTTATGCGCCGAAGATTTTAGAAAGGTTTCAGAAGCCATACATAAACCATGGGGGATGTTGCTGATTACCGGACCAACAGGTTCCGGTAAATCAACCACGTTGTATTCGATTTTAAAAATTTTGAATCAACGCGAAGTGAATATCACCACGATCGAGGATCCGGTTGAATATGAAGTAGAAGGTGTGAGTCAGATTCAAGTGAACGAAAAAACAGGTCTCACATTTGCCTCAGGCCTCAGATCGATCGTGAGACAAGATCCAGACATCATCATGGTTGGAGAAATTCGAGATAAGGAGACGGCGAGCATCTCCATTAACGCCGCGATGACCGGTCATTTACTTCTCTCGACATTGCACACAAACGATGCTGCGACGGCGTTTCCGCGTTTGCTTGATATGGACGTGGATGATTTTCTTGTTTCCTCAACGACCAACATGGTGATTGCTCAGAGACTGGT
>CAYHWG010000055.1:0-6099 GCA_964360375.1 uncultured Gammaproteobacteria bacterium | reverse complement strand
CACAACTCCAGACAATCCGACAGGGAAATACTACGACGCAAAGACTATCACGGAACTCATTTTGCATGCGCATCTTCGTGGGATTCGCCACATCCTCCTCGATCTCATGTATCAAATGAACATCGACGACAAAAATCTTCTGTACGATTGGAAAACCATTCTTTCCGCGCTTCCAAAAGAAGTTCGTGCCTGTGTCACCCTTCTTGACGGACTCACAAAATCTGTCGGAGCAAGCAACTGTCGTGCCGCACATTTGTGGTGCGGAGATGTGAAAACGGCAAAAATCATTTCGGCGATCGCCTCGCACACGGTTCTGCCAAACGTGCTTGGCGAAGCGCTCATGTACGAAGTGTACAAGCACACACATCCACCAAGTCATCCATGGGTAGAAGCGATCACGCAGCCCACATCAAAAAGCCGTGCTCTCTTCAAGACAAAAATGATGGAGCTCAATTACTCCTTCATCGCGGATCAAGGGTACTATGCGTTCGTGGACGTGCGTCGGTGGATCGGTGTTCAACCGCACCCAGATCTTTTGCAAAATCAAGACACCGGAACGATGACTCAGATGAAAACGGTAGATGATCTGACGACCCACCTCGCGCAGATGCACGGGATCGCTATTGTCCCGGGTGGTCCGTTCCTTCAACCAAATTTCATCCGGTTCTCGCTCGCACAAAACCCAGACCTCATGCTTCCCGCCATCGAACGTTTCGATACGGCTCTCAAAACACTTGTACACTGATTCTTCCCTTTCGGAAGAATTTTTTTTGTCAAAACATATCTAAGAGACCGTTGCAAAACTCTAAATTGTGTCATTGCGAGGAGGAGTCATCGACGACGAAGCAATCTTTTCTAAAGAAATACAAGGATTGCTTCGTCGTCGAACTCCTCGCAATGACAAAACGATGAGTTTGAAAACGGTCTCATCTAAAAGTTCGACGATGAAGCAATCTTCACGTAAGATTGCCATAACAAATTATTTATGCACGAACATCTCAAAACGTACTTCGGCTACGATGCCTTTCGTCCTCTACAGGAGGAGATCATTTTAGCGATTCTCGAAAAAAAGAATACACTTGTTCTCATGCCAACCGGCGGCGGCAAATCTTTGTGTTTTCAATTGCCAGCACTCATGTTCGATGGTTTAACGATTGTCATTTCGCCGCTCATCGCGCTTATGAAAGATCAGGTGGATACCTTGCGTGCAAACGGCATCAATGCCGCGTATATAAACAGCTCACTTGATCAAGAAGAAATTGAAGATATTCAATCCGAGGCGCGATCGGGTGCGCTCAAAATTTTGTACATTGCACCGGAACGTTTGGCTCGCGTGGAATTTCAACTATTCCTTCGCAGTTTGCGCGTCAGTTTACTCGCAATCGACGAAGCACATTGTATTTCCGAATGGGGACACGACTTTCGTCCAGAGTACAGAAATTTAAAAGAATTAAAACGATCGTTTCCAAACGTTCCGGTTGTAGCACTCACCGCAACAGCCACCATGCGCGTTCGCAAAGATATTCTTGATGAGCTCGACATGCACGATGCACACATTTTTGTCTCAAGCCACAATCGCCCAAACTTGCAATACATCGTCAAATCAAAATACCAATCGTTCGATCAACTTACAGAACTCGTTCGTGCACACAATGGCGAATCCATCATCATTTATTGTTTTTCGAGAAAAGACACAGAAACCGTCGCCTATGATCTTACGAGCAATGGTTTCAAAGCTCTTCCCTATCACGCAGGACTTGATCGAGATGTTCGCGCAAAGACACAAGACAAATTCATCAAGGATCAAATTTCCATCATTGTTGCGACGATCGCGTTTGGCATGGGTATCGATAAACCGGACGTTCGTTTGGTCGTACACATGGATCTCCCAAAAACGGTTGAGGGTTATTATCAAGAAACTGGACGCGCAGGACGTGACAGTCTACCGAGCGACTGTGTTTTGTTTTACTCGTTTGGCGATAAACGCAAACAAGATTATTTCATTCAGCAAATTGAGGATCCACAAGAACGCGCGCTTGCAGAGAAAAAACTTTCTCAAGTGATCGAATATGGTGAATTAAAAACCTGCCGTCGAAAATTTTTACTCGAATATTTCGGCGAACCGGTTTTTGTCGATACGTGTGGCGCATGTGACAACTGTTGTGCGCCTCAAGCCATCTTGTCAGACGCAACAGAAATCGCACAAAAAATTCTCTCAGGTGTGTTACGCACAGACGAACGTTTCGGTATGGCGTATGTCTGTGATGTTCTTCGCGGCTCAAAACGAAAACAGATCATCGACAACCGTCACGACAGTCTGTCTGTGTACGGAATCGCTCGAGATGTTCCTATGGAGCACTTACGCGCCTATATCGGACATTTGTTGCAATCCGGACATCTCGTCAAACAACCAGGCGAGTATCCAACGCTCTCGGTGAGTGCGATTGGTAAACAAGCATTAACAGATCGATCAACGATCCAATTACCAGTCGTTGCTCCACTACGAAGTTCGAATTCGATGAATGATTCCATAACACGCACAAACAAATCACAACCACTCCACACAAACACCGTTCAATTCGAACCCGAACTGTTTGAACAATTACGTGCCCTTCGACGTTCCATCGCTGAAGAACAAAACGTTCCACCATTTGTCATCTTCGGAGACAAAACCCTTCAAGAACTTTCCTATTATTTACCACAGACTCTCGAAAGTTTCGGACACACGCACGGTGTCGGAGAAAAGAAGCTCAAGGAATTTGGTGCCAAATTTTTGATGTTGATTCAGGTCTACACAAAAACACATGGACTCGCAGAAAAACAACGTGAGATCACTACCGAACGTGTTTCTACTCGTCGCACTACGACGGGTTCTACATTTCAAAAAACCCGCGAGCTGATCGAGAAAAAATATTCACTAAAACAAATTTCAAAGGAACGTTCTCTTTCGGAAGGAACGATCATCCAGCATGTAATCAAACTCACAGAAGAAGATCCATCACTTGACATCAAACATATGAAACCTACTGGCGAACGTTTTGAAAAAATAAAAAACGCCTTTGCAAACACAAAAACCCAAATGCTCACACCGATAAAAAATCTCCTCGGCGATGAATATTCTTACGACGAAATTCGTTTAGCAAGATTATTCCTTTAAAAATTTTTACACTTCCATTTTTTCTCTCATCCTGTATAATCTCGATCGCTACCATAGGGGCGTCGTTCAATGGTAGGACGAAGGTTTCCAAAACCTTTGACGTGGGTTCGATTCCCTCCGCCCCTGCCAGACAATTACCTCGGAACATACGATATAAAGTTCCGAGGCAATTGTCTTGCTTGCATTCTTTTCGGAAAAGGTGTGTGATAGAAGCATATGAAAGTGGCTGATGTGATGAAATGTCCGATTCCGACACTCTCGCCTCTCATGACATGGAAACAGGCGGCAGCGTTTTTTTTGGAACATCATCTATCTGCCGCACCTGTCGTAGATGAACAGGAAACACTCGTTGGTGTTCTCTCAGAAAAAGATCTGTTTCATGGATTGTTTCCTTCCTATGGTGACTGGCTTGCTCATCCAGAATCCTATGTCGATTTTGAAAAAGCAGAAGTGGACCGCATAACAGAAACAGCTAAACGAACGGTTCAAGAAATCATGTCAAAAACACTCATTTCGACAAGTCCGGAAACTCCCATTTTAAAAATTGGTGCGCTCATGGTCGCAAGAAATGTCCATCAAGTTCCCGTTGTCAAAGATGGACGTGTGATCGGAATGGTCCAGCGCGGGAAAATTTACATGGAAATTTTACGAAAATATTTCAACATTGACCGTCCATGACGGTCAATTTATTTTGAAAGCTCATCCATATCCTTTTGATATTGCTCTGCGAGAGAAACCACGTTATCTCCATAAAAACGAAATCGTGGATTTGTGGAACCTGAAAAATATTTCATGGCAGCAGCCCATTCTCCAGACACCGATGTCGCACCGCCCGCTCCAAGTTTCATGGCAGACGCTAAAAATGCATCTCGAATATCCCAAGGATTTGCTCGTTTCCCGGTTACAGCCGTAACCTTATCTTTATACCCCATCCAAGTCGACGGAATAAACTGTGCCGGTCCCATCGCCCCTCCCCAACCGATCTGTTTCCCTTTCTTATCACGCATAGGACATGATACAGCTGTTGTGTCCGGATCCAAACCAAGTTCTGACGTAATCAATTTAAATGGTGTCTGATCACGTTCCGGTTTCATAATTACTTTCCAGCTTTTGCTTGCAGGATCTCCGGGACGATTACAGGTACCGACGTTACGACCTAAATTGGACTCTTGCGTGAGAATAGCAAGGACAAAGGAGGCACGCACGCCTGTTTGCGCAGAAACCCACTTCGCAATATCAACCGCTTGGCCAAACGTGATTTGTTTTCCGACATCGAGAAGTTGATAAAGTCGCGTACGAATTTGTGCTGCTTGTTTTTTTGAGTCCAAAAGCGATGCTTGATAATTTTTTTCTTTTCCTTTTGTTTTTTTCAAGAGAGCCGATTGCTCACTCGCAGAACCGTTTAATTGTTGTTGTTGTAACTGTTGAATGGTTAAAAGTTGCTGAACAGAATCTTGCTGTTCATTCAACTGTTTTTTATCCGTTGCTAAATCCTCATTGACATGTTTTGTCTGAGATAAAATAGATGTTAAACTAACGGAAAGATGTTTATATTTTTGCATTTCAGCCAAAAAATCAAAAAGTGTGTGTTCGGAAAGAAACAAAAACAACAAAGAATGATGATCGTGTTGTTCGATGAAACGCAAATGTTCTCCAATTTGTGATGCAAGTACGGAGGCGCGTGCTTGATTGCGATTGATCAATGCTTGTGTGTTTGAAATTTGTTGTGCCATCTCATTCATCTGTAGCGTCGTTGCTTTCACACGCAAACTAAGAGCAGCTTGTTGTTTTTTTAATTGATCAATTTTATTTTGCAAGGTGTTTTTTTGTCCTTTAATATTTACCAATTCCTTCTCAAATTGATTAATCTGAGTCTCCAACGCTTGTAATTGTTGTTGAAGCTGTGTTTTTTGTTTTTCTACAGCCTGCATAGACTGATCCGCAAAGACAAAAGAGCCCGAGGGAGAAACGAGAAAAAAGAAGGAAAACACAAGAAACAAAAAAAGTTTTTGCATGATACGTATTATAGCAATCAAACAAAACACTCGCCATGCGGCGAGTGTTTATTTTGTTTCTTTGTGCATCATGTGCTTTTTGCACCACTTGCAAAATTTGTTGAGCTCCAGTCGGTCTTTCAGAGTTTTTTTGTTTTTGTGACTCTGATATCCAACGCGCTTGCACTCTTTGCATTCCAATTTGATGAGATTATCTTGTGACATATCGGTTGAATATTTACCGAGAAAGTGTACGGGAATAAGCCTTTTCTGTCAAGGATATAAACGTAATTTGTAAAGCTTCTTCGTTTATTGATGGCCTGCCACCCGAAGCTCTTCATGACAAGAAAGCGATGCGTCCGTCCTTCGCTAAGGTTATGGAGGACATCCTACGTTCTCAATACAAATCAAGAGCGTAGGGTGGAGCCGAAGACGGGACTCGAACCCGTGACCTACGGTTTACAAAACCGTTGCTCTACCAACTGAGCTACTTCGGCAAATAGTTACTGCTTTTGCCATTCTCCTGAAATGAGCCGTTCTTTTTTCACTCTTGTCCATTTCTTTATTTGAGATTCTCGACGACGCGCCTCCATGAGAGACGAATGTGTTTCGACGTAAACTAGTACGACTGGCGCACGAACTGTTGTCCAAAGTGATGCATCTTTTTCTTGATGTCTCATTAATCGTTCTTTTATGTTAGTTGTAAATCCAACATAGTAAGAACCATCTACACATTCGAGAATATAGACACAGCATTGTCCTTCAACAAGCTCAGGACATTCGATTGCAACATGTTGCAACATATTCTCTTAAATGTCATGTGGTCAAAGACCATGAGCGGTTGGAGTCAAAGCACAATGGGTCCTTCGACAAGCTCAGGGCATTCGACTATCTTAAATAGCAAAATAACGATAGTCGAATGGTGGGCAGAGAAGGATTCGAACCTTC
>CAYHWG010000054.1:0-6176 GCA_964360375.1 uncultured Gammaproteobacteria bacterium | reverse complement strand
AAAGTAGTGGAGCAGATTATTCGTCCGACAGGATTGGTGGATCCGATGATTACGGTTCGACCTGTAACCGCCACACTTGTGTCATCCCGAGCGGAGCGCAGCGCAGCCGAGGGATCTCACGTGAACACAGAGATTCCTCCGCTCCATTCGGTCGGTCGGAATGACAATACAAACTATCCAGGCCAGATTGAAGACTTAATCGCGGAGATCGAAAAACGTGTTGCGCTGCATGAGCGCACGCTCGTCACCACGCTTACGAAAAAGATGGCCGAGGATCTTTCGGAATTTCTTTCCGCCAAAGGCGGATCCGCCTCCGGCGGAAAAGAGAAATCCGGCGGAGCCGGACCCCTGCCCGACCGGCAGGCGGGCGGCTTTGCCGGGAAAATTGCGGTGCAGTACCTTCATTCAGGTGTCGATACACTTGATCGTATCACCATCTTGTCCGATCTCCGTCGCGGAAAATACGATGTTCTCGTCGGAGTGAACTTGCTTCGCGAAGGACTCGATCTTCCAGAAGTTACACTTGTTGCGATTCTCGATGCAGACAAAGAAGGATTTTTGCGTTCAGAAACTTCGATTATTCAAACCATTGGTCGCGCCGCACGACATGTGAAAGGGGAAGTTATTTTGTATGCGGATCAGATGACTGGCTCGCTCAAAAAAGCGATTGATGAAACAGAGCGACGACGCGCATTGCAGATTGCTTATAATAAGGAGCACAAAATCACACCAGAAAGTATCATCAAAGAAATTCATGATATTCGTGCCATGTTTGGCGAGACGAAAGAACGATCTATCAAAGATATTTTGAAACTCGAACTCAAGGCGGACTCGCATGAGATTCAAGAAGTGATCAACGAGAAAGAAGTGGAGATGCGGGAGGCCGCAAGGAAGCTTGATTTTGAGACTGCGGCGTTGCTCAGAGATGAGGTGAGGGTCTTGAAAGAAGAAGTTGAGAAGTTAAGAAGTCGAGAAGAGAAGAAAAGTACGGTGCCGAAGAAGCAGAAAACATAAAGAACCTCCCAGTATTAACTGAGGGGCTCAATCTGTTGACATCGTGGTTTGGCGCGGGTCCACGTAACCAGCCTGTGAGTATATTATCAGCTGTGAGCAGCTTTGTGAAGTTCAAAAATATGCAAAACAAAATCATCGTGCGGGGGGCGCGCGAACATAACTTGAAAAATATCGATGTTGAAATGCCTCGAAATAAACTTGTGTGTATCACGGGTGTTTCGGGTTCGGGAAAATCTTCGCTTGCGTTCGATACGATTTTTGCGGAAGGGCAACGTCGATATGTAGAGTCACTCTCGGCCTACGCGCGACAATTTCTCGGTCAAATGGAAAAACCGGATGTGGATGATATTGAAGGATTATCGCCTGCGATTTCGATTGACCAAAAAGCACACTCGAGCAATCCTCGATCAACCGTGGCAACCATCACGGAAATTTATGATTATTTGCGTGTGTTATTTGCACGTATTGGGAAGCCTCATTGTCCAAAATGTGGAGAAGAAATTCAAAAATTAACGAATGAGGAGATGGTGGATGTTGTGCTTGATCGTCTGTCATTGCGAGGAGGCACCCGACGAAACAATCCTTCGGACGAAAAGATTGCTTCGGTCGTCGAACTCCCTCGCAATGACAATAAGGGTTCGATAAAAATTCTTGCACCCGTCGTGCTGGGTCGAAAAGGCGAGTATTACCAACTCTTGTACGATTTGTATAATTCTGGATTTGCTCGTGTACGGATCGATGGAAAAGAATTTCGATTAGATGAGAAAATTGAACTTGCACGTTATCAGCAACACACGATTGAAGTTGTTGTTGATACGATTACGATCGCCGAGCTCATGAGTGTGCCGAAAGAAACGCGTCAGCGTCTCGCCGAGGCTCTTGAAACGGCAGTCGAAAAAGGAAATGATCTTGCGACGATTGTGTATCCGGATAAATCTGAGCAGATGCTTTCTGCAAAATTTTCTTGTCCAAAAGATGGGTTTTCTTTTCCAGAAATCGAACCGCGATTATTTTCGTTTAACTCGCCTTACGGAGCGTGTCAGGCGTGTACAGGTCTTGGAACCGTTGAATTATTTTCGGAAGATTTGTGCGAGACATGTCACGGCGCGCGTCTGCGATCCGAATCATTGCATGTGTGGCTTCCTGTGTCATTGCGAGCGGAGCGAAGCAATCTTACGGACGTGAAGATTGCCGCGTCGTCGATGACTCCCTGCCTGCCGGCAGGCAAGGCTCCTCGCAATGACAAAAGGGCGACAAAAAAGAAAACACCTGTCGTGCCGATCGAATATCAGGAATCCGATGAACTGATTCCTATGGCTGAGAAAACAGGTGTTTCGATCGTCGACATCACCCGCATGTCCATAGATGAAGCTGTTTTGTATTTCAAAACACTCAATGTTTCGGAAAAAGATTTGGAAATTGCGGGATCTATTTTGCGCGAGATTCAAAATCGATTGACATTCATGCTCGATGTTGGTTTGCATTACTTGTCTCTCGATAGGCGAGCGGGGACACTTTCAGGTGGCGAGGCTCAACGCATTCGTCTCGCTTCGCAAGTTGGCTCTCGACTTGTGGGCGCCATGTATGTTCTTGACGAACCGACCATCGGACTTCATCAACGCGACAACGACAAACTCATCAAGACGCTTGAGGATCTTCGAGATCTTGGCAATACGGTGATTGTTGTTGAGCATGATGAAGATACGATCATGGCGTCAGACTATATGATTGAGATCGGTCCGGGTGCGGGAGTGCATGGTGGACATGTTGTCTGTGCGGGCGAGACACCCAAAATTTTTGAAGATAAAAAATCATTGACGGCCGCGTATTTACGAGGCGATCAAAAAATCGATGTACCAACGGAACGACGAAAGTTGAGTGGAGGATCGATCAAAATAAAAGGGGCAAAGCAAAACAATTTGAAAAATATTGACGTGGAGATTCCTCTTCGTCGTTTTGTGTGTGTCACGGGAGTTTCCGGATCGGGTAAATCAACCCTTGCCTATGACACCATGTACAAGACCATCGCCAAACGCCTGTATGGTGGATCGCAGACGCCGGGCAAACACACCTCGCTTCTTGGACTTGAGTATATCGACAAAGCGATCTTGATCGATCAAGACGCGATCGGCCGTACGTCGCGATCGAATCCGGCGACGTATACAGGCGCATGGACACCGGTTCGAGATCTCTTCGCCGAAACAGCGGAAGCAAAATTCCGCGGCTACAAAGCGGGTCGTTTCAGTTTTAACCGCCCCGGTGGTCGGTGCGAACATTGTGAGGGTCACGGACAAATCGCGATTGAAATGCATTTTTTACCGACGGTGTACGTTACGTGTGATATTTGTAAAGGCAAACGCTTCGATCGGGAAACACTCGAGATTACGTTTAAAGAAAAAAATATTTACGAAATTCTCGAGATGACGATCGAAGAAGCAACGGTCTTCTTCAGAGAGATTCCGTATGTGTACGATAAACTCGCATCGCTCAACGATGTTGGACTCTCGTACGTGAAGCTCGGCCAACCCGCGCCGACCCTCTCGGGCGGTGAGGCACAACGCGTGAAGCTCGCGACGGAACTTTCGAAGAGACAGACGGGTCGAACACTTTATTTGTTTGACGAACCAACAACAGGTCTCCATTTTGCGGACGTAAAAAAACTTCTCGAGGTGTTGCATTCACTTGTCGACAAAGGCAATTCGGTCATCGTGATCGAACACAACCTCGACGTGATTAAAACCGCGGATTGGATTATCGACATGGGTCCTGAAGGCGGAGACAAAGGTGGAGAAATTGTCTACGCCGGAACCCCGGAAGAAGTCGCGCGTCATGTCGGAAGTCACACGGGGGAGTATTTGAAGCGGGTGCTGAAAAAACGTTGAGTTGAATCAAGTTGCAAGAAAAATTTAAATAGAGGAAAATACGTGTGTATGAAACATATTCCTAAAATTTGTTTATCTCTTTGTGTCGTCGTTGCGGTTGTGATGGGTGTTTGGTTTTTTTCGAATCCTAAACAAACTTCCGTCGTGCAAATGCCGCCTGTCTCGCAAACACCTCTGTCCGCTGGAGATGTCGTGCAACCTTCCGCTCAGGAAACCGCAGCTCCAACAGCACTTGTGACACCAATTGTGTCGCATGTCACTTTTACATCCGCTGCGCAAGCGTCGGGTTTTCAAGCGATTACATCACCAACACAGGTCGCTTCCGGATCGACGGTAAAAACGGATGCAACGGGCCGTGCGTTGATTGAAGGAACGAACACAACCGTTCTCGACTCGAATACACAAATTATTCTTGAAACACTCGACACACAAAAAAATCAAACACGTTTGCGACTCGAGGCAGGACAGGTTTGGTCTCGTGTCAAAAAGCTTGCGGACAAAGGTGAGTTTTATGAGATCGAAACACAAAACGCGCGCGCTTCTGTTCGCGGTACTTCGTTTGGATTCAAGAAAAAAGGAAATGTTATTACGCTTTATGTGACAGAAGGAATTGTTTCACTCGGTTCCATTTCGTCAAATTCGGATGCCTCCATTCCATTTGTCGCTGTAAATGTTCCGGCGGGGAGTATGGCGGTGCTTACGGAAGGGGATGAGAAAGCGGTTGTACACGTGATGACGAAAAAAGATAAATTGGATCCGTGGTTTATTTATAATAATTCGGTTTCAAGCACATCAACCGTTTCAAGTGTCTCTTCGAAAAATACATCTGTGCAAACACAAATCATCACACCCTTAACGGTTACTTCGACTGAACAGATTGCTCCACCGACCATCGAAAGAATTGTTCCTACAGAATCAATACGTACTCCTTCGACCGAACCTGTTCAAGAGTCAACACTCGCACCGGTACCCGTTACGACAACGACTCCGAATCGTACTATTGCGCCGATGACGGACACTTCACCTGAATTATTACTCTCATCTGTTGTCCCAAGTTCTATCATTGCTGAAACAGCTTCGACATTGACACTTTCGGGTTTTGGATTTCAAAAGGCGGAAGTCTTTTCCGTCCTTATTGGGAAAACACGCATCACGTCATTTAAGGTTATTGATGATAAAACTATTCGTCTTACAGTGGAAGCGAGACAAATGATTGCCGGAACGTATGATGTAACCGTTTTGGGCTCATCAAACACGGTTGCAGCACTTTCTCCTGGACTCACGGTGACATCATCTTCTTCTGCCACAACAACATCGTCAACTCCTTTACGATAACTGCATGAAAAAAGTTTTTTTTCGATACGTTTTGTTTCTCCTGTGTCTCATTTTTGTTGTCGAGATCCCGTTTGCGTTTGGTTGGTTCCATACCATGCAAGAAAAAATCACAGATCGATTATTTTTGAACAAACCGCAGTCACGCGATGTCGTGGTTGTTGCGATTGATGATCGGAGTATTTCAGAAATTGGACAATGGCCGTGGCCACGAGTCACGTTTGCGCAAGTTTTGGATCAACTTACAAAGCAGGAAACAGAGAAACCAAAAGCGATCGGGATTGATGTGAGTTTTTCTGAATCGTCAAACATTGGATCAGTGGACGATGATGCACTTTCACGCACATTTTTGGATGTCCAATCGCGCGGTGTTGAAGTTGTGTTGCCGATTGATCTTGGAGCGAACAATCAACTTATTAGTCAGCCTCTTCCACAATTTCTTCCGAATACAAAACAAGGGTTTATCGTGAGTCCGATTGACGGAGATGGAACCGTGCGTCGCGCCGAAACACGCAGAGGTTCTTATGAAAGTTTTGCTCACACGCTTGTTTCTGGAACGGCGCCGAGTTCTTATCGTATCGATTATCGTGGGATCGATGGGTTTGTGACGGTTTCGTTTTCCGATGTTTTGCGCGGCCAGATTCCCGCGCGAATTTTTAAAGATAAAATTGTTTTGATCGGCGCGACGGCACCCAACTTGCATGATTTTGTCGCAACACCATTTAATCAAATGCCTGGCGTCGTCTTGAACGCGAATCAGGTTCAAACACTTATCGACAAAACATTTTTTCATGATCTTGATCCCATTTTTTCTTTCGGAGCTCTTGCATTCATTGCGTTATGTGTTTCTTTAACGATCCGAAAATTAAAACGAATACGAACATTGTCACTGACACTCGCGGGATTATTGTTTTTGATCGTGATCGACGCATCGATCGCATTTGGATT
>CAYHWG010000053.1:0-6404 GCA_964360375.1 uncultured Gammaproteobacteria bacterium | reverse complement strand
CTTGATGCCTATTGTCATTTGCGAGGCGCAGATCGCGTGTTTAATATCGAGCGGATTTTGGCGTTAGAGGAAATTGAGGAATCGTAAGATTTTTTATGTATCACCTTTATATTTTAAAATGCGCCGATCAAACTCTTTACACCGGTATCACAACAGACCTCAATCGTCGTATCCGCGAACATAATACGTCGTCTCGTGCAGCGAAATATACACGCGTCCGTCGACCTGTAACGCTCGTTTATGCGAAGAAATATCAAAACAGATCAACAGCTTTGAAAGCGGAAGCAAAGATAAAAAAACTTTCACACAAGGAAAAGCAATCCATTTTTTGCCGATAATTTTTTCAATACGTATTCTTGACTTTTTTTGTCATTGAAGTATTGTATTTTGTTCCTGTTCATTTCATAGGAGGTATCGCATGGCGTTTCAGCTTACCACATGCCCACATTGCACAATGAATGGTGTTTCAGATGGACACTGTCACATCTATCCAGTTACACAAAAACACTGCATTTCTGGTCAGTGGACGGATACGGGCATCAGTACAAGTTGCCAACTTTGTTGTAAAGCCGCTGTGTCTCGTGGTGAAAAACTCAATTCATTTTGGTCAAGTATAAGCGGTGATATTGTCATTTGTCACGTGTGTTTTGGAATGAAACGTGTTATGTTGAATACAGAGACAGCTGAAATTCGTCCACTCAAACTGGTCAAAGCGGAGAAATAACATGACACACGATTTGGCAACGCGTGATCTTGATGCCATGACGATTCAACTCGAAGCAGACATGCGCACGCAAGCGATGGTACATCGCGCTCAGATGGAAGCTTTTCAAGATGGTGGTCTTCCGGCGAGCACTGCGATCGTGTCCGCACATCGCTCAACGATGCTTGCTCGAGCCCTTGCAGACGGAAAGATTCCTGGAGTGGGTGTCGGTTCCACCATGAGTCGAGACGGCCGTGAACATGCAGACTTTGTTTACGGCGCACCGATTCAACTTCCGAATGGCCGTGTCGTTCCGTTTTTCAACGGATTTTATCACATGCGCGGAGATGTTTCTTGCCGTTTCAGCATCGAAGATGGCAAACTCACCATCGACTATCGTGAATAGTCATCATGTCAACGCGCATGGTACAGATTCGATGCTTGTGTGGCGGTCATGATCGCGATGTCACGCTCTTTCCTGGAACTTACCGTTTGCGTTGTCCTATGCGAGGGTACTTCACTGTACATGTGCGTAAAGAGAGTGATTTTGCGTGGAATATTCAAGTTCATTTTTCAGGAAGAAAAATCGAAGAGCAAAACCGACTCTTTCTTCCTTAGCTTGCAGGGTCTCACCCCTGTTTTTTTGTTCATATCGATGTTAAATCTTAAAATGGATTTGATCGCAACGTTTTCACAAAATTTGTGATATAATTATGGGAAGAAGAGTCATTGAGTCATTCGTCATATGACCAATCACTTAATCACTAAATCACCTACCCACTCACCCCTATGGCCAAAGGAAACAATGCTCAGTCAAAAAACAAAAACGTGAAGAAACCGAAGAAGGATAAGAAGAAGTAAGAAGTCAAGAAGTCAAGAAGTCGAGAAGTCAAGAAGGAGGGGAGATATGCCACGAACAATTATTCTCGAGAATCAATCGATCGAATACGAGCTTAAACAGAACGCTCGATCGAAAAGTATACGTCTCGCCGTTTATCCCGGCGGGCGTTTTGTTGTTTCGATTCCGAAGCGGATGGATGAGAAACAGATTGAGAAATTTCTTTTCGAAAAGAAAGATTGGATTCTCGCGAAGAGAGAATCGATGAAGAAATGTGAGCCTGTCAATTCAAAACCGATGTCAAAACTCGAACTGAAACGTTTGAAAGTCGTCGCGCTTGAGCTCGCACATCGTCGTTTGGAACATTTCAATGATTCGTATCAATTCATATACAATCGTGTTTCGATTCGTCGGCAAAAAACGCGATGGGGAAGCTGTTCTCAAAAAGGGAATTTGCAATTCAACTACAAGATCGCACTTCTTCCTTCAAAACTTGCGGATTACATTGTCGTGCATGAGTTGTGTCATCTTCGTGAAATGAATCACTCGCAAAAATTTTGGAATCTCGTCGCAAAAATGTTTCCGGATCACAAAGTCTTGCGACGACAGCTCAGAAAAGAACATACTCTTTTATAAAAAAAGAAACGATATATTCGTTTCTTTTTTTGTTTGTTATTGTGGTTGACCTCCACCCGTTCCTTCTGGGCCACTCGGCGCATTTCCGTCTCCACCAAATCCGCCCCCTGGATTTCCATCAAATCCTCCAACTGGCGGACTTCCGCCAACAGGGCCTCCACCAAATCCATCAGGACCTCCGGCGCCAGGTGCAACATTTGGTTTGTTTTCCGGACTGTTAAAGTTACCTGGTACACCATTGAATCCACCATTCAATTTATTTTCAGGACCTTTATTTTCAAACATACCTGCAGCATCCGGATTTTTTTCAAGAAATTTATTCATCATTTCTTTTGAAGGCATTCTGCGATCCTGAACGGATTTTTCCGGTTGATCATTTTTTTGTATCCCTTGTATTTTGACATCATTTGGATCTACTTGATTTTTTCTATTCAAAAATTTCTGCGTGTTTTGTTCGTTGCCTCCTGGTTGATTTGTTGATTCCTGTCGATGATCTTCGGCATTTTTTTGAAATGACCTTGATTCATCTTGCTCTCCTGACTGATCCATGAATTCTTTGAACTTCGAGAAAAATCCTTGTGGTGGCTCCTTGCCGTTTGGAGGTTCACCCTCTGTTCGGCCTCCAGGCTGACCTTCTCTATTACGATCTTGTTCAAATCCAGGTGGTGGTCCTCGTCGATCGTTTGGGTCTCGATTTCTTTCATCTCCCGGTTTAAATCCTTCTTCGTTTCCCTCGAAATCTTTTTCAAAAAATTCCGGTTTCATTTTTTCAAAATGATCTTTGAATTCTGGTCGATCTTGCATCTGTTCAAACATCATCCGCGCTTGCACATCTCCTTGTTCTGCATTCTCGCGAATTTTCATCATTTTTTCTTCAAACTGCATGGACTTCTCCTTGTGCTCTTCATTGCGCATCTTTGCTTCTTTCATGCGTTCTGCTTTAAACGCATCCAATTTTTGGACTGCAGTCGCGTCCCCCTTTTCTGCCGCTGCCTTCAGTTCCTGAAATTTTGCAATATGTTCTTTGATTTCCGCTGAGTGTTCTTGAATACGTGATTGGACACTCTTCAGATGTTCGCGAACTTCCTCAGGAATATTTTCGTTTTTCACAGCCTGCTCAAGGGCTTTGCTGTGTTCTATGGCTTCATCGCGAAATTTTAAAACCGTTTCAACCACCTCACCATCAGATTTTTCTTCCAAGCGATCAAAAATTTCTTGTTGACGTTCAAATTGTTTTGCGCGATTTTGCAGGAGGCGTTCCGTATCCTTGTTTGGGTTCTCGAGCGCTTTTTTTTGATGTTCATCGATTTTCTCCATCATTTTTTTTGCTCGCTCAAGATGTTTTTGTACTTGTGCTTTTGCCTGTTCGTCGGTTGTCTCACTTAAGACTTTTTCCGCAATGAGCATGCGCTCTTCTGCAAACTTGATGGCGATTTGTGCTTTTTTGTTTGGATCAAACGTGATAGCTAGCGAAACATTTTCTTTGACGCTGCGCCAAAAGGAACCAAAACGCGATGGGGCTTTTGTCGGCTTTTCTACCTCGATTCCGTCATAGGTTGGTTCGACAACCACAGCGGCTTGAGCGAGAGATTCAATCGCTGCCGCGACCTGTGTTTGCTCCGCTGTTGCTTGTGTAGTTGTTTCTGCCCCAAAGGAGGGCGAGGCTCCGAGCAGAAGTCCAATCAACAAGATTGGGAAAAAGAAGGATATTTTTTTCATACAAAAAATTAAGGGAACGAATTGCTTTTACTATAGCTTATTTGCGGAGTCGAGGAAAACTCGATATCATTCTTTCGATATGATTTTTACGATTTTATTGTTTGTTGTTATTTTATCCGTTCTCGTTTTTGTTCATGAACTCGGGCATTTTTTGATGGCGCGCGCATGTGGCATGAAAGTGGAGGAGTTTGGTTTTGGATTTCCTCCTCGCGTATTCGGAATCCGACGAGGAAGCACCCTTTATTCCATCAACTGGATTCCGATTGGTGGATTCGTCAAAATAAAAGGGGAGAATGGCGATGATCGACATGCAACGGACAGCTTTTCTTCCAAGAAAATTTGGCAGCGTTTTTTGGTGCTCGTCGCTGGAGTCGCGATGAATTTTTTTCTCGCCGCTATTTTGTTGTCGATCGGGTTTATGATCGGACTTCCGTCGATCATTGATCGAATTCTGCCGGCAACGGCACATGTTTCAGAACGTCATCTCTCCGTGATGCGAGTTCTTCCGGATTCCCCTGCAGAAAAAGCGGGGATTACAGAAGGAGATGTGATTGTCACCATTGATGGACGTGTCATGGAAAAAGAGGATGATGTTCGCACATACCTTGCGGATCATGGGACAAAGGGAATTGATCTTGCCATCGAAAAAGTGGATAAAACCATTCGCGCAGTTCATGTCACTGCTGAACCTCTTGTGGGAGCGCAGATCACAGGCATCGGAGTTGCGTTTGTACAGACAGGACGTGTCTCGTATCCATTTTATTTAGCAGTTCCAGAAGGGGTGCGTGCAACGATTCAAATGACTGGACAAATTTTCAGTTCATTTTTTGGACTTTTGAAAAGTTTTGTTCAAGGTCATGGTGCGGGGGCGAATCTTTCTGGTCCCGTTGGAATTGCTGCCATGACAGGTCAAGTTGCTTCGATGGGTTTTGTGTATATTTTACAATTTGCTGCACTTCTTTCGATCAACCTCGGTGTCGTCAATATTTTACCGTTTCCGGCGCTCGATGGCGGCCGAATCTTTTTTCTGCTTATTGAGAAAATACGAGGTAAAACATTGAACGAACGATTAGAAATCTTCGCACATAATTTTGGTTTCATGCTTCTCATGGCACTGATCGTGTTTGTGACCGTGAAAGATGTGATGCATTTGTTTAAGTAAAAAATATTTGAGGTCGGTTTGTCCCTCAAGGATCTCTATGAAATCCAAAATAGAAAAATTAAAAAAAGAGGCGTTACATCTTCTTGATAAAATCACAGATCGAGAGAATCTTGAAACACTCAAGACAGACATCTTTGGTCGTAAAGGGAAATTGAATGAGCTCATGAAAGAAATGATGTCCCTTGCGGATGATGAGCGCAAAGTGATCGGTCAATTTGCAAACGAGCTGAAATCTTCGATAGAAGTTGCGTTTGGTGAAAAGGAACGTTCAATGTTTCAGGAAGAGGAAATGCACCGTGCGGAAGATGAGTGGATGGATATCACCGAACCCGGAAGATTTTCGTCAGCGGGACATTTACATCCCGTGACGCAAGCGATAGAAGAAATTCAAAAAACGTTTGAGAATATTGGATTCACCGCAAGTCGCATTCCAGAAATTGATTGGGACTATTATGTGTTTGAAGCGCTTAATATGCCTCATGATCATCCAGCCCGCGATGATTGGGAAACGTTTTTTGTAGAAGATGCGTTTGTAGGGGCGCCTCTCGTGGGTGCCCACTCCGTAAAAGCAAAATTGGTTCTGACACCGCATACATCTAACTCGCAGGTACGAACGATGGAATTGCAAAAGCCTCCGATTCGGATGGTAAATATCAATCGGACATATCGTCGACAATCGGATGTCACACACGTCCCCATGTTTCATCAATTTGAAGGATTGGTGATTGACCGTGGAATCACAATCGTTTATTTAAAAGGGGTTTTGGAATATTTTGCTAAAAAGTATTTCGGTTCGACGCGAGAAATTCGATTGAGACCGCATCATTTCCGGTTCACAGAACCAAGTTTTGAGATTGATATTAGTTGCGGTGTTTGTCGCGGTGATGCGTCCGAAAATTGTCGACTCTGCAAATCAGGCTGGCTTGAACTCGGTGGCGCCGGCATGGTGCATCCGAACGTTTTGAAAGCTGGCGGATTGGATCCAGAAGAATTCTCCGGGTTCGCGTTTGGGTGGGGGGTTGAGCGTGTCCTCATGATGCGGGAGGGAATGAACATTGACGATATTCGTATTTTGTATAAAAACGATCTGCGATTTGTGAGACAGTTTTAGTTCACGTGTGTCATCCCGAGCGAAGGTCCGACCGTAGCCGAGGGACCTCACATTTCTATGTCCGAACGTTGTTATTTCATCTATATGATGTCGAATCCGGTTAATACCGTTTTGTATATTGGTGTAACAAACAATCTCCATAGAAGAGTGTTTGAACATAAAGAGAAAATAATTGAAGGATTTACCGCAAAGTATAATTGCATCAAATTGGTTTACTATGAGCAAACGAATGAAG
>CAYHWG010000052.1:0-6431 GCA_964360375.1 uncultured Gammaproteobacteria bacterium | reverse complement strand
TTGAGTCGCAAGAACACTTCGCACTCAACGAAAAAGTGATGTGGACCGCTCTTTCCTTGCATGCCGTGGATTTGATACCAACAAGACACTGGTTCGTGACTGTTTTGATGCGTTGGTTGATAAAATAGAGAGAGCTCCTTGTCGATCACGAGTTTTTCAATCGGGAACGGCTTGGGAGAATCCTTCCGATCAAATAACGCGATAAAAGATGGGGCGACAAAGACCGCAATGCCAATCAACAACGACCAAGCAAAACCCGCAATGACATATTCGCGTTTGATTTTCACAGCTTCTTCTCCTGTGTGAGGTGTTGTTTTTCGAACTCTTGAATCTGATCAAATTTCTCGCATGTTTCAGATCCAGGTGATCGACCTGAATCCGAAACATGTGCCTCGCGAGGGTACCCACCTGCCGGCAGGCAAGGCAAGGGGCACCCCTACGAACCATTCACGATAACCTTTGCTGGGCGAATGACGTGATCCCCTGCTTTCCATCCGCGTTGCGCGACCTCGACGATCGCGTGTTCGGGTTGTGTGGCGTCTTCGCGATCGCCAACCGATTCGTGTAGGTGCGAATCGAACACATCGCCGACACTTCCGAATGGTTCGACACAGAGACCGAGCAACACACTCTCGAGCTGGTTGCGCACATGCATCATGCCCGTCACCCAGTTCTCAGCCGTTGTGTCGAGATTCTGTGGCTTGAACTTCAACGCTTGATCAAAGTGATCGAGAATCGGAATAATCGATTCCGCAACATCTTCTTTCACGATGCGGCGCATCTGATCTTTTTCCTTCCCCAAATCTTTTTTCAAATTATCATAATCCGCAAGAGCTCTTCGCCATCCGATGATGTACTCATCGCAGCTGGAACATTTTTCAACTTCTTGTTCGGATGGTTTCTCGACTTCTTCTGATTCTTCTTGTGTTTGATCAGTCATAAAGTTTCAATGTGTCATTGCGAGGAGGAGGCACCCGACGACGAAGCAATCTTTTTGATGCGATGTCGATTCGAAAAGATTGCTTCGGTCGTGTAACTCCCTCGCAATGACAATTAAATTATTCCTCGTTAAATTCTTGAATGATTTTTTGTGCAGCTGCAAGGAGTGCGAGGTTGCGCGCATAATCCATACGCATCGGTCCCACAAGCCCGAGAATGCCTCCTTCCGTATTTGAAAAATCGTATCGGACAATAATGGTCGTCATTTGATCACCGAACGGATTCGCGGATCCGATAAACACTTGAGGCTTGCTTGAAGCGCGATCAAATAAATCGGACACGACTGCATCGAATTGATCCACAAGTTCGCCGAGTGCGGAAACGGAATCCTGAAATTCTGGTTTTAAAAATAAATTAGAAACACCGGTGACATGATTCGAATTTTGATCGAACGCGAGAATTGCCGTCTCACCGGAAATTTGCACGAGACGTTTGGCAATCGCTTTCAATGCAATTTCTTTATTGGATTCATGCGGCATATTTCCAAATTCTGACTCTTCTTCCAAATCAACTCCTTTTCCCAAAATCTCTTTCAAATAATATTGATACGCCTTTTCGGTCGGAATCCTTCCAGACGATGTATACGCGTGTCGCAGATATCCTTCTTCCTCAAGTAAACTCATTTCACTTCGTACTGTCGCCGAAGAAATACCCAGTTGATACGTCAGAACGAGATACTTCGAACCAACCGGTTCTGCGGTTTTTATGTAGTCGTCTATAATAAGACGCAATAAATTCGCTTGACGCTGTTCCATAAAACAAATTAGCACTCTGCATTATAGAGTGCTAACTATTTTTGTGTCAACAGCAAAATTTATCCAAATAATCCAGCAAAAAAACCTTTTTTCTTTGGCGGTTGTTGTGCAGGAGGCTGACGATCCGTTTTTGTATCATCATTCACTGATAATGGGCTCACTTCTTTCATAATGGATCCATCAGGACTCAGACGACCTTCTTGTGCTGCCTTCAGCATGTCCGGCGTGATTGCTTTAAACTTTCCCGCATTTTGATCAATAGATGATTGAGGGGGTTTTTCAGCACCTAATTTTCCTCTCAATTCTGCAGCCTGCTGAGGAGATAATTCACGAACACTCGTATCGACAACACGCTCAGATCTAGGTCTTGTTAAATTCGCTGCTATCTCGTGAGCACGATTTGAGGCCGCCTGAACATCTTGTTGTCCTTTAAGTGCACGATCTCGTTCTGCGGTTTGTTTTCTTGCGGCTGATTCTGCATCTGCTTTCAATCCAGCCTCCTCAATCTGTTTTCTCTCTGATTCCGACAATCTAATTCCACGTTCTCTATTTCCTTGTGCCGCACGATCCTCTCGTCGAGCATTGTGTGATGCATCAAAAGCTTTAGCAGCACTCTCTCGTCCTGGAACTATTGGATATCCTTGTCCACGTTCTCCGCTCATATAATTATTCTTGAATGAATTTAAGCAATGTCTAGCAGCAAAACTCCGATCTCGTTTTCTTGATGGAGCCAGGAATCACGTCTCATCACATTTGCTTGTAATTCCAGTTCTTGAGCAAGATCCTCGACCATGTGTTTTGATTCTAAGAATCGATAAAGAACTTCTTCCGGAAGATGTTCTTGTGCAGAGTCATTTAAAACGACCACTCGATCAAGAGAAGTGACCGGTAACCGAATCACGTGAATTGGTTGATTCTCCGGCGTTGAGTCTTCTTTTTTTATAGCGTATTTTGCCTCATATGACAAATCATTTTCTAGAATTTCTTCCACACCCCTTAATGGTCCATTTACGCCCATGTGAAAAACGCGATGAGCTCCATCATGAATCACATACACAAGTGCGTCTATTTTTTTCAAAATGGCAAAAGAAAATCGGAGTGTATTTTGCAAACCATGCATCACATGCGCGCTTGTCAACACTTGACGCGCGACAGATTTGACTTCGCGCTTCACCGCTTCCTCAATCGCATAACAATAATTTTCATCTTCGGGCATATCGCGTCGCAAATTTTTTACACGTTCATCGAAGGCTTCTCCATACCCTTTCTTAAACTGTTGAGCCACAAATGCAGACACGTTTGAATCATGCTGTGTCAGTATATGCAAATCGGGTAAGATCAATTTAATCATACAAAAATCAACAAATTAATCCGAAATAGAAGTCGTACGCAATTTTTGCCAAGCGGATTTCTTGATCTTTGTCTCTTGCAACAACTCAGCGATCTTTTTTCCACTCAAAAAACTTGGAACGATCACATAGGTTGCTCCGAGCGAATAAGCGCGTTCCGCTTCTTCATGTGTGTGAACAGAAACGACGACCGAACCAGCAAACTGTTTTGATCGCAAATAAACGAGAAGTGTTGAACTCACGGCTGCATCTGGAATCGTTGAAAGAATGAGTTTGGATTTATCCGCACGAATTTCCTCGAGAAAATTTTCATCACCGACATCCCCGTAAAGCGATGGAATGCCACACTCTGCAAGCTCGCGTGTCACTTGCGGATCAAAGTCCACAACCGTAAAAGATTTTTTCCCGGTGGACATTTTTTGGATCGAATTTAGCAGAACCGACCCAGTCCGATGAAATCCAAACAACAAAATCTGAACGGGCTCATGTGCTTTACGCAATTCGGAAGCAAGAATCTTTTTTGGTTCAAACAAACGGAAAAACGGATGAAATGCGTCATAAATACGCTCATTATGCTCAATGAGATAGGAACTTGCGGCAATCGTGAGTAATCCAACCGTTGTGACAAGTCCCAAAATAGATTCAGGCAATTGACCGGAGGCAATACCAGCTGCAATGATAATAAAAGAAAATTCAGAAATTTGTGCAACGGTTGTTCCAGCAAGAAATCCCGTGCGCGGGTGATATCCAAGTGAGCGCATGATCACAAGAACAATAAACGGATTGCCGATCAGGATGAAAAGCGTAAAACAAATGATCGGCACGATCATGGTTGAGAGTCCGACAAAACTCAGTTGGGTTCCAAGAACGATAAAAAAAATGATGAGAAAAAAATCACGAAGTGGTCGCACACGCGCGGTAATTTCCCGATGATAAAATGAACCGGAAAGCGTGATACCGGCGATGAGCGAACCGATTTCAATCCCAAATCCAAAATACGACAAAATATTCGCAATCAAAAAACACCAACCGATCGCGAAAACGAATAATAATTCTTGCGATTTAGCCACGTACGAAAGAACGGTCGGAAGAATCTTCGTCGACACAAGCCAAAGAAGCGGAATCAAAATGATTGCTTTCAAAATCGAACTTGTAAAAACCTGATCAAGAGGAATCCCGGATTTCATCGCGTTGAGCCCAAGAAGAATCAACATCGCTAAAAAATCTTGCACAAGAAGAAAACCGATACTAATGCGACCGTACAGTGAATCCGTATCCTCTTTGTCTGTGAGAAATTTTACAACAATAATTGTGGATGCAAACGTAAACGCGATCGCAAGATACACACTCACAATTGGGGTGAATCCAAGCAACATCGCCACACCGAATCCGATCACGCTCGTGAACACCACTTGTCCGACTCCTGTGGCAAACGCGACTCCACCGACATCTTTGACGTTTCTCCAGTTCAACCCAAGACCAACAGTAAACAATAAAAACGCCACGCCGATTTCCGACATGACTTGAAATACCTCTGAATTTTTTGTAAGCGAAAATAAACTCGGCCCAGCAATCACTCCCGTCACAATATACGCGATGATAAGCGGCAATCGAAGACGATGAACCAACATCGCTGTAAGTGCAGCGATGACAAACACAATTCCAATCTCAAAAAAAAGATGTTGAAGAAGCATAAAAGAATTATATCACACGAGACCGTTTTAAAACTCCAAATTGTGTCATTGCGAGGAGGAGCCTGCCTGCCGGTAAGCGGGTCATCGACGACGAAGCAATCTTTTCTCCAAAAATACAAGGATTGCTTCGTCGTATAACTCCTCGTAATGACAAAAATATGAATTTTAGAACCCTCCACACGTAACTTGACGACTCCTCCCCTTCCTGTAGTCTATTGGTTGTCAGTGCTTTCACCACTTTCAGGAGACCATTCATGCACGACATCGCCCTTTTGCAACAACTGTCTGAAGCGCAATTGCGCGAAGTCATCAAACTCGATCCGCTTGCAAGTGGCGTCGACACCGTCTGGGCTGATGAGATGATCAAAAAACTCGTTGAACTCGATGTACGTGGCGTTGTCATCGATGATCTTCTGCTCTCATGGGCAGAGCAGATGGATCGGACACACAAACACGGAATCGCTTCTGACTACTACGGAGCATACGATAAGCGTCCTCCAATAAGATTCTTCAAACGTGCTCATGCAATCCGCGTCGGAAGTGTCAACTTTCTTTCTGCGTGCAAACGCGGAGTCGAGTGGTATCACTACCTGCAGGCTGGAAATCACGCGCTTGAAGTCCGCAAGCTGGGTGATGCAATCGAATGCTATCAGCATGCGCTCGGTGATCTCGATGCATTATCGAATCAAAAGACGGAAAAAACTCTGGACTTCTCCATCAGGATGAAGAAGTACGTGCACCAGGTAAAACGCAGGATCAAGCATGTGCTTGCACTGGCAATCGAAGACATCAACTTTGCTCTTATCAAAGATTGTACCGTCTTGCTCGAGCGCGATTTGACCGAACCGGAAATTCGTCGCATACGCACTTTCATCGTAAGGCACATGACCGAAAATCGATTGTCTGTGGACACAAATGTCCTTGCGATCGAATTCCTTACAGGTCATGGATCCGAGTCGGACAAACGGACCTGTATCAATGAAGCTGCTCGTCATGGTGAAAACAACCTCTTCGAAACCATGACAAAGACGTGGAACATTTCGGTGACCGAGCGTCATCTGAAACTGTTGCTCGCGGATTGCTGGTACACACGTCCGAATGGTGGAAATGCAAATGAGCGTATTCGGCTGTTGCGCCAACTCTGTCACTTGTCGTCTCGGTATGCGACAGCCTTGCATACTGCAATCGAAAATGGATATGCGCAAGATCTCGCATTTGGTAAGATCAAACATGCGCATGAACTGAGCAAAGAAATCGGTAGGCCACTCACTCTGGAAGAACTGACCTTGTTCATTCGGCAGTATGGGAGCGACGAACGCGCGTGTTATCGAGATGTGGAAGTTCCGTTCGCAATTGATCTCATGTTGAAACTCGTCTACCCGAAAACTCCGGATCCAGACACGCGACCTCAAAAGAGTGTTGGCTCGGCCGAATACTATTTCTAACACATCAAAACGATGTGTTTTTTCTTTTTGTAAGCGCACTTGTCCAGAAATCAACGCTTGATTATTTTCCTATTCATTGCTATTCTTGTGCCGATCGACAAAAAAATAAAATTCGGCCTCATCGTCTAGCGGTTAGGACGGCAGGTTCTCATCCTGCAAATCGGAGTTCGATTCTCCGTGGGGTCACCA
>CAYHWG010000051.1:0-6453 GCA_964360375.1 uncultured Gammaproteobacteria bacterium | reverse complement strand
TAGCCTTCACGTCTTTCGTCCACATTCGCTGCCCGGAGAGAGGTTCCCAGAGAGTGAATCGGAGCTTGCCGGTCAGGCCGACTTCACCATTGACGGAGATGAGAGTGCGCGCCGCCGAGTACTGGCCGCCGATCGTCTGTTGTGCAACTCCAGGGATTGTCCACTCGTAGTCAAGTTCGGTCTGCAAGACGAGGTCAACCTGCTTCTTCTCGGGGAACGTCATGACGTCCATGGAGTCGAACGGCCCCGACACCGTGAAGGTGTTCGTCGTGAAGTAGTTGTAGAGCGCCTGGTCGTCGCCGTGCCCGTCATGCATCACCAGACGTCGAAGTTGACGCGACTGGCGTTGCCCGTGACGCGGAGAACCGCCGCCGTCCTCGCTTCGGAGGCGGTCCAATTCCGCGCAATGCCCCATATCGGATTTTCAGCGATCCGTTCTACGCGGGAATGATGAAGTACAACAATGAGCTCTATGAGGGCAAGCACGAACCGATGGTCACAATGGAGCAATTCGAGCGAGTGCAATCAATGTCTGGGATGCCAACTCCATCGGCTCCAGCCCTTCTTCCATTTGCATATCGCGGCCTCATCAACTGTGGTCGATGCGGGTCGCAGGTCACAGCCGAGCGGCACACGAACCGCTATGGCTACAAGTACACCTACTATCACTGCAGTAGAAAGCGACGTGTGGACACGTTTTGCGAGGAGCGGTCCCTGACGGAGTCGAACATTGACGAAGCCATTCAGTCGATTCTCGAACAACTCGACTTTCCACAGGAGTTTCTCGATGCGTTTGTTGAAGAGGCTGCGTCCGTGATGGAAGAGCGACTTGCAAAATGGGATGCGAATGCCCAGGCGGTTGAGGGTCAGTTGCGCGGGATCGATGCCATGCTCGAACGGCTGCGCTCGCTGCTTGTCGACGGCACAATCACAGACGCCGACTACTCAAACGACCGCGAGAGACTGATGCGCGCAAGAGCGGTTCTGCATGAAAAGGCCAAGCGTCCAAGTTCCGCTGCCGATTGTCTCGAACCTTTCAAAACACGCGTATTGTCCTTGAAACAGTGGAAAAACTCGTTTGGAACAAGTTCGCCAACCAAAAAGCGCGCGGTGGTCCGCGAGCTCTTCTCGAATCTTTTGCTGAAGGACAAATCTTTGCTCATTGAAGCCAAGGATCCGTTCTTGTTTTTACTGAGTATCGGCAAGGACACTCAGTGGTGCACCGGGAGGGGATCGAACCCTCGACCAAGAGATTAAGAGTCTCCTGCTCTACCGCTGAGCTACCGATGCATATTTTAAAAAAGTATGTCAAATCAATTGACATACGTCAAGATTTTTCATATACTTTTGTCACTTTCATGCGGGCATAGCTCAGCTGGATAGAGCACCAGTCTTCGGAACTGGGTGTCGGGGGTTCAAATCCCTCTGCCCGCACCATTAAACTAGAATTTTCTTCATGTTTACGTTTATTTTTTTGTGGAAGAAAATTTTTTCATGTATGCATTCAAAATTACCAAAGCCCTCACCTAAAGCAATAATCTACGAAGACCAAATATTGTATGTTTGTCTCGCAACGCATCCAATCTCTCGTGGTCATGTTGTGATTGTGTGGAAGGAGGATGTACCAGATCTACATCGATTAGCGGAACGAGATTATAATTATCTTATGGATACGGTTAATTCTGTTCGTAACGCGATGCTTAAGGCGCTAAAAATCAGAAAAGTATACCTTGTTTATATGGATGAGGTGCAACATGTGCATTGGCACTTGATTCCGCGCTATAACGAGAAAGGATTTGATGTATTTTTGCATAAACCGATTAAAATTATTGATTTTCATTTAGCTTCGGAAATCAAGCGCTATTTAGTTTTTAAATAAAAGCTTTTTTATATTCATCAAGTCTCCTTGTGAGTTCTGTTTTTGTGGTGTCCACTCTCGAGGTTTTCTATTGACAAATTCATCTTATTATGCTAAGTTAAGAGTAAATTAAGTCATGTGACTTGATTTAAATCAAATAGAATCTTGAAAAGGAGATGGAAATGAGTGAAATAAAGAGGTTCACTGTCAACTTGAATCCTAAGTGTGCCCAGGATCTTTCTAAAGAGAAATGGCAGAGAGCAGAGCAAGAAATGCTTCGTCAATTCGACCGGTGGAGGGAGGACGTCAAGCCGAACATCCTCTCAATTAACTTCGGGGAGAGGACAGGTAACTCGCTCGATCCTACCGAGTGTTCACACTTCGTCTACATGAACGTTCTCGTCGGATAAAATATTGTTGACTTCTGTAACCAACCAGGGCCACTTGTGGAATAAGTTTCTGCTTGTGACCCTATTTTTTTTGTCTTCTCAATGTTTTTTAATAAAAAAACGCACCATGAGTGCGTTAGAAGGAGAAGGGCGCGCGTGGTGAATGCTCGTGAATGCGAGCATCGCCACGCAGCTGATGCGCGTATTTCACGGCCGTGAAGGAACCGGAAGGACGCTTCGTCTGCTTGAGCATGACGACGCTTTTTGCGTCGAAGAGACGACCATCGATCAGAATCCCAGCAGGATACTGATCTTTGAGGTTGTTGTACGCGCGCACGTGACAGGCCGGAACCCGATTGGCCGGCGCCTTTTCTGGACTCTTGTGGACATGACCGATCGGGAGTTTGCTCATCGGCTTGAGAACAAGAACACAGTTTTCGATCCTGACATTCGTCTCGCATCCTACACACTGAACGATCTGGGACATGAGAAACTTCCTTTGGAAGTCCGCCGAAAGGTATAATCTACGATCTGTAGAAGTCCACCTTTGGTGGAGCAGATATTGAAGGAACAAGACACTAGGATGGCAATAGGATAATAAACAGAAGGGTTTTTGTCAATGAATCCATTTTTGCTAACAAGAGGCGTATGGGTTAAACTCTCTTTGTATGAATTCTCCATTTCAAAAAAACATGTTTGTTTTTTTCTTTTCCCTTGTTTTATTGTCTCTTTTGACGCCGCTTTTGGTTGCGAGTGGATTACAATATCCGTTTATTACCGGGAAGGCATTTTTCTTTCGGATCGTTATTGAACTTGCTCTTCCGTTTTATTTATACCTCATTTGTGCAAGAGCCGAGCTTCGACCACGGTTCAAAGGGAATATTTTGAACATCGCTGTATTGATTTTTCTTGGCATAAATTTTCTTTCTGCTCTTTTGGGGGTCAATGTTCACCGAAGCTTGTGGGGAAATTTTGAGCGCATGGGAGGTGTGTATTTTCTTGCGCATCTAACAGCGTTGTTTTTTTACATCCAATTGTTGGGACAAGCGGGAGAAAAATATGTGAAACGATTTTTGCAATCATTTATCGCGATTGCAACACTCATTGCTTTAAACGGATTGTCTGGTTGGTTTCACGGTCCTATGCTCTCCATTGATCCGAATCTTCCGGGTCGTGCATCTTCCACGCTTGGGAATCCGATTTATTTTGCAGGGTATCTTTTGATTCCATTTTTTTTGGCGTTGTCACTTGCTTGGAAAGAGAAAAAAACGTGGTTGAAACGAACCTATATTGCATCCGCACTGCTTCACCTTTTTGGAATTTACATTGCAGGCTCTCGGGGGGTAGAGATGGGAATGTTATTTGGAATTTTTATCGCTGTTTTGTCTTTTATTTTTTTGGTACAAGATCGTAAAATAGCTTATCGTGTTTTTGCGTTATTATTTTTTACGGTTATTGTCTCAGGACTTCTTTTTAAATTTCATGATCGTTTTGACCCAGATTCCGTTTTATATCGCATGACAAATTTAAGCGGTGACACAACAAGTTCGAGATGGATTCAATGGAAGATGGCTTTGTCCGGCTATCCCGAACGTCCATTTTTTGGAACAGGTCCTGAAAATTATTATATCATTGCAAATGCGCACTTTAATCCAGAAATGTATAAGTACGACCCATCCTGGTTTGACAAACCACACAATTCACTCATTGAGAGTTTAGTGACAACGGGATTGTTTGGTTTCTTGGCTTATGTGTTTGTTTTCTTTTCTTCTTTTTTCCTTGTATGGAAGACTTGGAAGCAAAATCTGATAAGTCTGATGGATTTTTGTGTGTCTCTTGCGATCCTTTTTACATATCACGTTCAGAATTTATTTGTTTTTGATTCCATCATCACAAGTATTACGTATTTTATTTTTTTGGGTTATATTGCTACGCGACGAACAGTAGAGCCGGTGCAAAAAGAGAAAAATATTAAAACACAAAATAATGATTCCAAATTTTCCATCGGTGTTTTTTTCATAAGCAGTTTGTTTGTTTTGATCGCGTTAATCGTCACAAATTTTAATTCATGGAACGTTGCACGTCTTATTGTTTTAGGATCATCATCTCAAGATCCATATAAAGCGGCACGCTATTATGAGAAAGCTATTTCTACTCCTTATAATTTGGATGCGGGAGAATCCGCATCTCCCTATAATAACTTTTTAACTCTTCTCATTAAAAGTGGTTATGAGACGAAAGATGCGGCGTTTGTTAAAAAGCACATAGATCAAGCAACGGAGAATCAAAAAAAGGTTACTGAACGTATCGGAAATGATCCAAAAATGTGGATTGCTCTTGCGGGAGATTTTATGTTGCAATCGTATGTACAACAAAAAGATTATCAAAACGCTGAGGATGCCATTAGGCAAGCGATCAATCTTGCTCCTGGTCGCATTGAACCTTTGCAACTTCAGTTTCAACTTGCCATGATAAAAAAAGATTATGCACAAGGTCTTGAAGTTGCAAAACAGATATATGCATTAGATACGAGGAATCAATCGCATGAATTGCAACTCGCAAGCGCGTATTATTTGAATGGTCAGATGGAAGAAGGGGTAAAAATTGTGGACGCTGTTTTAGATACAGGATTGAAAACACTAAATTATTTCCAGTACGGTTTGTTTATTCGGCATTTTGAAACAAAAAAAGAATTCAAAAAAAATCAGCGATTATTGGAAGCGGTTATTGCACTTCGTCCGAACAATAGAGAACCATACATTCTTTTAGCAAAGACCTATGGAGCACTAGGGATGAATGATCAAGCAAAAGAAATTGTAAGACTTGTTCAACAAGCGGACCCATCCTACAAAGCAGAAGGAGAAAAATTTATTCAGTCTTTGAAATAAGTTATTTTATTTTTTTGGTTTCATGGGGAGTGATGACATGCTGATTTGATCGGCAATGAACGCGCGATGATGACCGTCATCTAAATGGAGTGTGTGATCAGGTAATAGCGTGACTTCAATGGGTGTTTCTTTTAAAAAGGTTTGTATTTTTTTGAGGGTCTCAGGAGAAGCTCGGAGTTGGTCAAGAATATCTTTCAACGAAGCGTCGTTTTTAATTTCCATACCACCAAATTTTCTCAAGAGATCAAATACGCCATTTTTTGTGAATCCTTGTTTTCCAATTTGTCCACGGGCATCTTTCAGGTCTGCAAGATTTACTTGCTCCAATTGAGATGGAGTTTCTGATTCGGGTTGATTTGGCTTATACCAAGAAAATTCCGTATGGTTTTGGTTGGGTGTTTCAGACATATGATTCAATGAGTATACACCATGTGTCTTCTAACTTTTCACATTCTTACTTCTTTGTTACCATGCAAGCGTTATGAAATATTCTTCTTGTTTTGCAAAAACCTCCAAAATGGCGCCTGCAGATGCGGATTCAGCGAATGCGAAATTTTTGGTTCAGGCCGGATTTGTGGATCAAACTATGGCCGGTGTTTACACTTGGCTCCCGTTTGGACTCGCTGTCCTTCGTAAGGTCGAGCAGATCGTCCGTGAAGAAATGAACAAGCTCGGTGCACTCGAGATTTTTATGCCGTCGCTTCACCCAAAGGAATTTTGGGAAGCAACCAATCGATGGGACCATGTCGACATTTTGTTTAAGCTGCATTCACAAACCGATAAAGATTATGCACTCGGCGCAAGTCACGAAGAAGTGGTGACACCTCTTGTAAAAAAATTTCTCGAGTCGTATAAGCATTTACCGTTTGCAACGTATCAAATCAACACAAAGTTTCGTGATGAGTTGCGCGCAAAGTCCGGTGTGCTTCGTGGTCGTGAGTTTCGAATGAAAGACATGTACAGCTTTCATACGTCGCAAGAAGATTTATCCGCGTTCTATCAAAAGACGCTTGAGGCATATGTTCGCGCTTATTCTCGATGCGGCCTCAACGTAAAAGTCGTGGAAGCGAGTGGAGGAATTTTTACGAAGAACATGTCGCATGAGTTTCAGGCGCTTACAGAAGCGGGTGAAGATACGATTCTTGCATGTGAAAAATGTGCATTTGGACAGAATGTTGAAATCGCAACCGTGAAGGAAGGCGATGCTTGTCCAGCCTGTGGAGGCACGATCGCTATCATGAAAGGAATTGAAGTTGGAAACATCTTTGACCTCGGCACAAAATATTCGGACGCGTTTGATCTCAATTTTACAGACGAG
>CAYHWG010000050.1:0-6492 GCA_964360375.1 uncultured Gammaproteobacteria bacterium | reverse complement strand
ACACAAAAAAAACTGGATGCAGAACGCCGAGGAAAAATCGGTACCGGTGATCGTTCAGAAAAAATCCGCACCTATAATTTTCCACAAGATCGCGTGACAGATCATCGCATCGGAGAAAATTATCACAACATTCCCGGCATCATGAACGGTGATTTGGATCATCTTCTCGATGATTTAAAACAATTTGAAATAAATGAACAACTCAACGCATAAAAAAAGAAAATGAGTTATCCACAGTATGCCCTTGACGATGTTTTTAAACACGAGTATTCTTATCTTTACGTTCAGCTGAAACAGAAAAGAATACAAACAACATTCAGTCACAGTCGATCGAGCGTGAGCCCGATTGAACTTTCTCGCAAGAGGAAGCACAGTGTGATTGAATCGAGGGACAAGAGCCTTCGTGCATAAGCCCCGGCTTGTGTAGAACCCTAACAGGTTCAGTGCGTGTGTAGTCTTGAAGACTAAGTTGGATCGTGAAGAAATGTTGCGTTGGTGAAATCCTTCATTGGATGAATCCTAAATCGAACGTTGGGCTTGCTCAGCAAACGAAATCAGAAGCTTAAAATCGCTCGGGTCAAACCAAGTGACAAAAGCCTTTGAACGTATGTTCTTCACACGCTGTTTAGCAACCTCAAAAATTGCAAAGCAGCTCTCGTTCCCTTGTGGAATGTTCTATCCATGATTGGTGATTTGCTCTAACGCGTTCGTGAATAACGATAAAACGCCGTCAGCTTCCAAGCTGAAAAAGCACTCATCGTCTGGACAAGAAATCCGCAAGCTCAAAAAAAACAGGAAACGAACGTTAGCACAAGCAAAACGGGATACCGCGAGCAATCGCACTGTTTTTACGAGGATAAAGAAAAGCCTCTACCACAAGCACGTCCAGAAAATCCCGCGGAACCATATAAGTAATACCCAAAAGCTTGTACCACGTGATTCAAGGATGACTTGATGAGAAACTGCCTTTATTGGAACCCGAACGACCCCCTTGACTTATGCAATGCGTAAGTCTTTTTTTATTCCAAACAATCCAGTAATCTGTTTTTCATGACCATTCTCGAAGCTCTTCAATGGGCGAACAACAAACTCAAAAAAGTGGGTATTGAATCCCCCATGCTTGATGCAGAAATTTTGCTTGCATCTGTTTTAGTTGTTTCAAAATCCTGGTTGTTTGGCCATATTACGGATGATCTAAAATCACATCAGGAAGAAAAATTTTGTTTACTCATAGACCGAAGGATGAAACATGAGCCAATTGCCTATCTTATCCAACAAAAGGAATTTTACGGTCGTCATTTTTTTGTTGATCCTTCCGTTCTCATTCCACGTCCAGCAACAGAATCCCTGATTGAACATGCGCTCAACACTTTTTCACAGTCAGATCCAGAAAAAACATTGTTCGTGGATGTTGGTACAGGTTCTGGGGCGATTGCTGTGACGCTTGCGGCAGAAACGCATACGCCTGTCCTTGCAATCGATGTTGATGAACACGCACTTCTTGTTTCTAAACGGAATGCAGAAACTTATCTTGTTCAGGAATCCATCGATTTTAGACATGGATCACTTCTTGATCCGCTCGTCGAACTCTTTCAGACGATTCGTGCATCCGGAAAGGATAATATCTCGTCTGTTTATCCGTTTAAACATCTCATCCTCTGTGCAAATCTTCCCTATCTCACAACGGCACAAATGGATGTCCTCGACCCGGATGTCCAATATGAACCCGTTTGTGCACTTGTCGCAGGCGTAGATGGGCTTGATTGTTATTTTGAACTCTTTCGTCAACTCAAAAAACATCGTACACAATTTCCTCGCAATATCACGACACTGATTGAAATCGATCCAGAACAAACCGATCGTGCGACGCAACTCATCCGACATTATTTTCCGGAAGGGGTCATACGCTTGGAAAAAGATTTACAAAAAAACAACCGCGTCGTTATCGCGGAAGTTTAATCACGTCCATCTTGAATTTTTTCGAGTGGAACCTCCTCAAGTTGTGATTCGTGACTGATCACCTCAATCCATGTCACTCATGCATTCATCGAAATTTCTTCTCCTTTCGCATCAAAAAAACGCAAGCGCTCCGTGATAGACGGTTTTTTCCACGTCCCGTTTATTTTTTTTCCGTCTTGAAAGACAAACGCCTTCCCTGTTCCGATGGTACGAATTTTTCTGCGTCCGATTTTATCCATCACGGTGATGTCTGTTAAAACAACCGCAACGTTATTTGCAATCACTTGTGTGCTTGTTTTGTCTTCACGTACAACACTCGCATTATTTGAGACGTATCCTTTTACGGAAGAATCAAACGACCATGTCGTTATGTATTCTGGTGCGAAATAAACAATGGAAAACTTCTGTCGAACTCCGTCTGGCAATGCATCTGCATCCTTAAACTTCCAAACGCCGTACAAAGGATTCGACAAATGGCCAGAATCTTTTTTCTTTTGCACATATTCTACCAGTAAATCTGTTGAACTATAGACGTTATACGGCGCATAACGATCTTGTGCACGCCAAAATTGTGCATCGTGCCAAAATTGATTGAGATCAAACGTAATCCCAGTAGAAATTTTATCAAGTGCTTCATTGGATCCTCCCACATGCGCGTACAGTGCATCAAATTCATTAACCCAATCCACAAAATAAGGACGAGCAGATCTCACTGGACCGATTTTATCGATCTTTTGATCCGCTGAAAAAAATGCAAGCAAACGTGGAATCCCTGCCTCAACAGGAGCTTCAATTACAAGAAACGCCTGATCAACTCCAGTTTGAGGACGCGCATCCACATGTTCATCGATCATCACCCCATATATTTGTTTATTGGGTTTCGCATGTTCTACGAAAACACCTGTGAGCAAATCACGTTCGTTCAACATCACAGGACTTGTGGATGATGCTGATACATTCTCTCCCGCACTTTGCACGTTCTCCGCCTTATGCAACCTATTAAAAAAAAGGTAGGCAAACAAAAACGCAAGCGCGATTCCTGCGAGACCGAGCACAAGTCCAATCGATTGACGACGGGTGAACGTTCGCACGCGCTTGCGTGTTTTGATGTGTAATTTCTTCTGCTTCATGATCATGATGGAATTACGCTTTTTTTGCTGCATGTTTTACCGCCGCTCCAGCTGCATCGGATTTTTCTGCACCAGCTTCATCCTCTTTCGCTTTCTTTTCTACAGCAACCGCAGAGACATCCATTTCGACTGCTTTATTCAAATCTTCCATTTCCGCTTCTGAACGAGGTGCTTGCACAGACGCAAGAGTTGTTTGCAAATCCTCTTCAATCTTCATTCCTTCTGGAACAATGATATCTTCGACACGAATTGAATCTTCAAATGTTTTCAGAGATCCGATATCAATCGTAATCTTTCGAACTAATTTAGAAGGCAAACATTTAACAGCGACGGAATCTTTTGAGGCAACAAACGTTCCTCCAAGAGCTTTTACCGCGAGAGATTCTCCAACGAATTCAAGTTCAACCTCTGCTTCAATTTCTTTATTCATGTCGATTGATCGAAAATCCACATGCATGACTTCATCGCGAAGAGGATCTAATTGAAGATCTTGGATGAGCACATGAAGAGCGGTTTTTTGATCGATCGAAAGTTCCACAACAGAACTTTCACCGGCTTCCTTATACGTTTTTACAAAGGCGTTCCGATCCACGGAAATATTTTGTGGTTCTGTTCCAGAACCATACACAACACAAGGCACAATGCCCGTTGTACGAAGCTTTTTTGTTTTGCGACCTGTTTCAGATCGATGTTGCGCTGCGAGCGTAAATACAGACATAAGAAGGATACTTAGGAATTCTGGGGTATTGTGCTCAATCCTTCAAAAAAAGTCAATATCAAAACCCCTCGAACCGCTCGAGAGGATATTTTTAGATAGGAACGTTTCGTTTAAGCTTCTTCTTGGGGGTTTTTAGAACGTTTTTTGGAAAAGACAGAAAATGTGAAAGGACTGTTTCTCGAGAAAACAACACGTGTGTTTTTATGACATCGTTTATGCTAATAGCTTGATCTGAATGAAATCGATGAACATCCTCGTAGGAAAGATCTGTCAAAAGACCTACGGATGTTGCACCGATTTGGTGAACAAGCACGAGCGAAAGAAACGTGTTTTGACATTTAAAACATTGGATGTGTAATAAATGTGTCTCTCCCTCTTGACCGAGCGTCTGTGCGTTCATCCCATCTGTTCGCGTTTCACACACAGGACAATAAGAGACGAGTCGTAATTCATTCTGTTGTGGAATGGATGCATTTTTCATAGATCATTTTTAGAATACCACATCCTCTTTTAAGACACCACTTGAGCCGTACGAACAGAAATACTTTGTGCAAGACCGAACAAAAAAAGAAAAAAAATCAATGAACTTCCTCCATAACTCACATAAGGCAAGCCGATGCCTGTGACCGGAAACACACCAAGATTCATTCCGATATTTACAAGAATGTGCAAAAAAATAACCGAGATCGAGCCGAGCAAAACAAACGCGGTGAAATGATCACGAGCATTTTTCACCAAATGAAACAATCGATAAGTAAGCAACATGAACGCTCCGATGAGTAAAATCATTCCAACAAAACCGAGTTCTTCGGCAATGACCGCTACGATAAAATCTGTGTGGCTTTCTGGCAAGAATTTTAATTGACTTTGCGTTCCAAATCCAAGTCCCCTTCCAAACCATCCACCTGAACCAATGGCAATCACCGCTTGTGCAACATTATATCCTTGGCCAAGCAGATCTGCACTTGGATGAAAAAATGTTGCAATACGGGATTTTTGATAAGGAGCGAACAAAAAAAACCAAGAAAAAATAAAGGCGAAAAAGGAACCGAACACGAATGTTCCCAATTGTTTCATTTGCATGCCAGCAAACATCGCCATCATAAACCATATACCAAGTAAAATAATTGCCGATCCAAAATCTGGTTGTAAAAGAGTGATGCACACCGGAATCAAAGTAAAAAGAAAACTTTTCAAAAAAACGCTCCAACCAAAATATTCGCGAACGCGACCATAATAGCGTGCAAGAAAAATGATGAGTGCAAGCTTCATAAACTCAACTGGCTGAAAACTCACGGAACCAAAAACAAACCATCCGCGCGATCCACGAATTGTTTGACCAAATACGAGCACTCCCAACAACAACACAACACCCAATACATACAAAGGAACCGCATAATGTTCCAAAAATTTATAATTGGAACAAAGCATAACTACCACAAACACCGAAGCGATCGAAAGGGCGATCAATTGTTTTTTTACGTTTGCAAGATCAACAGATTCACGAGAAAGATCTACAGAATAAATCGCGGAGAGTCCGAAACAAACAAGTGTCAAAACACAAAAAAACAAGATCCAATCCATCGATCGGATCCGTAAAAAAACCTGAAGTCGTTTAAGCCACAACACAGACATACCGGATTCTATTAGAGACCTCTGTCATTATTTTTGGCCTGTGCGAGAATCGATGCTTGGCGCGCCGATGAGTCCTTTATACGTCTGTGCATCAAACAAATTTAATTCAGGGATCACTTCTACTTGTGTTGCCTCTGGAACATCTCCAAACCAATTCAACGTCACGTCTTGTGCAGCTCCAGAATCAAGCGCCTGTAAATTTGTTCGATTGACTCCAATCACGGTATTTCCGCGTTTCAATAAAACATAAAATGTTGGAAACGAGTAGCTAAACGCCGTATGGTTGATGACCGTAAAACGGGAATGAGAAATACGAACATCATTCACGAGTTCATCTTGTACAAAAATCGGATCCTTGATTTCCACATTAAGTCGGTCTTCAGACCATTTTTTATAATCAGCAATTTGATGATGATCTACGCGATACCAAGAAACATCCAAGAGTTCAAATTGAGTGCTTGTAATGGGAACACCGGAAGTAAACGCGAGTTCTGCAACCGGTTTTTTTTGATTAGGTAAAATAAACCCCGTTGCTTCTTTTGTCACGCCTCCTTCAAACGTAAAACGATAGCGTATCTGTGCCCACCAATCTGCGTTCCTGTTTTGTAATTCCGTAAAAAAATCATACTGATCTTTTCCTGTTGAAAAAACTTGTGCATCCGAAAGAGAAAGTGGATTTGCTGCGCTCGAAACAGTATAGGCATGCAGTTCTTCTTGATTGTCAGAAACAAGAGAAAAAATTGATCGCCTGTCTGCATCATATTGCAAAGCAAAAACATTGATCAAATTCCAAAAAACAAACAAAAGAATGAGTGCGTCTACAACGATAAACACGCGCAATCCAAGTTTTTTCAACCCAGAGCGATGTTCAACCCACCACATCGATTGTCGATATTTTTTCGATTCTTCTTTTTCCTCCTGCAAAAGAATGTCGGACATAGTACTGATAGTGTAACAGAGACCGTTGAAAAACTCATCTTTTTGTCATTGCGAGAAGTTCGACGACGAAGCAATCCTTGTATTTCGGGAGAAAAGATTGCTTCGTCGTCG
>CAYHWG010000049.1:0-6577 GCA_964360375.1 uncultured Gammaproteobacteria bacterium | reverse complement strand
GTGTTGCTCGAGTCTTTTTTCGAGCTCTGTCCAATCGTGTTGTACGCCGCCAACATCGCCAGCAAAATATTTTTGTGTCATCGCCGCAACGCGTCCGACAAGATTTCCAAGGCGATTTGCAAGTTCTGCATAGCGCTCCTCTAACCGCTCACGCGAAAAATCTCCATCATCGCCAGAAGGAATTTCGCGAAGCAAATAATATCGGATCGCATCTGTTCCGTATTCATTCACTTCTTCGAACGGATCAACGACGTTCCCGAGACTTTTACTCATCTTTTGCCCGTTAGCCGTGACAAATCCATGAATAAAAATTTGCCGTGATGGCTCGATACCCGCCGACATGAGCATAGCTTGCCACATGGCGCATTGTTGTCGCAAATTATCTTTTCCCGCAACTTGAACACCCGGCCAGAACTGATCGAATTCAGATTGCGAATTTCCCCCCTGCCCGAGGGGGCCTTGCCTGCCGGCAGGCAAGGATTGAGGGTGGTGGGAGGGCCAATCAAGTGTTGAGATGTAATTGACGAGCGCATCAAACCAAACATACATCACGTGTGAATCGTCCCCTGGAACCGCAACACCCCAAGGCATTTTTTCTTTCAGTCGTGAAATACTAAAATCTGTCAGGCCTGATTCCACAAAATTCTTTATTTCATGCAATCGATAACTCGGCATGACAAAATCTGGACGCGATGTGTATAAATCGAGAAGAGGTTGCTGATATTTTGAAAAACGAAAAAAATAATTTTCTTCATCAATGAATTCCAATTCCAAATTTGGATGGACAGGACATTTTTCTTGTACGAGTTCAGAATCTGTTTTTTCAAGCTCGCACCCAACACAATATTTCACGTGATACGTTTTTTTATAGATGTCGCCGCTCGCTTCGCAACGTTTCCAGAATTCCTGTGCCGCATCCATATGATCCTGATTCGTCGTGCGAATAAAATGAGAATAACTCAAATTCAACGCGAGTTTTAAATCGTCAAATTTTGTGGCGTATTCATCCGTATACGCTTGCGGATCCTTCCCTTCCTCGATAGCCTTTTCATAAATCTTTTGTCCGTGCTCATCTGTTCCTGTGTTAAACACAACCGTGTCGCCAAGTGAACGATGAAAACGCGCGATCATATCCGCCTGAACGATCTCGAGAGCAAAACCGATGTGGGGTTTTGCATTGACGTACGGAAGAGTGGTGGTGAGATAAAAGTTTTTCATAACATTATTTTTTTGGATGAATGACAACCACAAACTCTCCTTTTATGCTCGTTGTTTCGAGTTGCTGCTTCACATCAGCCGCGGTTCCACGATAAATCGTTTCATACATCTTTGTCAGTTCCCGACACACAACGATTGGACGGTCTTTAATTGAATCGTGCAGTTCCTCAAGCGATTTCAGTATTCTGTGCGTACTTTCATAATAGACGATCGTTGATTCCAATGTGTCGAGCCGTTTAAAAAACGTCTGTCTTCCCTTTTTATGTGGAGGAAACCCGAGAAAAATAAATTCATCTGCAGGAAATCCGCAAATAGAAAGTGCTGCAGTGAGCGCGCTTGGTCCCGGAATCGGAATAATGTTTAAGGCATCGCCAAATTGTTTGAGAAGCTCTTGTATGAGTCTTCCACCTGGATCAGAAATTCCTGGCGTGCCTGCGTCTGTCACAAGCGCAAGTGATTTTCCTTCTTGAAGTAATTTCGCGATTTCTTTTATGCGAAGATCATCCGAATGCTGATGATACGACATCACGGTTTTTGAAATCTTGAGATGGTTCAGTACTGTTTGTGTGACGCGCGTGTCTTCACACAAAATCACATCCACAGAGACCCACGTCTCCTTCATGCGGATCGAAATATCATCAAGATTTCCGATCGGTGTTGCCGTGATAAAAAATTTTCCGAGCATAATGTTTATTCGAACAAATCCGTTTGTGGATTCGCGGCTGCCCAGGCAAACCAATACGATTTGATAAAGGATAGTTCTTTTATGTGTGCACCTGACGCATCGATGAGATAGACATGAATGATCGCACTCTTTTTTTCTTGTTCGATGGAAAGTCTGTTGTCTCCGATTGAATCCTGAATGGTTTGTGCTGACTCGATCCGTTTTAACGGATATGCCTTCTGTCCTGTGCCTAACTCAATACCAATGATCATTTCCTTCATCGGTAATCGATCATCTTTTGTTGATAGGGGAAAAAGAATTCGATGATCCGCTTCATAAGCTTCGTACGGATTAAGCGTGTAATCTTGCTCAACACTATTTTTGTGAGAGAGGACTTTTCCCTCTTCATGTTTTATTTTAAAATCATTCCAGGACATGATCGTAAATGGGTAAAAGGAAAATGATGCTCCCGAAAGTTCTCCTTCTATCATTTTGTGCGCGAGTGGATAAAAAAGTGATTTTGTTTTTTTGTCCATGAGGAGCAAATCGTTTTGATGAACTCGATCCGTAACACCAAATTCAATAATGGATGATTGATTTGTTCTTTCAAAAACAGCTCCTGCGCCTGCAAGTGGACTGTACGAAATAAGAATAGGAGTTTCTGATGCGATGTCATTCACTGCATGATGCCATACGAGAATCTGAAAGGGATAAAATTTCGTCGCACCTTTTTGTTCAATCGCAATCCCAAATCCATCATTATTGAGATATTGATCCGCACTCTCAACCGACTCAAATTCAGGTTGATCGATGGCAGAAATTCCACCACTTTTTATTCCAGCAGAGACTATCACGGGTGAGGAAGAAGGCGTTGATTCTTTTGTCGTTCCTCGAAAGGATTGAAATTGGAGCCAAACGATTCCGACAAAACAAACAACCATCATCAACAAAATGCTTAAAAAGGTTCGTTTTTGCGTCATAGCTTGTTTGATCAGTTCCAATCGGATAGTATTGTAGGGTAAGAAGCGAGAAAATAAAAGCGATCATTCATAAAATCACTTTATGCCATCTGCTGCAAAATATGAGCCGAAACCGCTCCATTTTCAAAAATCTTTAATAGGAATTTCGGATAAAACGCTCGCTATTCATCACGATAAGCTGTACGTTGGCTATGTCAATAAAATGAAAGAGATTTGTGAGAAACTAGAAGCTATGAGAGAAGGTGGTGTAGGCCTTGATAAAGCAAATCAAAGTTATTCTGAATTACGTGCTCTGCGCATGGGAGAAACGTTTGCGACAAATGGTGTCTACCTTCACGAATATTATTTTAATGTTTTGGGAGGAGACGGAGCAGCTCATGGATCACTCGTAGATGCCCTTGTAGAAAAATGCGGATCTCTTGAAAAATTCATTTCATTCTTTTCTGCAAGCGGAATGGCTGTCCGTGGATGGGTCGTACTTGCATGGGACATTCAATTAGAGCGTCTCAAAGTGTACGGATGCGACTCTCACGATCAAGGCGGTGTTTGGGGATGTGTTCCGATCATCGTGTTAGATGTGTATGAGCATGCCTATTTTATGGATTATGGCTCGGATCGTGCTGCTTATATTGCCGATTTTTGGAAAAATCTCAACTGGGATGCGGCGAATCAGATGTATGAAAAAGTACGAAATATAAAATTATCTTAAATTGCATGGGTACCCACAAGAGGCACCCCTACAAACAATTCTGTTTTTATTCGTAGATTCGTAGCCAAATGCATTATTCGTAACATCCTTTATGATTCGTATTTCTAAACCAGCTCCATTATTCGAAAACGTGGTTGCGTATAAAAAAGGCGCGAATGACTTTGTTAAAATCAGTCTTGCAGATTATCGCGGCAAATGGCTCGTCTTTTTTTTCTATCCTCGCGATTTTACCTTCATCTGTCCAACAGAATTAAAGGGGTTTTCACAACACAAATCAGAATTTGTATCATTAAATGCAGAAGTCCTCGCGTGTTCCACAGATTCTGAGTGGTCACACAAAAATTGGTTTGAAAAAGATTTGCCTGATGTTGATTATCCTATCCTTGCGGACAACACACACAACATTGCAAAAGCGTATGATGTGTACAATGAGGTAGATGGTCTCGCGGAACGCGGAAGTTTTATCATCGATCCTGAAGGAAACATTCGTTATGCCCTCGTGAGTTCCGGTTCCGTTGGCCGATCGGTCACGGAAACCCTTCGCGTATTAAAAGCGCTCCAAACCGGCGAACTTTGTCCGTTAGAATGGTCAGAAGGCACAAAGACACTTGGAAAGGCTTAGATCATCGAAGCATGTCGAGAATATCAGGAATATCTTTCTCTTTAACCTCACCGAGATACACGTTTTTTGGCATGACAGCGACCGTTGCGCCTGATTCGCAATTGCCAAGACATCCTGTTTTTGAGACGCGAATTGATGGATCCATTCCCGCGACCGCTATTTTTAGTGCATGATAAAACTCAAGTGAGGCTTTGTTTGCACAGCATTCGCGACCGTCCGGACGCTCATTTGTGCATACAAGGACGAGCTGAGAAAATTGTGTGTCGGATAGACGCATAGAGTGCGGAGCGTAGTCATAGAAATTTCGTTTGCTGCGGGGGCAGCCCGCGCTTCAATCGCCACCGAAGACGCGCTCACCTTAGCGTCCTCGCAACACAAAATTTTCATGACCACGTTTAATGATATTTAAAAAGAAAGTAAATAGTTCAACAGTGTTCTGACTCCATGTCCCGTTGCGCCTTTTTTTTCATACGCGTTGTAATCATGTTCTGCAAATGCTGGTCCGGCGATATCTAGATGAGCCCATGGCATTTTTTTATCGACGAACTCTTGGAGGAATAATCCGGCTGTAAGTGCACCGCCCCATCGTCCACCTATATTTTTAATGTCCGCGACATCACTTTCGATCAATTTGCGATATTTTTTTTCAAGAGGAAGTTCCCACATTTTTTCTCCCGCTCTCGCAGATGCATTTATAATCTGATTTGCGAGTTTTGGATCGTTTGACATCACACCTGTAATTTCTTCGCCGAGGGCAACCACACACGCTCCGGTAAGGGTCGCTAGATCAATGATACAGTCCGGTTTTTGTCGTGCAGCAAAAACAAGTGCATCCGCAAGGATCAGTCGTCCCTCTGCGTCCGTATTTAGAACCTCGATCGTTTTTTTATTCATGGCTGTGACAACATCACCCGGACGCAAAGCGTTTCCAGACGGCATGTTTTCAACAGCCGCGAAGATTCCGTGAACTTCGACATTTGGGGCGATTTTTGAGATAACCGAAAAAATACCCAGCACATTCGCGGCGCCAGCCATATCACATTTCATGGTCATCATTCCGTCTGCGGGTTTGAGTGAAAGACCACCTGAATCAAACGTGACGCCTTTCCCAACAAGGGCAATACGTTTTTTTGTTTTGGTTTTTGGTTTATACGTGAGATGAACAAGATAAGGAGGATGAGTGGAGCCTTGTGCGACGCCAATGATTCCGCCGGCACCCATCCGTTTTAATTGAGATTCATCGTACACGCTCACACGAACATCTTTTGACTCTTTTGCAATTTTTTTTGCAACCTGCACGAGTTCAGACGGATTCATATGGTGCGGTGTCGTGTTTACAAGATCGCGAACAAAACACGTTCCGTGTGAAAAAAGACGCGCACGTTCCATTCCTTTTTTTGAAGCCAGGACATCACGACCATCCTGTACCGCTAGATCAAACGATTGAAGATGATTCTTTTTTTGTTTTTTATATCGATCGAATGAGTATGCGGCAAGCTCGATACCTTCTGTCATCGCGTGAGCAATCTCTCGGACATCAAGATTTACCATATTTGGCAAAACAAAAACGACATGTCTCGCCGTTGTGGTTTTGATCGCATGAAGCGATGTTGCAGCGGCGGTTCGCATTGTTTCCAAATCAACCTCTTCTCCTGTGGAACGAGAATTTTTTCCGAGTCCCACGATCAAAATTCGCTTAAACGGTAATTTTCCTTCCGTTCTCACCCAAAGTAATTGATTGGCTTTTGCAAGGTAGGATTCTTCTTTCATCACCTGCGTGATAAGTCCGTTTAATGTTTTATCGATTTCTTTCAAGACGCCTTGGATTATTGTTTGTTTAATTTGTGTTGCGCTTACAATGAGGATGTCTGTTTTTTGATTCAGGCCGTCAAATTTATTTACGTGCATTTCCATAGATCTAAGATTCAACCGTTACCGAGAATTGATATACAAACGGTAAAGTCATGAGAAAAAATGTAAGAAGCGAGATCAGAAAAAATTGAAAAAGATGTTTGCGTGCATGAGAACAATCTTTTCCACGCCAGTACCATGCCGCACAAAAAAAGATCACGAGAAATGAAAATAAGCTTTTTGCATATAATCCGGAAACAGGACCGACCGAAGGCGCAAGTGTAAACCACTGTTGAAAAAATGGAACGCGAGCGACAAGCAGATTTGAAATCCATGCAACATGAAGAGTGATCGACGCAGCAAACAATACGGCAAGGGCAACAGATTCATGGAAACGCTGTTTTGAAAAAAAAGAAAACATATTAAATCAGCGACTCAAAACCAATAAGTAAAATGGTCAGAAAACTTACAAACACACTCGCACGCATTGCGTTTACATATTCTCGTGTATGTTTTTGCTCTAAATCCTTACG
>CAYHWG010000048.1:0-6683 GCA_964360375.1 uncultured Gammaproteobacteria bacterium | reverse complement strand
AGAAGGTTCATTTGCTTTCGTCAGGCCGTCATATTTTTGGTTTTACAGGCTCCGTATTACTCGGAGAACAGATAGTAAAATTGGTTCAATCTATGACATTAAATTTAACCACAACAGCATCTGTTGTTCTTGCGGTTAAAGAAGCTCGAGAGATTGTCTTAAAAACCATGCTGCAGACGAATGACATTGAGGAAGGTAGAAAACAATTAAAGTTAATTGTTGCTGGTGTTGATATCAATACTGCGCATATTCAGGTTTTTGATGAAAAAACAGAACTTAAGCTTAATAATCATGGACAAGTTGCTTATCTTTTGCCTCCAGATTGCCATCAACTTGAAGCACAAAATGTCTTTAATGGAATGGTTCAGCCATATAAAAATGTTCTTACAACCTCAAACATTAGGGTAGTACAAGAAAGATTTGTAAGAGATTATGTGTCCGTGAAGGATATTTCTGTTGATGACAAACCCGTCTCAATAATCTTAAGATAACGAGTTGACAATGGTGTTGTATGAATAATACCTTCTCACTTCCCTCGGACGTGTTCCAAAATCGTTCCCAAGATGTGAGGAGTTGTTAATCTTTATGAGTTCGAATGATGACGAATGGGAATCGACTTTTCTCCGTAATCATTGAATGAAAATCGATTCAATACCATTTCATCGAATGATTCCTAATCGTCCGTAATCCTTTTCGACTCCCGCTACCCGCTCCACAAAAGACTCAAAATTGGCGGCTCGCTTGGGCTTCGGCTAAAAATATTTTTACCGTAGGTCTGTCTACGGTGAAAATATTTTGAGCCTCCCTGCCTACCGGCAGGCAGGCAGTCCGGCGCGATCCACTCAATTTTGAGTCTTTTGTATTCGAAATAAAACTCTGATTAAAATCAGAGTTTTATTTTTGGAACAAGTACGAGAGTTAAACCAATCAAAAAGTTTCCCCTTTTTACGCGAGATGGGTCAATAAAATGACTGTCCATCATGCAAAACGATTTTTGTTTGGGGTGTCATCTGACACAAAAATAAAGAAGATGTTTAATCAAACAGAAGTACCGACACGATTTTATATTTCATCACCATTTTCAAAAAGAGAGTGTGAATAGTCGCTATTTCCAATCTTGACATCTCGTTGACACTTGTCAAGAAAAACGATATTATCTTGACATCTATGAAAATAGTCAATTTAGGAACATTTGTTAAGCAACCCGAAGGTTTTAAGGCATTTATACCAGCCTCTTTTCCACCAAAGGAGCAACTTTCCTTCGAACCATTAACCGAGCAATTGCATGCAAAGGCGGCTTTGTCGATAGGAAAACTCGATGGAATCACACAACTGCTCCCTGATCTTGATTTCTTCATTTTCATGTACGTTCGCAAAGAAGCGGCACTCTCGAGTGAGATCGAAGGAACACGGGCAACCATGAGCGATTCTATTCGCGCGGAAATTGAAATGACAAAAGATATCCCGGAAGACGTGGATCGAATTTTGCATTACATAGATGCTATGAATTATGGTTTGAATAGACTTCAAACCCTTCCACTTTCTCTTCGTCTCATCCGTGAAGTTCATAAACTCCTTCTGGAGGGCACTGGAGACGCTCCGGGAAAAACTCCGGGAGATTTTCGTGTGTCTCAAAACTGGATCGGTGGCGCAACTCCCGCAACGGCGCGATTCGTTCCTCCGCCTGTAAAAGAAATGAATTCGGCACTGAGTGATCTTGAAAAGTTCATGCATGATTCAAACGAACTTTCTCCATTGATCAAAACAGCATTGCTCCACGCACAATTTGAAACGATTCACCCCTTCTTAGATGGTAATGGACGCGCAGGACGTTTACTTACGACGTTCTATCTTTGCCAACAAGAAATTCTTGAACGACCAACGCTTTATCTTTCAGAATACTTCAAACGACATCGTGAGCTGTATTTTGATTTGCTTGAGGGGTATCACAACCGTGGAGAAGTTGAACCTTGGGTGAACTTCTTCCTTGAAGGAATTATTGATGTTGCCACAAAGGCGACGGATACAGCAAAGAAAATTAACCAACTCAGAATTTCCGATGAAGAAAAGATTCAAACCCTCGGTGGTCGCCGGACAAAAAATGGCTTAAAAACACTGCACAAACTCTTTGAATTACCGATTGTAAGTGTCAAAAAAGTTGAAGAATGGACTGGATTAAGTAGACAATCTGCAAATACACTTGTCGCTGAGTTCGTCGGATTGGGAATTCTTGAACAAAGAGATCGTAAGACGACCTACGGCCGTGATTTTGAGTACAAAAATTATCTGAGATTGTTTACGAAGGAGTAAAAAAATAAACAAAATAAATACTATGGCATTACTTTTCTTGTTACAAATCGACATGTGTTTGATGGAAGAAAAAAAGTCTCACTTCGTTTTAATTCAAACGATGGAAAGAGTAAGATTTTTGATGTTGATTTGCAAACACCTGAAAATAATACAACATGGCTTGTACATCTAACACTTCGTGAAGCATCCAAATTTGGAGTTTTTCTATTTATATGCGAAATAAAAAAACGATGATTTATCATCGTCTAGACTTCATCAATTTCCATGATGCGATCTTGAAAAGCCGTTAGGCTCATTCCAGTGAGTCGATTGAAAATGGTTTGGTAGCGACGGACGGTTTGATCAATGACCTCAGGAGGGATATTCCATCGACTAGCGAGTTCTGCGTTAGCGCTTGTTGTGTCGAGTGAACTGAGATCTACGAGTTTTCCGTCGATCATCGCCTTTTTTCCTGCCTGACGCACAGGTTCTTTATCAAACCCAGTCGGAGATGTTCGTTTTGTGATTGCGATTCTGTAAGCGTCCTCGTCCCAAAATCTACATGAGTCCGGAGTGATGATTTCATCAGCGAGTGTGCCATCGATCCCAATCTCAATCTTCATGTCTGCGATGATGATTCCACATTCAAGTGCAAAGGCGGATGCGCGTTCATACACTTGATGTGTGATTCGACTCGGCATGTCGCCGAACTCGAGGAGTACGGATTCTGCGGTCACATGTTCATCATGCCCATGTGTTGGTTTCGTTGTGGGAGTGAAAAGAGCGGGAGAAAGTTTGGAGCCATCGTGCAATCCTTCCGGAAGCATGTGACCGCATACGGAACCGGTTTGTTTGTATGCCTTGAGTCCTGTTCCTGTGAGATATCCTCGCGCAATGCATTCAATCGGAAGCATGTTGAGTTTTTTCACAACAAGTCCACGTTTTTGCAGGTGTGGCAATGAACGCAGTGGACTTGGGAGATACTCATCCATTTCAGGACCACAGGCAATCAGATGATGCGGAAGATCTGCGAAGAGTTGCCGTAGCCAGAATACCGTCATTGCCGTCAGAATTTCTCCTTTCTCAGGAACCAAACGTCCGAGAACAAAGTCAAAAATACTGAGACGATCTGTCGCCACGACGAGCAATTTGTCTGAGTTTTCCGGCAGGGCGTATGTGTCACGCACTTTACCCTGGTGAATACGCGTGAGGTGTTTCAAAAGAGTTTTTGCTGAAAGTTGATCTTCCGAAACCACGCGCGGAATGCTGGCCATGTGTGCACCTCGGGTTCGTACAGACTCTTTTATTAACGAGCTTTTCTCGTCGGGAAGAGATTAACACGCATGCCTAGATTTAGGAAGTCGAGCATGGGAGATGATTCTCGTGATGGATTTGATTGTTGCGTTTGAGTGTGCGTTTTAGGAAAATAAAAAAGCGTTTCACTTGTGAAACGCATAGAGAAATTAGTGGCCAAAGAATCCGCGTCCGAGTGCGTCTGGAATGAGACAGAGTGTCATGCCACGTTCTGCACAGGCGGCTTTGACATGTGTGTCATTCACAGAGCCGCTTGTGGCGATAATGGCGGAAACACCCGCGTCAGCAAGAACCATTGGACCATCCGCGAATGGAAAGAAACTGTCGCTATAAGCAACCGATCCATTCACATGATGACCCGCATCCCGTGCGCGTTTGATCGCAAGCTCTGCCGCACCGACGCGATCCTGTTGACCAACGCCATTGCCGATGAGCTGTTGATTTTTGACGAGCGTGATTGTGTTTGAGTTTGATGTCGAACCAATCGCCCACGCAATGAGAAAGTCGCGTTCTTGCTCATGATTAATCCGATCCACTCCTTCCACGTCATGTGTTTGAAGCACAAACGTGTAGTTTGGTTGCTTGAGAAAACCACCACGTACATAGCGAAAACGCGGATGTTGATCGAGCAATGAACATGCTTCCGTTTCGAGTGCTTGGTTTGTGATGATTCGACATTTATCGCCTTTGCGTTTTAGCGCAGAAAGTGCGTCTTCTCTCACTGAGGGAACAATCACACCATCAAGCAAACGACGTTTGCCTTCCGGCATCCCGTGAGTCAATAGAACTTCTACAAGTTCTGGGTTGAGTCCGAAGTTTGTGATGACAAGCCCTCCCATGAGTGCGCGAGGATCACCGTCGATCATACGCATGAGCGATTTTGTCGGATCCGTTTCATCCACTCCAACGCCGCAGGCATTGCCGTGTTTCACGCCAATCGCGATTTTCGGAATGTATAAGAAATTTTTCTGAAAGCCCGCTGCAATATGTGTGAGTGTTTGGAGCAATCGATCCAAGTCGCACAAGTTGTTGTAACTTGGAGCGGTTCCTTGAATCACACGGAATGTGTCGAGCGCGAGCGGATCTCGTGATCCTGTTGCATACAGTCCGGCTGGTGCTTGATAGGCGTTTTCGCCGTACTTGCAAGAAAGCGCGAGTGTGCCAACTTGGCCATCGATGTTGCCGGAACTGTGAAACCGGGCGGATTGCAAACAATAGTTCGCAACAATCCCTTCTGCTTTTGCAGCGAGCTGCATCCGAATTTCCTCGGGCACATCTCCTTCTTTCAGTAAATGAATCACGAGTGCGCGATCAAGTGGATCGGCGATCACGATACGTTTTCCTTTTGCCGCGGAGCGAAGCATCGTCGGTCCGCCAATATCTGTTTTTTCGATCACAGATTCGTTGGTTGCATTCGGACTCTCGATCGCTTCTTTGAGTGGATACAAGTCGCAGCAGACAAGATGAAGGAACGGAATCGTGAGAGATTCCAATTCCATCAAATCTGTATCGGTTTGTGTCGCAAGAAGTCCTGCATGGACTTCGCGAGAAAGCGTCACTACACGATGACCGAGGATTGCACCTCCGCCCACAAGTTGTGCCACATCTGTGACAGGAACATTTGCATCCGTCAGCGTTTTTGCGGTTCCGCCAGAAGCAAAAATGTTCCACCCGAGTGAAACGAGAGACTGTGCAAACGCCACGATGCCATCTTTGTTGTAGACAGAAAGCAATGCATTTTTCTGATTCATGATCTGCTCCTTTTGTCTTGTCGAACGACCGACATTATGGACATTAGCAGAGGTTGATCATTGAGGCAACGGATTGGTTTTCTGAATCTTGGAGTGTTACCGATGTATCTCATCTTTTCCAAGGTGCGTTGATTTTATTTTTCGACTCGTCGAAGATGAAACAACCATTCTTTGTTTCCACCTTTACTGCCGACAATGGGGGATTCGGTTTCTGCGAGAATTTGAAGAGGGAATTGTTTGAGGGAGTCGCGTACGTGATCAAGTACTTCATCGACAAATTCCAGAGCGAGTTTTCCTTTTCGTAATTGTTTTGATGATGCTTCGTAGTGCGGTTTCACAAGAGTGACGATTTCGCCATTCGGTTTGAGATTTGCAATCGCGTTTTCGGTTGTCTTTTCAACACGCGTCCAACTCGTGTCCATCGAAATAAAATCGACTTTTTCTGGCAATGCAACATGCATCGCGTTTGTGCGTTCCATGACCACAACACGCGGATCATTGCGCAGATTCCAATCGAGAAGACCATATCCCGTTTCAATGGCGTATACCAATTTAGCACCGTGTTGTAACCAACAATCCACAAATCCTCCCGTAGACGCACCAAAATCTGCACAGATTTTTCCGGCGACATCGATGTGGAACGTCTCGATTGCATGGTTGAGTTTTTCTCCGGCGCGGGAAACAAAAGGCATATTATTTTTTATTTTTTTTGACGAGCGAGATGGATTCCAACGATCGAAATTGTTTGTGCAATTTTTTCATCGTGTGGGTAAAGAGCTTGTTGTGTTTTAAGTTCTTTTAGAGCTTGATCAAACAAGCCATCATGAGCGAGCTCATATGCATGAAAAAGATAACCTTCTTTTCTGTTCGGAGCAAGGGTGATGATTTCACGAATCGCGTTTCGTGTGTGTAAATCAAGGGAAGTTTGTTCCAGCTCTTTTTTGTAAAATCCTGCATTCACAAGATCTATGTAGTAGGTTGTTTTGTAGGGATGTTTTTTAATGGCTTTTTGATACGCCTCTATTCCATGATTCACAAGAGTTAATTTTGCCTTTTTATAATCTGCAGAATCAGGCACAGCTTTTGCGATTTCAAGATATCGATCGCCAATTGCATTTACGTCATGAAGGTTCGTGATTTTTTTATATCCATCGAGCGTAGGGATCAACAGATCTAATGCGCTCATACGGGCAACCTTGTTTTCTAATTGCCATTGTTGAAATACGGGAAGAAAATAGAATCGCATGGAACTCAAAAAAACGATGATGCTGAATATGGATACAAATTTTTTTGGAATTGTTTGCCGTGGAATTTTCATTTCTTCTGTGG
>CAYHWG010000047.1:0-6689 GCA_964360375.1 uncultured Gammaproteobacteria bacterium | reverse complement strand
TCCAGTTCCCGCGGAGGTTTGTGAAAAAGGCGATATGCAAGTTGTTCCGTGCGCGACGATTATTGACGGAGTAGTTGCTTCAGGTCGTTGTAAAGATGCCGGAAAGGATATGGGTTTTGCTTGTACGACAAAAACAGATTGTGTGGACAAAACGATTGTTTGTAAGAACGCTTTCTGTTTTAAAGATCAAACAAATTTAAACAAAGCTTGTACAACGACGGTTGATTGTCTTAACACCATTAGCTGTGTCGGGACTCCAAATGGCCAGTGTTATGATAGTACAAGTCAAAAATTTGTACTCCCTGCTGTTGTTTGTTCGAATAATACTGTTTGTGGCAGTGGAAATGTCTGTGTGAATGGAAACATAAACGTGACGTGTAACAACATATGTTCTGGTTTTTTGAGTGCATCTGAAGCAGAAATCAAAGGGGCAAAATGCACACCTCTTGTGTGTGGAAATGGGGTAAAAGATCAGGGAGAAGATTGTGACGACGGAGTCCTAAACGGATCGTACGGTTATTGTGGAAAGGGATGTAAAGTTGCGACAGCGTATTATTGTGGCGATGGATATTTAGCTGGTGGTGAGCAGTGTGATTGTGGTTCTCCACAAAACAACACAACACTTCTTTCTGACCAAAATAGTTGGGCAAAGAAAAATTGCTCACGTAATGCGACACTAATTGTTTCAAATGGAACATACGGTACAGCTCCAATTTCATTGAGTTGTTCTTACGATTGTAAAAAACCGGGTCCGATTTGCGGAGATAAACTTATCAACGGACCACAAGATGCGTCTGGAAAACCGAGTGAACAATGTGACGGCAATGCCCCAGAGACGTATGCGGGAAAGTTGTGTCAAGACAATCTGACAAAGTGTACGACGGACACAGACTGTCCATCGACTGGAGGTGCTGCAGGAACTGTAGTAACGCCGGCCTGTGGGACATATCAAATGCCAGGGGTCACAACTTCTGTTTGTGAGAAAGCAACAATTTGTATTGCAGCCGATCTTAATACTCAAAAAGGAATGAAATGTACTTCTGACGGTCAATGTGGATCAAAAGGTAAATGTTCAACACCGCACTGTGTGAAAGGAATAAACGATGGAAAAGAATGTTCAACGAATGCGGATTGTAGTGAAGGAACATGTGGTTCCGCAGTAAAGTATGATCTAACACGTACGAGATTCTGCAACGATCCTTCGGCTGGAACAGATAGTTGTAAATGGGATAAATGGAGTGACTGTAAAGGTGGAGATCAATATTGTGGTGACGGCGTTGTTTCGGGGACGGAAGAATGTGATAAAGGGAAAGCAAATTCCGATAGCGGTGAATGCACAAAACAGTGCATGAAAAACTTCTGCGGAGACGGAAATGTTTTTTCTGGTGTTGAATCTTGTGACAGTGGCAGTCAAAACGGTCAAACATGCACTGCGCCTTATGGAGGAAACTGCAATTTTTGCAATAAATATTGTCAGTACAAAACACAGTCAGGACAATTTTGTGGTGATCAACGCATAAACGGAAATGAGTATTGTGATGGAAAAGATTTGCCGTACTCGTGTTTTAAGAGGGATGCAAGCGCAACAAACACACCGGGAACCATTCAGGGGTCTTGTAAAAAAGATGATGTAGGGAAACAAGGTACGTGTCCAAATGATTTCACCTGTCAATTAGTTGGTGTCTGTAATGGTGGAAATAAGTATGGAGAGAATGGACATCCTTGTACGGCTGGTGTTTCAACAGGAACAAATTTGAACGTGTGCGAAAATTCACCGGCACCAAACGCAGAATGTGTTCTGCCAACGTGTGCGAATAATTGCGCGAGTTCTTGTCCGAAATCCTTTAAAACGGTTCAGCTTCAGGTTCAAAGTCAAATTCAAGGAGCTCAACCCGCACTCAATATTGACTTGTACAGTTATAAAAACGCCAATGGAAATACACCAGATGAAGTTTCTGTCTTGGTGCCGGCATGCCGAGTCGGAACAAACATCACCGCAGATATCTCAAAAGATCCAAATAAATACACCCCACGAAGTTTGGATGTCGTGTTTGTGATCGATCTTTCATCGACCATGCGATTAGACATGGCAGGCGTAGAGCCTAATGTTAATGGATTTGTCGGTCCAAGTCGTATTGAAATCGCTGCAGAATCACTTAAAGTTGCAATACAAAAATTTACGGACACTTTTGCTGGTTCTGTTGCAAAAGTGAAAATTGGAATCGTCGGATTTGAATTACCTCAAACAACCCATCCTGCCAATTTTATTGGATTACGTATGAATAACGCAACGCCACCCGTTGCGATTGATGCTGTTCCTGTATTAACAAAAGCAATTGTTAGTCTTCCTCTTCTTGATCCAACCAAAAGTATAGACAAACAAACACTGCTTAATGTAGCAGATCTTTTCATTACGCATAAAACTATTATTGATGGCTGGACACCTACAGGAAAAGGGATTGCGGATGCTATTAAATTATTGGATACAGATAAAACACCCGATGTCTTAAAAGTTGTTGTGCTGCTTTCAGACGGGGAACCAACAACAGATAAGGAAAATAAATATTTGTGTGGCGACAAGTTTAAGTCTGGAACAAATAGCGGAAGCGCTGGATGTGTGGAGGAAGCTCGTGCAATAATCAATGCGAGTTCATCCATAAAATTTTATTCAGGTGCTATTGGATCAACAACTGATACAAAGATAGCCTACATGGCTCATCTTTCATCAAACACATGTGTAGGAAATTCCATGATCATAAATGATTGTGGAGACAAAAAGCCAGATCGCACGGGATTATTTGCTTATCACGCAAACACCGTTGATGGAATGAAAGAGATGTTTGTTAATATCATTGATTCGATTTTGGACACACACGTACAACTTGGATCGGAAGAAGGGAAAATTCAAGAGGGAAACGCTCAGTTGTTACCGTTTGCAAATTCATTTGTTTGTAAAGATACCGCGTTTACCATGCCGTTTCACGTCAATTTTTCGGGAATCGGTCTCATGAGTTTTAAGAATTTTTCGTTCACGTATTGTCCCGTTCAATAATATGGATTTTCAAGATAATCCAATACAAGAAAAAAGCATCCCATGGAAACACTTCACGATTATCGTTGTGGGATTATTGTTGGCACTCGGACTTGTGTTTGGAACGCGATTTTTTCTTCAAAAGAAACCGACAGTGACAACCGCACAAAAAACGTCCGTGCAAGAACAGGTGATTGAGAAAGAGGCAGCGATTGATGCCTGTCAAAATGCTGAGAATAAAGAAGGTTGTCGTATTCAAGTCATAAAGAATGCAGCCATTATAGAAAAATCTTCCGCTGCATGTGCGTCCCTCAAGGATGTTGAAAAAGATGACTGTCTTTGGAGTGTGGCGCGTGAAGGAAAGGATGTGAAAATTTGCGAAATGATTTCTGTGCATGACAATGCGGTGAATTGTAGTGATTTTATTTATGCTCGGATTGCCACAGAAACAAACAATCCTTCCATGTGTGCTAAAATAAAAGAGGAAGATTTAAAAAATGGTTGTCAAAAAGCCGTCGAAGGTCCGGTCACATCGGCAAATTGTGTTGAACGCAAACAAGATCCAGCATTTTGTGAAATGCTAGAAGTTACGGATCAAGCCAACGCAAAACAAGATCGTGAGGTGTGTAACGCTCTCAAGGATGGAAGAGTCGATGCCTGTAAGGCTCGTGTGCTCCTTGACGATCCGGATCGCGACGGTCTCGACACAACTCAAGAAACGGTTGTCCATCACACAGACCCGCGTAAAGCAGATACGGACGGGGATGGCTATAACGACGGTGATGAAGTAAAAACAGGGCATGACCCTTTAAAGAAATAATTTGATGTCATTGCGAGGAGGACTCATCGACGACGAAGCAATCTTTTCGTGTAAGTGAAAATGATCGCTTCCCGTCAGAGGTCTGGCAGGCTGTCGGGTGCTTCCTTGCAATGACACACTCCAATATGTTCGACGAATTAGAAAAAAAAACAGAAACAGATGATATGTTTGCGGAGACGGATTCTGCAGCGCCTCAGGTTGCAGCACCTACTCAATCATCACCTGTGACATCGCAAGTGAGTGTTTCTGAGACACCTTCTGTGTCAAATCAATCGCCCATGCAGCAGAGAATCGATTCTCTTGCTTCAAAAAAACATGCTTTTCCATGGAAGGTGATTGTGCTTTTTGTTGCAATCATTGCGGTAATCGTGATCGCCTTTTTTCTTTCCATGCGCATTTTGAAATCGAAAACTCCCCTCACACCTGTTGCTCCTGATATCTCATCTGAATCCGCGACGTCTGCGGAGAATGTTCCTGAAGCCACGGTTCCATCAGAGGACGTTTCAGAAACACCACCGATTGCTGATGTACCTGCCGTAGACGCAACGCTTGATTCCGATAAAGATGGATTGATGGATGCACGAGAAGCACAACTTGGAACCAATCCAAGCAAACCAGATACGGACGCGGATGGATTATTTGATCGTGAAGAAGTAGATGTGTATCGCACAAATCCGCTTAATCCAGATACAGACGGTGATAGTTTTAAAGACGGTGATGAAGTCAAAAAAGGCTATAATCCAAACGGACCAGGAAAATTGCTCGTGATCCCACAAAAATAAAATATGGCGGAGGTAAATGCGAATGCACAAACAATACAATCGACAAAAGATGCTGCGACACAAACACGTGCGCGCGTTTTTTCGATGCCTGCCCGTTATCGCCATGGGGTGGTTGTGGCTGTTGTTGAACCGCAAAAAAACGTTGTTGCCGCAAAAGCACCAACAGCTCCTCCCGTGCCAGTTGCTCCAAAACTGATTCCTCCTCCACTCACCAAACCTTTGATGGCAAATAAGACACCTTCAAAAACACATCATGCGTTTTTAATCGCCGCAAGCATTGTTGTTGTTGCGATCGGGATGAGTGCGTATTTGTTTGTGCGCAGCGTTCAAAAACAAAAACCTCTTCCAGTTTCTGTCACGCAAAACGAATCACCCGATGCCGCCACGCCGACAGAATCTCCATCTCAATCAACAACACCAGACCCGCAAACATCTACGGCCCAAGATACCGCCTCTCCGTTTTCTTCTACGATATCGCCTGGAGTTGATTCGGATTCTGACGGACTGACAGATGTGGAAGAGACATTGGTTTACGGAACAGATCCGCATCTTCCAGACACAGACAATGATGGTTTTTTGGATGGAAATGAAGTGTTTCATCGTTATAATCCAAATGGGACAGCTCCTGCGGATTTGCTTGGCGCAAAGTTGGTACAGAAGCTTGAGGGAGGATTTTTTACATTGCAATTTCCTATAAAATGGACGGAAGGTGTTTCTGAAAACAATGGATTTGTTCTTTTAGCCACAACAGGAGAAAAAGTCACTGTACATTCCACAGAAAAATCTGGTGAAACATCCACTCTTTCTCTTTCTGATTGGTACGTACAAACTCTGAAAGAAGGGACACCATCGATGACAAAATCAAAAAATGGTTTTCCCATGCTGATTGCAAAAAATCAACTTACCGCGTATCTCGATCTTGGGACATCGATTCTCACGTTTACGTTTGATACCACTTCGCGTGGAACGATTGATTATTTGCAAACTTTTCAGATGATCTTAAACAGTGTGGAAGCAAAGGAAAAACCGTTATGATTTCGATTGAATTGAATCAATCGCGATTAAAAGGTGGAATGTGTTTACCAAAAACAATTCTTGATCGCACCTGCAAGCACGTTGCAAAATACCTTTCTTTGAAACAACCACGACGTATTTCTGTCGCATTTGTTTCAGAAAAGGAAATGCGTAAATGGAATTTGCACTATCGTGGAATCGACCGCGTGACGGATGTTCTCTCGTTTACCTTTGATGAACAAGATGTGTACGGGGAAATTCTTTTAAGTTATGAACAAGCGAAACGACAAGCAAAGATGTTAAAACATTCTGTACGAGAGGAACTTGTTTTTCTTTTGGTACACGGGCTGTTGCATGTGTTTGGGTACGATCATGTTCGACCGACGGATGCAAAAAAGATGTTTCCACTTCAGACAAAAATTCTCACGTCACTTGATGTCGATCCGCACATATGATGAAACAATCGTCGTTCATCCGTCGTTTTGGACATGCTCTCCAAGGGCTCAAGACGGTTTTTTTGACAGAACAGAGTTTTCGATTACACGTCTTTTCAGCGTGTGTGGTTTTGTTGTTCGCGTTTGTTTTTCAGATTAAGCATTACGAGTTGATCGTGATTTTGTTATTGATTGCAGCGGTCTTCATTCTCGAAATCATAAACAGCATCATTGAACGCATCGTGGATGCATTCAAGCCGCGCATGCATCCGATCGTAAAAGATGTGAAAGATATCATGGCCTCTGCTGTTTTGCTTATGTCTGTTTTCTCGGCCCTTATCGGTTTTCTCATTTTTTATCCCTACATTTTATTGCTTGTTTTACGTTGAACACGATATAATGAATTTTGACGTGTCGTTATGAAGGGTTTTGCCTTTTAGCAGGCGGGCTCGCTCATGACAAAAAATATGGCAGAAGAAATTTACATTGGATTGGATGTTGGTTCTTGCGCGGTGCGTGTTGCTGTTGGAAAGCGTGTTCCGTCCGCAGACGGAAAGGATCAAATTCATATCGTTGGAGCCGTGGAAGTTCCGTCCGCAGGCATTCAT
>CAYHWG010000046.1:0-7143 GCA_964360375.1 uncultured Gammaproteobacteria bacterium | reverse complement strand
CAACAGAAAAATTTTTTCCAATCGGAACCATGAATGTACACGACGAGGGTTTACTGATTCTTACCAACGACTCTTTTTTTGCAAAACGATTAGCACTGTCAAAATTTGATCTTGATCAAGAATTTGTTGTCGAAGTGAATCGAGATTTAAAACGCATGGATATAAGCAAGATGCAAAATGGATTGAAGTTGAAAGACGGAATGACAAAACCCGCGAAGGTCCGACAGCTCGACATGCGAAGATTCGCGATCATTCTTTCCGAATCAAAACCAGATTTGATTCGAAGAATGTGTGCAGAGCTTCATTATGAAATTGAAACCTTGATGCGAACCAGAATTCTCACACTCAAAATGATTTCAACGTATCCAATCGGTTCATGGAGGAAACTCACGGAATCAGAAATTGAAGATTTAAAAAAAACCGTCGGCATCGTCGTGAGCGAAAAACCAAAACAATCAAAACCAATGTCGGACAACAAAAAGAAAAGAATTATTCGAAAACAAAAACAATCGTGGTAATTAAAAAACATCGTTTGCGCGCAAACGATGTTTTTTGTTTGAACAACTCTGTGGCTGGCGGACCGGACGGGATTCGAACCCGCGATCTTCTCCGTGACAGGGAGACGTGTTAACCGGGCTACACCACCAGTCCGTCTGCCACAGTTTTGTTCGTAAATGTGACGAAAGAATAGCATAAGAAATCCTATCGTGCAAGAGCTCTTAAAGAGACTGTTGAAAAACTTATCTTTCTGTCATTGCGAGGAGTTCGACGACGAAGCAATCCTTGTATTTCGGGAAAAAAGATTGCTTCGTCGTCGATGACTTCTCCTCGCAATGACACAATTTGGAGTTTTTCAACAGTCTCCTTAAAAGAAAGAAAAACTCGACCGCGCAGGATCGAGAAAGAAACGAGACTCGTTTAATCTTGCTGAAGATCGTAGGGTCGATCTGTATACAAACGCTGAAAATGTGTCTGTGCTTCCTGCCATGTGTGCGGAAATATCGCAGGTGCGATGAGTGCCTCACGAATGGCTTTGATTTGCTGGTACGCACAAACTTTGGCAGAAATTCCACCAACGCCCGTTCCAAACCCTGGAACAGCGATCGAATCAATGACGGAATTGATTCGACGACCTTTCTGCGGACCGTCATCGAACTTTCCCTTGAGAACAAGATTCATGACTGCACGCATCGCGTAATAAGGGTTTGCTTGCGCCGTTCCATGCAAACGCATGGGGACCGACATGGTCGGAGCGGCGATGAGGTACGGAATTTGTCGATCGTTTGTGGAAAGAATGGTTGCCTGCCCGACAAGCAACTCCCCTTCAAACTTACGACGAATTTTATCTTGCAACATTTCTTGGATCGTCGTACCAAAAAATTTGGTGTATGCAAGATCAATGCCGCCATCCATAAATCCAAATCCGTTTCCGGGACTCACGATCGCCTGGCACGGCACCTCGCTGAAATCTCCTTGATACAAATTCACGCTCGAAAGCGTTCGATCGCTATCAAGCAAAATCGACCACTCCACATGCAGGTCTGAGTGTTGATCGAACAGAGTAATTTCAAGCAGCTTTGAATGAAGAGCCATGGCATTCATGTTTCCCTCCTTTTTGAAACAGGAATACTTTGAGCGTATCGGATGCGGGAATGAGTGTCAACAAAAAAACACAACATTTCAGAAGTGTTTTTTTGATACCATTTAAGAAACTTCTGCTTTGTCAAACCCTTCACCGTGGGTGCCGCCCATGATGACCGCGAGATTCATTCCCTTCTTCACCTGCTTTTGTTTTTTTAATGCGACAAGTGCGCGCTTCACGAATGTTTTCTCGTTTACGTTTTTGAGGACGAACGGAACAACACCCCATCGTAAAATTGTTTGCTGCGCGAGTTGTTTGTTTGGAACCGCAAGGAATAATGGAATTTCTGGATGTGCACGCAGAACTGTCTCCGACCACGGAGCAAGTTCTTGCGATGCAAGCACGCCATCGATCGATTTTTGCTCAACGAATAATTTCAAGGCGTTTGCTATGGATGCCCCGCGATCAGTTATTTTTAGTTGGGCACCCCTGCCTGCCGGCAGGCAAGGCACAAGAGGTGCCCCTACGGACATTGGTTGATTCGATGCAACATCATCGAATTTCGAAATTTCCGTTTCCATGACAATCTGTGCCATCATCTTTACCGCCGCAAGCGGAAACTTCCCGCTCGCCGATTCACCGGACAACATCACGCCGTCTGTGTGATCACACACAGCGTTTGCGACATCCGAAACTTCCGCACGCGTTGGACGCGGATTGCGAATCATAGAATCAAGCATCTGCGTTGCAACCACAACAGGCTTCCCTGCCATACGACACTTCTCAATCATTTCTTTTTGGCGAATCGGGACTTCCTCCGCCGGAATCTCCACACCAAGATCACCGCGCGCGACCATCACTGCATCGGTCACGGCGAGAATTTCATCAAAGTGATCGATTGCTTCGTGCTTTTCAATTTTGACAATAATGCGAGGAAGGACTTGTCCCGGCTTTGCTGCAGCTTTAATCAATCGACGAAGTAACTTCACGTCAGCTGCGGACGTGACAAACGACAACGCGAGCCAATCGACACCTTGTTGAACGCCAAAAATGACATCCTCACGATCTTTGTCTGTGAGCGATGAAACCTTCAATGTTGAATCAGGAAAATTCATTCCTTTGTGTGACGTAACCGTCCCACCATTTTTCATCACGGCAGTAATTGTTTTTCCTGAAATATTTGTGACGACCGCTTCAAGAATCCCATCGTCGATTAATAATCGATGTCCAACTTTTATGTCTTTGTGAAGATTCGCATACGTAAGCGGGATCTTATTTGATGTGTACTCAGCAATCGCTGTAGAAAAGAATACGGTTGAACCTGTCGGAAGAGAAACTCCTGTCTCCGGCAGGATCCCTAATCGAATTTTTGGCCCTTGCAAATCTCCGATCACTCCAACAGTTTTATGGAGACTCGCTGCCATACGACGAACAAGACGCAAAAGTTTTGCGTGCCCCGCGTGCGTGCCATGCGAAAAATTTAATCTCGCGACGTCAAGTCCTGCACGCATCATCGATTTTAATACGGATTCCTTTGAGCTTGCAGGACCGATCGTACAAATAATTTTTGTGTATTTCATACGCGTTTTTTTTTGGCAGATCCGGGCTTTTTACCTAATAATTTGTTCAGTTCGCGTTCAAATGTTTTTACATCTTCAAACGAACGATATACTGAAGCGAAGCGAATATACGCAACTTTATCAAACGACTTTAAATGCGTCATGACAATATCACCGAGTTCTGCTGTTGTAATTTGTCCGTGTGTCTTTTTTTGAATACTCCGCTCAATTTTATGAACCAAACTCTGAAAATCTTGATCTGTGTGCGGACGTTTCTCAAGTGCCTTCTCAAGACCGCGAATCATTTTTTCGCGCGAATAGCTTTCACGACGACCGTCCCGTTTCACGACGGTCAAATCTAATAATTCCAACTCTTCAAGTGTGGAGAATCGAAAACCACATTTTTCACATTCACGACGACGTCGAACGCTCGCTCCGTCTGTCGAAATTCTTGAATCAATGACTTTTGTGTCTTTATGGTTGCAAACGGAACAAAACATAACGGGATCATTATACATCACCTCAAATGAAACACCCACATTCAATGAATGTGGGTGAATCTGAAAAAAAATCTAAATCATTTTTTTGCGAATGAAGGCAGGAATCTCTATTTCCTCTTCTTCTTGTCGTGCTTGAGAAATTTGTGGTGCTTGTTTTTGAGGCATGCGAACCGAAATTTCCGGTGCGTTAGAGACGTCACGCAAAGGCACTGGAGCATTTACCGGAGCATACGTTTCACGTTTTGGTTCTTGTTTTTGAGTTTGAAAATTTACTTTCTGACGTGGAGTTGCTCGCATCACGTTTTCCTCTTCACGAACACGTAAAAACGCATTTGGAGACCAAGACCCTTGTGCTTGCACTTCAACAGCTCCTGGCGATGATGTACGACGTTCGCGCGAATCAAAACCGGTAGCGACAACCGTAATACGAACTTCGTCTCCAAGAGAATCATCGATGGTTGCTCCAAAAATGACTTTTGCATCTTCGTCTGCTGAGCTCGTGATAATTTTAGCGGCCTCTGCAACTTCATGCATTCCAAGATCGCTTCCGCCGCTAATCGTAAACAAAATGCCGCGCGCGCCATCGATCGACAATTCAAGGAGTGGGCTTGCAATGGCTTGTTTTGCAGCCTCAACCGCACGATTCTCGCCGGTTGCGCGACCGATTCCCATCAAGGCGGAGCCGCTCGATTCCATAATAGCCTTTACATCCGCATAATCCACGTTAATGAGACCGGGAACGGTAATCAGTTCTGCGATGCCTTGAACACCTTGACGCAAGACATCATCAACAACCTTAAACGCATCCATGAGGGATGTTTTTTTATCAATAATTTGGAGGACACGATCGTTTGGAATCGTGATGATTGCATCCACGTATTTGAGCAATTTTTCAAACCCTTCGTCGGCGATGCGACGACGTTGAGCACCTTCAAACGTGAAAGGTTTTGTGACAACAGCAACCGTGAGTGCGCCAATATCTTTTGCAAGTTTTGCAACTTCTGGAATCGCACCCGTTCCTGTTCCACCTCCAAGACCACAGGTGAGAAACACCATATCAGAACCAACCAATGCCTCACGAATTTCGTTTTGTGTTTCCTCAGCGGCGCGAGATCCGACCTCTGGATTCATTCCAGCACCGAGACCGCGTGTGATTGTTTTTCCAATGGCAATTTTTATTGGGGAAAGATTTTGATTGAGCGCCTGAACATCTGTATTGACAACAATAAACTCCACACCTTTGATGTTGTCTGAAATCATGCGATTGATGGCTGCTCCACCACCACCGCCAATTCCAACAACTTTAATTTTAGCAAACGTTTCGATATCTGGTTTTACTTGTGCCATATATTTTGTATTCAATCTTTCAAAACGATATTGTGTGAATAAACATCTTGAACACTAATATTGTTCAAAATTTGCTTCGTTGAGCAAAAATGTACTCACACTGTAACATCGCCTCAAAGCAAGTCAAGAAAAATTTGACAAGGGTGGGGATAAAAGGGAAAGGGGTGGTCGAGTTCAACCAACCAAGGAGGCTGGGATGAGTGACGTAGATTCAAAGGAACAATGCGAAGAAATTCAAGGAATCGAAAAGGCGAACGAAGCTCGGACAGGTGTCTTTTTCTATTGAACCAAAAATGCATGACCGATCGGTCATGCATTTTACAACAAAACTACTTCTATTTCTTTCACTTTCTTCAACGTCTTATCGTTTGTGATAAAACGCGATGCTCCGAATTCAATGGCTGTTGCAAGATGAATCGCATCCGGGGTAGCAATTTTATAACGTGCTCGAAGATCGGATGTTCGTTCAATGATCGCTTCATTTAAATTAATCACGGACAAATTTGGAAATGTTGTGACTAATTCTCGATATCGCGCCGCGACGTCATGTCGATCAAGAGATTTTGGACCTGTTTGCAGCTCGATCATTCCAATCACGGAGAAGATTCCATTTTGTTTTCCATGTTCTATATCTATTAAAATCTTTTTTGCACGTTCCACAAAGACCGGATGTTTTTCGAAAACGTAAATAAAAACAGAAGTGTCTAACGCGACTTTTTGTCCCATACCGTTCGTTCATTCTTCAAATAAGACGTTCCCCCTCCAAGACTTTTCCAAATCTCTTTCCCGATCCCTTCCATGGATTTTACGTGATCGACAGGTTCTTTTATGAGAACAGCTCGATCAGCATCAATGGATTGAATCCAAAGACGCGTACCGGCAGTTAGATGCATGGCACGACGAACCTCGCGAGGAATGACGATTTGATACTTACTGGAAAGGATTGGAGATGACATAAGATGAATTTAATTTCCTTTACAATAACATGAAACGTAAAGTAAATCAAATTTCAACATGTTGCCGATCGGCCACATGTTCTTACGGCTTCATTGATCGAAACATCTTCATGAGGCCGCTTCCGACTTTATCCAAACTACCCAATTTTTGAATCACTTTTCCGAATCCTTTTCCTGAATCGGCGGAGCGGATATGACGACCCCAAAGAACAAGACCAATGGCCGTACTCATGGAAGGATCACTCATGCGATCGATCACAGAAGAAACACCTATCGGCGTTCCAAGAGAGATCGGGAGACGCAAAATTTGTTTTGCTGTCTCAAGCATTCCACTTAGTTTGGAACCACCTCCTGTGAGAATTACACCAGCAGGCAACATTCCTGAACGATCTGCTTTTTGCAATTCACGATCAACATGTTCAAAAATTTCAAGCACTCTCGCTTCTGTAATATCAGCCACAAACTTACGACCAACAAATTCATCCTCCGGAGCGCCTAATTCTGCAAGATTAATCTCATCTTTTTTACTGATATCCTCAGATAAACAGGTTGCATAACGCAATTTTACTTGTTCAGCGACATCAATAGAGGTGCGTAGCCCGATTGCAAGATCGGAGGTGATGTGATCGGATCCAATTGGCATAACGGCCGTGTGCAAAATATCACCTTCTTCATACACAACAAGACTGGTGGTTGAAGCGCCGATGTTCACAACACAAACCCCGAGATCTTTTTGACGTTCAGACACAACAGCTTCTGCGGTCGCAAGAATAGAAAAAACCAAATCTTCAATATCCAGACCTGTTCGATACACGGTTTTTGTAAGATTTTTTATTTGAGAACCAAGCCCTTGAATGATAAGAGCATCTACCTCAAGTCGAATCCCGTTCATTCCGACAGGATCTTTCACGCCGCGCTGACCATCAACAATAAAACTTTTTGGAATGACATGGATAATTTCATAATTCGTCGGTGTCGCAACGGTACGTGCAGCCTCAATGGAGCGCTCGACGTCTTCTTCTCGAATTTCTCCGTCGGTTTTGCCAACACCAATCACCCCTCGAGATTCTTGAGAGATGATGTGACTTCCGCTAATGCCGACCCACGCACGATTAAGCGGGAGACCCGTGATACGTTCTGCCTGCTCAAGAGCTCGTGAAACAGAAGAAACCGCGTCTTCAAGATTTGTAACGGTTCCT
>CAYHWG010000045.1:0-7288 GCA_964360375.1 uncultured Gammaproteobacteria bacterium | reverse complement strand
AATCAAGCGTATCCTCCATGGACACGAGACGATTGAGGATCGGGCTGTAAATTTGTTCTGTCATCACGGCGTGTTTGATGAGATACCAAGCTGTACACACATCTTGATCTCCGTCATTCACATACACATTCGCTTGAATGCCGTTATGGTTGCGAAAACACTGAAACAATCCCGTCCGAATTGCGATCAAAATTTGTCCGCACGTTGCACGCGTAATGAGTCGATCGATTCTCTTTCCTGGAGCATCGCGTTTCGTTGCGTCATTTTTGTTCAAACTGTGATGATCAAAATTCGCGCGCGGAGCCTTTTCGTCAAACAAGGAAACATCATCCACATACCCATCAAGGGCAATAGAAAACGGTGGAGTTGAACGGCAAAATTCATCCCAAGACATGGGGCTCGTTGTCGGATCCACATGCAAGACAACTGGCATTTCATGCTCCCTTCGTTACGTTTGAACGAAGACCACAATTTTGCTCTCGAGATCTTTTTTTGTCAAAAGAATGAATCACCCCGCCGCAAAGCGGCGAGGTATTAAACCTACGATAGAATAAAAAAGAACTGATGTATTCAGTTCTGTGAAGAAGTCGTTGCTGTAGTGTCTACATTTTCTAGCTCAAACCGCGCGCAATATTCTTCCGCTTTCGGATCATTTCCATAAAACCAGGCGAAGTAGATTTGACTTGGGGTTTTTGCTTTGGCAAGTGTCTTTGGAGGTTCTGTGATTGTTGCCATGATTTCAGAAAGGAGCGTTACTAACTCCGGATCCGTTCCCGCACAGCCACGCATGCCTCGCCAGAGCAAAACATCATGCATGGAGTACCGAAAAAACTCAGTAGGATGATGTGAGGCGATGCGCACAAATGTTTTTCGCGCGCGCTCCCAATCATTCGAAGTGATCCTGTTGTGCCGACGACGATCATCGAGCCGATGAATGACTTGATGAATCGATCGCTCAATCTTCAACTTACGCCGAAGCTGATCATGCGCAGATCGAATTTTTGGTGTTCCGTATCCCCGACCGATCGCCCATCGGTACAGAGCAAGAAGTTTAGATTCGTAATTGTTTGGATGGCGAAACGTTTCCATGTACACATTTCCCATGCGTCTAATCTCATCGCGAATGAGATCAAGTGCTTGCCACGAACAGGTATCGACTTCCTCGATCAACACCTGCAAACACATTCCTTTGCTGTGCCGCGTCCATACGCGAAGCAACTTGTACAATGACATCTTTCGCCACATCCACGAAAGGCTGCAAAACATTGCATTTTCGTGCAGGGTGAGCAATCGATCGCGAAAGATCTCCGCCGTCAACACTTCTCCTTTTGGGAGTGTTTTCCATTGTGTTAGTTCTTCACGATGTTTGGCCAATTTTCGACTTTTCTCTTTTTGTACAAGTCGATCGTTACGGACGATTACCCGTAGCAGAGAAAGTTGAAAACGTACCGAACGCGTATTGTGACCATGAGCAATCGCCCAATCGTAAAGTCGGAAGATATTTTTGGGTTTGTCACGATAAAATGAACGAATGATCGGAAGATTCTTGAAACCACAGGCGTAGAGAAGAAAGGCAACCAATTCCGGATACGTGATGAGATGGCTTTTCCCAGAATCAATCGTCGAATGATTTCCTTCGATCAAAGTACGTACACTTGATTCACGGTTTTTGCGAAGAAATGCGACAAGCGGAACATAGCTTTCGAGCTTGTGCCAATTAAACTGGTGGCATCTATTCGCCTCTTCGCGCCATGTCTCAAAAAGCGGTAATAGAGCTTCTCGTGTTTTTATCGTGTCCATGATGTCCTCCACGACACACTATAAACGGTTCCGCCCACAAATGCGCCGAGAAAAATGGAAGGAAACACTTTGTGTGTTTGCGATTGCATTGCCGACTCCGCAGAACTGACACGTGTCAGTGATGAGACTCTCTCAAAAAACGGGAGAAGTGTCAATCAATCCACAGGACGACCATTGACAAACGCAAAATTTTTTGTTGAAATGAAGAGGTGAGAAAAAAAATTACGGAAAAACTCTATGACAAACGAAATCGATACAAAATTTTCAAACATGGACGGACGATTCGATCGTTTGGAAAAAACAATGAATCAAATCACCGATGTTTTAGCGTCCATACAGGCGAACATTGGTTCCATGCAATCGAACATTGGTTCCATGCAATCGAACATAGGTTCCATGCAATCAGAAATGGGATCCATGCAATCTGACATTGGTTCCATACAGTCAAACATGGCAACAAAAACGGATTTAAATGAATTTAAATCAGCATTCAATGAATTTCGATCTGAAGTTCGCGTTCAGTTCTCTGAAATACAGGAACGCTATGAATTTCTTATTGAACAGGCAGCCACAAAACAAGATCTCCATGAGGTAGAACAAAACCTCATGAAAGCGCTGAACATAAAAACCTCAAATATCTCTGACCGATTTGACGCAAAAATTGCGGAACTCAAACATGACATTATACAAGCCGTACGCGGTGCAAATAAAAAATTCATAGGATTCGCTATATAAAAAACCTCGTGGCATACCTCGAGGTTTTTGATTTGTTCTGATATAATACGCGTATCTATGTCTCCGCTTCGCGAACAAACACAAAACACCTTTACAGACGCATCGTGGTTTACGCACAATGAGGGTCAGCTTTTAGTTGATGTCACAGAAACGCCGCGCGAGATTATCATTAAAAGTGCCATCGCGGGTGTCCAAGCACACGAACTTGAAATCACCCTAGCGGAAGACACACTCACGATCCGCGGATCTCGTCATGAAGATACAAAAACTCATCCAAACACGATTGTGCACACAAAAGAATGTCATTGGGGATCTTTTTCTCGTTCGATTATTTTACCAAATCACGTGGACCCAACCTCCGTGGATGCCCTCCTCAAAAAAGGAGTACTAACCATTCGCTTAAAAAAAATACAAGCTGAAACGGGCATTGATGTACTTGACCTTGATGATTATTAACACGTATGTCGAGTCAAAAAATGAGTCGTGGTGGATTTTCTAAATGGACCCTGGGAGTATTATTGGGATGTCTCAGTCTCAGTGTCATTTTCAGCATTTCCATTATTTTTTTTATTCAAAAATATTCAAATCGAGTCACACCAAATGTCACCGTCGGATCCATGCCTGTCGGTGGAAAAACAGCGGATGAACTCAGAGACATTCTCCAAAAAAAATCAGATGAATGGCTTCAAAATGGCGTTCAGGTTTCTTACAATGAAATGATAAAAACCCTTCCTCTTGCGACCGTGATTGATTCAGATTCCATTGATCACATTCATTTTGATATCGAAAAAACAATCACCTCTGCCCTGAGCGTAAATCATGATTCAAATCCTTTTTGGAACATCTTGACTCTTTTCGAAAGCTTATCGACCCCTGTACATCTTCCTTTCCTTGTATCCATAAAAGAGTTTGAAATCACAAAATCCATACATACACTCTTTTCCGAAGAAGAAAAATCCGCAGCAGATACCTCTTTTTCATTCACGTTCATAAAAAACAAATGGGAGATTCAGGCCATAGAAGGTACAGCCGGTGTTGAAGTAGATGTTCCACCATTTCTCTCTCGTCTTTCGGAATATCTTGAAGAGTCGCGTATGGATCCGATCCCTGTTACACTCATTCCAAAAGCTCCAACGATAAGAGCAAAAGATGCGGAGGCAAAAATTCCGTCTGTAGAAAATATCTTGAAACGCGCCCCCTATCGTTTCTCCTTTACGGAAGATGATGGCGCCATAACATCGTGGTCGCTCTCTGCGCAAGCATTATCAACCATGATCATTCCGCGTGAAAAAGAAGCCTTCGGATTGGACCCAATCGCTTTTTCAACATGGACAAAACCCATGATTGCTGCTGTCAATCGTCCTCCAAAAAATGCACGTTTCAAAATCGCAGACAAGCGTGTTACAGAATTCGTACAAAATGTAGACGGAAGATCTGTCGATGAACTCGCTCTTTATCGCGATACACTTGAGGCCATTTCAAAAAACGTTGAGCCTGCACAAACGAACCAACCGATTTCTCTCACCATGGAAATTCAAAAAGCACCGATTACAACCGCGTCTGTCAATGATCTTGGGATCACAGATAAACTTGGAGAAGGGTATTCCACGTATAAAGGATCACCGAAAAATCGAAAAAAGAATATTCAAAACGGTGTTCGACTCTTGAATGGATTGTTAATCGCTCCAGGAGACACATTCTCTTTACTAGAAGCACTCAGACCTTTTACGATTGAAAATGGATATCTTCCAGAACTTGTCATCAAAGGAGATAAAATCGAACCAGAATTAGGCGGAGGATTGTGTCAAATTGGCACAACGACGTTTCGGGCAGTCATGCATGCAGGACTTCCTATTTTGGAACGATCAAATCATTCCCTCATGGTGTCGTATTACAACGATCCAATAAATAAAAATCCGGGCACAGACGCGACTATTTACGAGCCGGCACCAGATTTTAAATTTCTAAATGACACAGGATATTATTTGTTACTCAGTGCAGAAAATCTCACAGACAAACAGCAATTACGATTCACGTTTTGGGGAACATCTGATGGACGCAAAGGAACATACTCTCCCCCAATCATTCTCAAACGCTTTCCAGTCGGCGAACCCATCATGACAGAATCCGTTGATCTCAAGCCAGGAGAAGAAAAATGTCAAGAGGCACATGCTGGTGCAAATGCAACATTCACTTACACCATTAAACATCCTGATGGAACGCAGACAGATAAAATTTTCAATTCACATTATCGTCCTCTTCCAAAAATGTGTTTAATTGGTGTTGCGGAAAAAGAACAAATCGAAACAGAACCGACACCATAAAAAATTATCCACAGAAATGCTTGCAAGAAAAGTGATGTAGTCGTAAATTAAAAAAGATCCGAAATGATTCGAATCTTTTTTACACATTTCTCTTCACTCACCTGCAGGCAAGAAATTTCACAAATGGAGAGATCTAGTCTTACAACCTGATACATCCATTTTTTGAAATCCCATGCTTGTCGTGCCTGCAGATGAGTACCGAGGAATAGTTTTTGTTTATTTCTTACTTGGAACTATGAAGTATACGTAAGGATGTCATTTTTGTCAAGCATTTACAGCATTTAAAAGTAAAAATCAAAAAACGAGCCGAATTGGCTCGTTTTTTAGCTAAATCTTTATTTAATAACTTTGTCGATTAATCCATACGTAAGTGCCTCATTTGGAGCCAAGAAATAATCTCGTTCTGTGTCTTGCTCCACTTGCGCTTTCTTTTTTCCAGTATGTTTTGAAAGAATCGTGTTCAACTGATCCTTTATTTTTAATATACGTTCTGCATGAATTTTAATGTCCGTCGCTTGACCAGAGACACCACCAAGCACTTGATGAATCATGACTTCCGAGTTTGGCAAACAAAATCGTTTTTCTTTTGCACCGGATGCAAGCAAAACGGCAGCCATGGACGCAGCCATTCCGACACAAATTGTCGAAACATCTGGCTTCACATATTGCATGGCATCATAAATAGCAAGACCTGATGTGACAGAACCACCCGGAGAGTTAATGTAAAGTTTGATATCTTTCGATTTGTCCTGACTTTCTAAAAACAACAATTGTGCAATCACAAGGTTTGCGACCGTATCGTCAATCTCCGTTCCAAGAAAAATAATGCGATCCTTGAGGAGGCGAGAATAAATATCGTACGCACGCTCTCCCATGTTGGTTTTTTCAATGACCGTTGGAATGAGATAGTTGTCATTCACAGTCGAAAATTTGGATGTGATGGTATGTTTCATAGTAGGGTGATAGTAACATGAGTGTTTTTTTGTGTCATCCTGAGTGATGAAATGACTCAAGGTGACACGGGGAAAAATTCTTTAAATTTCAGTGCGTGCGCAATCGGATGTATCTCGTGTTCTTTTGACAAACACCACACAGAGTCCTTTTCGACGAGATACGTATTCAACAGTGTGAATCCAGCCGCTTTTGCGTGCCCCCCGCCACCATGTGCACTTGCGATCTTTGAGACATCTTGCGTACGCGAGCGTATGGAAACTTTTATTCCGCCTTCTTTTGTTTCGCGAAACACAAACAACGTATCTGTATCTGCAACAAGATTGAGAAAATTTGAAAGACCATCGATTTCATCGTCCGTGACATGATGTGTTTCGATGTCCTGTCTTGTAAGCACTGTTGTCATCACACGGATCTCCGCGTGATGCGTTAAACGTTCAAGTGCAGAACCCCAAACTTTCAATGCACCAATGGAACGATTTTGAAACATGGTGCGAATCACATCTTGCACACGTGCGCCATACAAGATGAGTTGCGATGCAGTACTCAGAGCTCGCTCATTTGTCGCCGAATTGGAAAACATGTTCGTATCAAAACACAGTCCTGTCAGAAGACAGGTAGATACATGTTTTGTGATGAGGATGTTGTTTGCTTCCAAAAATCGAAAAACGACTTCTGCGGTCGCGGGTGCATCCACTAAGACTTGATTCACATGTCCGTATCGAGGATTCGTTTTGTGATGATCGATATTAATCACCGTTGGATTGCCGTTAATACGATTCACAAGTGAAGCGACAAATGCTGCTTCCGAACAATCAAATACAACAACAAGATCAATCGTCGCGTCATCAAACATCGCACGATTTGTTGAACACACATGCACATCCGGCAAAAATTGATATTGTTCTGGCACAGCCTCCGCCACATACACACGAGCCGATTTTCCTTGTTCTCGTAAAAAATGATACATCGCCATTACAGACCCAAGAGAATCACCATCAAGCCGCACATCGGAAACAAGCACAATATTTTGTGCACAAAGCAGAAGATCGTAAATGCGTTTATGCGTCAACATTTCCATAGGAATCTTGTACACTATCGAATCTTTAGAAAACGGTCAATCGTGTTATAATCCTTTTATTGAAATTTCTTCTTATTTCGTATGCATTTATCGAATCTCACGGTCCAAGGGTTTAAAACGTTTGCAAAAAAAACATCTCTCACATTCCTTCCGCCAACAAACGATCGTTATCCGCTCACATCGGTTGTGGGACCAAATGGTTCCGGAAAATCCAATCTTGCGGACGCGATTCGTTGGGTCCTTGGTGAACAAAGCATGAAATTACTTCGCGGGAAAAAAACCGAAGATGTCATTTTTTCCGGCTCTGATGAACGCAGCCGTTCCGGATTTGCCGAAGTTTCGATCACACTCAACAATGAAGACAAAACCATGCCAATTGATTATGCAGAAGTGACGA
>CAYHWG010000044.1:0-7667 GCA_964360375.1 uncultured Gammaproteobacteria bacterium | reverse complement strand
GAATTCCCTAAAAAAAAATAAAAACAGATGGCCGCCAATAGAAAAAAAACGCGTTGTCCTGAAATCAAGATTCGTATAAATTTCTTTTGCATAGATTATAAAGAAAGAAGAACAATAAGAAAAAGAAGAAGAAGAAGAAACATTCCAGAAAGGGAAAACGTGAACTTCATTTTATCCACCTGTTTCATATAGTCTCGAAAAGAATGATGATACACATTCTTTGTGTCTGGTGGATAAAGTTTTTGAAAACCGGAAGCATGATCCTTCAGTAACATCGTGGCAATATGTCTTGGATTATCTGACAGAAGAAACGCATGAAACACCGTGGAGACAAAAAAACCAAATGCAAATCCCCAAAATACTTTATACGCAAAAATTCTTCGAACAAGATCTATGGTGCCAACCATCACCGCTTGCAGTCCAAAGAAAAAATTATCCATATAAAAATATGGTATCATATTTTTATAAATTGTCTAAGCTTATCCGTCTGTGAATTCCTATCTACGTCGCACATTTCATTTTATAAAAATAACCGTCATCATTCTTTTGTGTATAAGAACATTTATTCTTGAACCAGGAATGGTAAACGGACGATCCATGGAAAAAACATTCCTGGATAACGATTTCTTTTTATTGAATAAAATAATTTTGCTTATTCGAGAGCCGAAACGTGGTGATATCGTGGTAGTACAAGAACCGAATGTTGATAAAATAATGATCAAACGCGTCATCGGTCTCCCCGGAGAACAAATATCCATCAATCAACAAGGTGTTTTTGTCCGTAACGAACAGGGAAAAAAATTTATCCTTCATGAACCCTATCTTGAAAAAGGAATTCGCACGACAACACCGGACGGATCGTCTGGTGACTATACAAAAATTCCACCTCATTCGTATTTTTTAATGGGAGATGGCCGTACACAAAGTTCTGACTCACGAATCTTTGGTGCGTTTCACCGAAAAACCATTTATGGTTTGGTGATGCCGATCCATTTTTTTAATCGATGAAAAAAATCCGAAAAAGAAAACGTGAAAAGATTTTTCTGAAACGTTTTTTCACCAACACGCAAGACAACCCGATAGAGACCCGCATGAGGAAAAGAAATGGGGTCAGAAACAACCTCTTCTTCTTGAGGGGAAAGAGTTTTTTTGGAAAAATATTGACCGGTAAAAATATTTTTCCTTCCTTGCATAATCTCAATAGAATACGGGATTGTTCTTATAGAATCCTCGAGGGTATTTTTCAGTGTGAGATGAACCGATTTATTATAGGCATGCCCCAAATTTTCAATGGAAAATTGAGAGAGTTGTATTTGATCCGAAACAGTTTCTTCTGATGAAATATTCGTCGGTTCGGTAAGTTTGTCCACAACATGAAGTTGAATAATACCCGTCACTCCAAAAATAAATGCCGTGGATCCTGTGTTCGATTCAACCTCTTGATTTAAAAATGAAACTTCAAAAGAATAATCGTGATTTGAAACAAGATTCGTCGAATCAATGGTCACTGTATACGATACTTGTTGCTTTCCTTTTGGAAGGAAGAGAGACGTTCCTCCATCTAAACGAACATGTTTAAATCCGTCACCTTTTACAGACACATCCATTCTTTGATCCAAAAGTGCGTCTCTGCGCAAAATCTTAAACGTCACTTTTTTTTGACGATTTGGCATGATTTCTAATAGCATTCTTCCTGGACCGATTCCGTACATTTCTGCATGTATCATTGTTGGATTCCAAAAAAGCAACGTAAGAAAACTAAGGCTGATCACAGAAAATAAACGTTTTTTCATAAAAAAATTTTAATGTGAAATTGTTTTGAATAAAGATTCAATCAAAGATTTTTGATTTGGATCCACGAGGAGTATTTGTTGCATCAGCTTATTCGCTTTCTCTGTTTCATGCTGAATAAGATATGCTTTTAGTAGGGCGATTGCATGCTCTGTTCCTTCTGGATGTTGCGCTAGCACTTGCTCCAAAAGAGCTGTGTATTTTTTGTAATCATATTTTTCATATGCGTCCAAATACCAACCAAACGTAGCGGGATCTGCATCTGCAATAGTTACACGCGTTATTTCGTCACCCATTTTAATCGCATCTAACACATCCCCATTCAAATAATACGCACGTGCTAACTGCCAACGTAAATTTCTTCCAAACGGATTTAGAACAATCATTTCTTTTGCTATTATTACTAAATCAGAATAATTTCGAATAGATTCATTCCATTCAAAAAAAATCTGTAGAGCATCAATTCTCTTTGGAGCAAGAACACGTAATATTTTTAACGTAGATTCAACTTTTTCTAATGATTGATGCGTGAAATAAAATTTATTCATTTCCATAAGTGCCAAAGTAACATACAACCTCGGATTTTGACTCTTCTCTGCAAGAGATTCTTGTCTAAAAATGATTTGATCAAGAAAAGATAATAACATTGTACGTTCGTTTGAAAGATTCGGATCTTTGAGACTTCTTAAAACAAAATCCCCGATTGTTGTTGTCAGACTATACACATCAAAATCAAAAGGCAGAGAAAGTGCTGTCGTAAATAGTTTTTTTGATTCAGAAAAATTGACACTTTTATCTCCAAGTGTAATGGATCGCGAAATTAAAACAGGAAAAATATTTGTTGTAACTACCAGAATACTTGCAATGAGTGTAGAAATACCGACTATAATATAAGTCATTTTATTGTGCGAAACAGAAATCACTTCAACATTAATACCTTTCTGAACATTGTTATTTGATTCCAACAAAGCAATCATTCCGATTAAAATAAAATATGCCGCTCCGGATGCGATCGAATCGAATGCGGTAAAATTTTGAACATGATACGAAACAAATCCCGCTGTCAAAAGAGAAAACTGCGCTGCAGATAAATGACGTTTTTGAAATCCTTTAAAGAGCGCATAAAAAACAGATCCAATCACAGAACTGTATGCAAGAAAACCAAAAAATCCAGTCGTAACCAAAATTTCCAGAAAATAATTATGTGGCTTATCAAACCATATCGGATCAAATTCATAAATCGCGGGATTGAAACGACTATTTTCTACAACATAAAAATTCTCCGGTCCTGTTCCAAACCATTTACGATCGTTAAATCCTTTAAGAGCAACACCCCATAAAATGACACGAGCTTTCATTGTTCCGCCCGTAAACGTCGTCATTCGATGTAAAATAGTTTGCTCAGGCAATGTACGCGCAAAAACAAAAAGAGAACTACCAATAATCGTAATAATCAAAATCAAAAATAAACTTATTATTTTCCATCGTCTATTTTTAGATAACAAAATAAACAAAACGATTCCTGCAAATGTTCCGACGATCAGCCCGATCATGACGCCTCTTGAAACGGACGCATAAACACCGACGAGTTGAATGATGACAAAAAAAAGATACAACACTTTCTGCCATTTTTTTTTCGCGTTCAATCCTAAATACATGGTCAAAAAAATAGGAATGACGAGATAACTTGCAAAAAAAATTGGATTTCCAAGCGAGGAAGAAACACGATCTGGTAACGTTGAATCTAAAATCAACGTGGGTCCATGAAGCCACCCGCTTAATCCGTTCAGTGATACAAATGTCGCGACACCAACAAGGATGATCATCAACCGCTTCACATAGATAAAACCGGCTTGTCCCAAAAGCTGAATGTAAAAAGAAAGTAAGGTGAGATGCCCCAAAAAATAAACACTCGTCATGCGTTCAAAATTTCCCCACAAACTTCTGTGTGGGTTGACTCCATGAAACGCAGAAATGATATTTATCAAAAGAAAAACGAGCAGGGCAATATTTAATGGTTTTTTTAAATTTGGGCGAAGAGATGTGTTTTGCAAAATAAGATAAACATAAAATGGAAATGCAAGCTCAATCAAAATTCGCAAAAAAAATGCCTGAGAATCAACGTAAGGGTATTGCAAAGACTTAAATATAATCAGCGGGGCTAATAACGAAAGACTAACCAAAAAATAAAAAATCCGGAAAAACCATTTTTGCATAATTATCATCCATCCATTATTTTTTTAGTCCTATTCTATTCATCCATGCGTTCCAGATCCGCTTCATCGTCAGAAATACGTGTTCTCGCTCAACGTGAATTACGATCGTTCTTGTTTGCACATTTCCAGCAATGTCCACGGCTTGAATTTTATACGTTTGATCTCCTTTGTGTAAATACCTGAGGGGAATCTGATCCATGACGGAGACTTCTGTGCCGTACGGAGCAACCAGTTTATAATACGCAAGACCGGCTGTTTTATCAAAAACATTCACATTCAAGGTATGTGTTGATTTTGTCCATGCGCGTGCTTTTGTTTGAAGATCAATCGAAACAAAAACAGGAGGAGTGGCGTCGATCATGATTTTTCTTGTGCGTATTCCGCTGATGCTCTTTCCAAAACGTCCAGCTACGTGCACATAATAAATTCCGTCCGGGAGGACAGCCTGTACTTTTCCATCTATCGAGCTGATTTGGAGTTCGGATAAACTAACAGTTGGTAATGTTGAAATCGTATAAAAATATTGATCAAATTTAACTCCTACAGAAGCAGATGAAAACGAAACTTCAACATCATTCGTACGATAATAACGATATGCTGTTGTGTGTGTGGATGACTCAATCATCGGAGGTTTAAGCAACGGATCATACACTACAGCCAGAATCTCCTTTCCTTTTTCCGTCACCGTTATTTCATGTTTTTTTTCTGGATCTGGTTGAGAAAAAATAACTGTTTTTTTGGATTCAATGGTTGGAATCAAAATTTCTTTTGTTTGTTTTGTTTTCATGGATGGTGTTGGAAACAAAACAAGTTCTTTTGGATTGGATTCCGTTTGAATAGAAGGGAGAACCATTGGAATATCACCCACCGCTGTGCCACTTCCTCCACCAGAAAAAGTCGGTGAAACGATTGAAACATCGTACGTTGCAAACGATGTAAAATGTTTTGTCCAAACAATAAGATCCGATCCTTTATTTATCTTGCAATCACCGTCCGTTTGAAGCGAGTCTCCAACAAATTGAACATCGTCGGAACAAACAGCTGTGATTTCCGTCAGTGGTTCTCCTTCTATTGAGAACCCGACACGTTTACCCGCTTGGTTTGGAAAAAAAATACGCGCAGCTTTATTTAACGATAATTTTCTGCCTGCAAAACCCATTTGAATTGCAAGGCTGACTGTAGAAACGGTTCCGGCACTTGCCGTTGGAAGTGTAACCGTTGTGAACGTCGGCGTTTCAAACACCCCGTCCCATGTTGGATCGTCGCTTACAATCGTGGTAGATGTAGGAATTTCAACCGTCACGTTTCCTGCATTTTGGGATATAATCGTTATTTTCGGAATAATCCCCGTTCCGCTTGTAAGAAATGAATTGATATGGATGGTTGGATGAACCGTAGAGTTTTCGACGACACAAGATATAGGTTGAGCTAGGTTTGTAACAACGACCTGATTTGCAGAAGCGTTCAGTGTGCAAAGCCCAGAAATGCTTGGAGTTGTTTGAATGGTGCCTGGAACCGAAAATTGGACAAGAACGGTTGCACCAGAAAGAACGCTTGAGCCTGTGCCCGATGTAGATGTTGCATTTTTACTAACCAAAAAATCAATCGGAACAGTGTATGTTCCGTTTGCAGACGCGTTCGGAGTAATCGTAAACGGGTAAGAAAGAGTTTTTGTGTTTGCGGAGATGGTTGTCGTCGCGTTTCCGGAAAAAAATTCTGATCCGGACTGTCGAGCACTCACAGCAACAGATAACGCTCCGGATGCATCATGCACACTGTCGCGCAACAATAAAACAGAGCCTTGTTTTGTTTCTCCTTTATTTATCACTCCGAGATTAACTCGCGCGGGTGAAATACCGATCGCTTGCGCTTTTGGAATCTGCGTAAAAACGATGGAACCAAAAAAAACAACGACGCCAAATAAAAAAATTTGTTTTGAAATCGCCTGTTTTTTTTGAAAATTCCATGACATGTTACTTGAGATATTTTTCCGCTTTTTCTAAAATGGTATCGATATCCACTTCTGTTTTCACTAAATATTCTTTGATGCCGAATTTTTTACACTGTTCCTTATCCGATTCTTGACCCAAATTTGAAAGAACAATCACAGGGATATCCAATTTCCCTTTTTCTCCAACATAACTCTCCAAAAAATCAAATCCGTTCATGTCCGGCATCATGAGATCGGATAAAATAATGTCCGGTTTGTTCTCCTTCAAATAAGAAAGCGCTTCTTTTCCGTTTCCACACACATGAACGGCATGTTTCTTTTGTGTAAACGCCATTTTGTAAATATCCGATAAAAACCGGTCATCCTCCACAATCAAAACATTTGCCATAAGATTTAAGAAAGAGGGATTATCACCCAAAATTTAGTTGTTTCATTTTCGATCGACGCAAATCCGACCGATCCGCCAAATGATTCTGCAAGCCTTTTCGTTGTATAAAGTCCAAGACCCGTTCCCTTGACTCCCTGTTTGACTATATTACTCGCTCGAAAGAATTTTGAAAATATTTTTGATTGCTCCTGTGTCGGAATTCCATAACCTGTATTTTCTATTTCAACATGATAGGTGTGAATATCGCTTGTCAGTCGAATCCAAATTTCTCCTTCCTCACGTGTGTATTTTATCGCGTTTGAAATGAAATTTGAAACGATTTCTCGAATCATGTCAGGATCTACTTTGACCACAGAGACATGTGCCAAATTGACCGTTGAAATATGAATGGATTTTTCTTGTATCTCATGTTCTGAGAGTTCCAAAATATTTTTCACGAGATCCAAAACAGAAACATCTGTTGGTTCATTCTTGATCTTTCCTTGTTCTATGCGCGATACATTCAAAAAATCATCGACAAGAGAAATCATGGTTGTGGTAGAAGCGTTCATTTTTGCAATAAATTCTTTTTGCATCTTTAAAAGTTTTCCTGCTTTTCCTTTTGCAAACCAATCTCCGTACCATTTAAGCGATGCAAGCGGTCCACGTAATTGATGCGAAGCGATAGAAATAAACTCTGTTTTCATCCGATCAATCTCTTTCGCTTTTGTGATGTCCGTCAAAATAAGAATCGTACCGAAAACCTGGCCGTTCAATAAAATAGGCGCGGCGCTTATTTCAAGTAACATGCGTTTCATCTCAACAAAAACGGAAAAATCAGAAACACACACCTTTTCTTGCGTTTGAAGAGCGATGAGGGCTGGATGATCCTTCTTTTTTACAAGCTCTTGTTTATCCGTATATAAAGGAATGGCTTTTTCAATGGATTTCCCAATGAGTTCTTTTAAATGCACGGCAAAGAGATTTTCTGCCGCTTTGTTTGCCATCAACACATTTCCCTCATGATCGGTCGCGATCATTCCTTCTGAAATGGATGATAAAAGTGCATCGTCTTGAACCTTTTGCGCATGAACAATTTTTAATGCAGATTGCAATTTAGCCGTTTTTTCTTTCACTTTCTGATCAAGAACGCTGTTTGCGCGGATCAACTCATCGCTCATTTTATGAAAGGCGTGTGAAAGTGTTCCAATTTCATTATTTCCAAACGACGAAGGATCTTTTCGATAATCCCCTTTTTCAATACGCTTTGCAATTTCTGTAATCTTTGCGAGAGGTTCCGTGATGTATTGCAGCGCAAATAAAATGAATAGTACAAGCAAAA
>CAYHWG010000043.1:0-8007 GCA_964360375.1 uncultured Gammaproteobacteria bacterium | reverse complement strand
GGCTTTAATTCCTCATCGAAAATCTGGTCACTTGACCCCTTTCGGTTTTTTACGCAACAATCTCTTTTAAAATCTTCGCAGCCTGCTTCGATTTTGCAAAAAAGTATCCGACGATGATGAATGTAACGACAGGCGAGAACCAGCTTGGAATATGAACTCCAAAACTGTCCACGATCATGACTCCACCCAAGACCAAAATGGAATACATGGCTCCGTTTTTGAGGAAAATGTATTTTTTGATTCGTTCGATGTTTCCGATTGTGAATTGTCGCACCACAATCGCTCCGAGACCGTTTCCAATAAGAATGAGCGGTACAGACAGAGTGAATGCGAATGCGCCGAGCACGCCGTCGATAGAAAATGTTGCGTCGATCACTTCAAGATACATGATTTTTGATAAGTCAGACATACCAGAAGATCCATTTTTTTTTGCCATAAGCATCTCTTCTGCTTTTTCTGCGTTTTGTTTAAAGCCATGTGTGATAAAAAATGCGGTTGAACCAATCACAGCACCAAACGCCATAAGAGGATTTATTTTCATCATATACCAGACGATCAGTGCAAGAAAAATGGAAACAACGGAATAAAACCAGATACCGTTTCGGAGGAAAAATTTCTCGTGTGGAAGTCCAAAGTGTTTGTCTTCTAAAAAAAGCCAGTGAAAAAAGAGAAAGATGAGAAATGTTCCACCTCCTGCAAGAAGAATGGGGGCGGATTTTTCAACCGCTTCAAGAACATGAGGTTCACCGCTAAAGGTGGCTGTAAACGCTTCAATGGGTCCGAGTCCAGGGGTTGCAAACCAGACAATGATCCATGGCAAGAGTCCTCGTACAAGCACGACAGCAAAAATAATTCCCCAAAATAAAAACCATTTTTTGGCTTTTTCACTCATCGTTTGGAGCACCTCTGCATTAATGATAGCGTTATCAATCGAAGAAATAGTTTCAAATAAACAGAGACCACCAACAGTGAGAAGGATTGATAGGAAATCCATAGTGTATTCAGTACGGAGAAATGTTATAATTTATTTTATGCATCTTATCATGTTACCTTGAACGAAGTGAAGAGTTTTTATGTTTGACGGATTTCGTGCTTCAGAAATATTTGCCACACCGGAAAAGAAAACCGTGCGCAAGTCACTTGACGCGGCGTTTCTTGCGTATAAAAAAGAGAACTCCACAGAAAATAAAAAGGCTTTACTCTCTACGTTTGAAGAGTTTGCTCGGACAGATGTTACGTTTGGAGCAGATTTTCTACTCACAACAAATGATAGAAAATATGGGTATCACACTTTGGGTGATATTCAACAAAAAATGCTTTCCATCGTGGCGGAATATGATCCAAATCTCGCTTTCAAATTACATCGGGAGGAATTTTTAAGACCATCTGACAGAAAATCTGGAGGAATTTCTGAAATCATGAAAGATTGGCGTTACCACATGATAACGTCAAAAAATACGGAGGCACTTCTTACAAATCTACAAGGACATACGCCGAATAAAGATTTAGCAGAAGCGTTTGAGGAAAAAGATTTTCAAAAAGTAATTTATCTTAAGGCGATAGAGGGAGCGTTTGAACAAAAAGATGCCGATCGGGTGATTGCATTGATTCCGAAATATGAATTTCAGATTCTTGTTCCTGACATCTGTGACTTTTTGTCAAAAAAAATGATTGAGAAAATGCGCGCAGAAATTCAAGAAACGGATCCAAAAAAAATGGAACAACTTGTTTTGGAGGGACTCACAGCTCGCGTCGTAAATAGAAGAGATGTAAGAAATGATTCGTGTTTTTATCTTGATACATTAAATCAACAATTTTTGGATAAATTATCCGATGAGGCACTATGGAACATGGCATCTCGTACAGAAGGTTCCCTGAAGCATACGCTTGAAGAAGAATTTATTTTACGTGTCGCAAAACAAAATCCTGAGCGTCTTTTTGATGAAACATACAAAGAAATCATTCAGCGGAATACCACGATCACGTTACTGTACGGTCTCATTTCAGATGAAAAAATTCTTGAGCGATTGGGAAAAAAACCAGAGCCATTTCATGTTTCTTACCAAGATCATATTCGTTTTGGAATTACCGCAGATCGTCATTTGGATATTGCCTCAAGAGCTGTATCTGTTTTGGATGCAAATAATAGCATCATCGTTACGCAAATAGCAGAACATGGTTGGTCTGCGACAGATCAGTATTTTCGAACATCGCTTTATTATGCGTATAAAAACTATGAGCGTTATCAAGATCAAGGGAGAGAAGAACTGAATGCGATATTTTTAGAAATATCAAAAAATATTGATTACCATTCGGACGCGGAATTAAAAATATGGACGGCTTACGCAACGCTTTGTCCGAATGAGGTGATTCGTTTGTTGAAACAAATTGAATCACCTGTTTTCTGGAAACACGCCGTAGAAGAGTTTTCCGGAGACTGGCTTGTTGCTGCTGTTACAGAATTGTATGCGATTCATCCAGAAAAAACCGTGAACGCTTTTTCGGATTTGTATAAAAATAAAGAAAAACTTATTGAGTTTAGAAGTCATTTACATGAGTATCCTCCAGAGTTTGTGGATTCTTTTTTTGAAAAAGAGTGGAGAATTTTTGATCGGATCAATAACAATCGCGGTGGATTTGCCCATCAGCAAACAGACATAGGTATTTTTTGGGAAGGGATGAAAAAAGAGGATTCATCATTTCCATTTTTGCACGCGCAACTAAAAAAAAAATTTGGAAACGAGTCTGCAGAAAAGATCGAGTCGCTTTTTCTTTCCGAAGATCTTTCCTCCATAAGAAATTGTCTCAATACAGTGGATGTGACACAACTTATTCACGCATTCATGTTTAAGTTGTTAAAACAAGACACAGATTTTGTTTTGTCTGAATTTAACGTTGTGACAAAAACAGCGCAACTATTTGAACAATTGAGAACAACGCATGATAAAGAGAACACATCTTCTATTTTTCATACATTGAGCTCAAAAATAGCTTGGTCTGCAATAAACACTGAATCTGAAGCGACTCGTGTACATGAAGTGTTTCAAGATAAACGCACACAGTCCATTTTGGAACGTTGGGACATTTCTGTTGCGGCAGAGTTTTTAAGCACAGCGATAGGTGATATCAGGCAATCATCTGCTCATGTTGATCAATTTCAAAAATTTAAAAATGTAAAAAACAGAGATGAACTTTTTTCGTTTCTTCAAGATGAACGTGTCTTACAATTTCGTAAAATGGTTTCAAAACAAACGTGTGATTGGTTTGTTTTGACGAGTTTGAAACGTGTCGGCGAACAAGACAATGAACGTATGTGGAATGTGTTGTGTTCCGCAGAATTTGCATCAACGATCTTGCGATTCCCTTGGTATGAGAATCTGTTATCTAATCGATCGAGAGATCCTTCCTTTCAAGCAGATCTTTTGAATGAGGATATGAGTCCAGAACAATGGCTTGGTCAGATGATGCGTATTTCTCTTTCATCTGGACTCGTTCAAGATTTTTATGCGGAATTTCCAAAATATGATGCGGGTAAATTAGCAATAGCCCTTGCAGAAAACAACGCTTCTTGGGATGTGATTGCAAAATTACCGGCGGAACAGATAGAATCATTTCGAGATATTCTTATTTCCACCATAGAAAAACCAAAACAAGAAGGTGGAGTTCGATCGGCAAATAAGATTCTTGCCGAATCCATGCGAAAGTTTTCAAAATCTCCCGAACAGTTTTTGATCGCGTTAAAACATGTTCAAAATTTGGTAGAAAAGCTTGATGGACTTCCCATGAGATATTTTGATACAAGAGCAAATGCGTTTGCGGCTGCTCAGGAAAGATATATTGATACAGTTCTTGGCGCACAAGAAGAATTAGGAAACAAACACCTAAGAGATAAATTGGAGTTTTGTACATTTGAAGATCCGATTGTTCTTGAATCCTCTATTTTAAAAGAAATTCCAAAAGACGCTCACAGCTCTCTTCCAGTTCTCGCTCGATGGTTTGTTGATTCTACGCAGGAATCGTTTCGAACCATAAAGGATGCTTCCAATTTAGCGCGTTTTACAAAAATGATGTTTGCAGGACAGGTACTCAAAAAACGAACGGATCTTGATCGATTTAATTATTTTTTACTTGAGATTGCTGGAAGTGAATGGCATGAAACAGGTCTGAGAGCCAAGCAACGTCTTATGGTGCGGAATTTTTTGGAAACAGGAACACGCATCATGGAACAAAGTAGTGAAACAAAGAAACGTTTTTTTGCCCTCTCGCAACAACTGCGCAGTCTTGGATTTTTAAACAAAAATTTACTTGTATCAGAACTTGAACAGGCTGGAACTCACATGCAAGAGATTGCCTCTTTGGTTGATAACGAACGCAAACAACTCGAAGCTGTTTGGAAAAAAGATTTGGAACAAAAAATTCAAGATTTTCAGAAAGAACTGTCTTTGCTAGACATATCCACAGAAGACGGACAAAAAGCAGCCAGAAAAATTCAACAAAAAATTCAACAACAAGAAAAGAAGTTGTCAGACGGATTTAGTGCTCCGCCTCAAGTTTCTCCCGAAACGCAAAAGAAGATGCATGGAGAGATGGATCGTCTTTCGACGGAAATGGATAAAAAACTTGTTGATACATTCGAAGAAATGAGTGGGGTTAAATTATCGCAAAGTGAAATCACAAAACTGTTTGAACAATTTAAAGAACCAGCGAATATTTTTGTCTATCTTGGAAAATTAAAAGAATCAGAGGATAAAAAACAGCAAGTACTTTATCGAACGTTTATTGAGAGTATTGCTCACGGCGGATTCCCAGGGATTCGTTACGCGCTTGAACGTGCTCACCTTGAAAAAGTTTTTGAAGGTCGATCAGATGACGCACAAAAATGGGTTGAAAACATTTCCTTTCAAACCACACATACCTTTGAATCTGAATCGGGCCGTACGGCGCGCAAACGCATAGAGTCGTTTATGCGTGAGGCGGTCAATCATCACCATATCGACGGAAAAGTTGCTGAACGTATGGATGATTTTTTGAATCGCGAAAGTGGTAATCGAAAATTAGCCCTTGAGCAACTTCAGACACACATTTCGGAACTCAAGGATCTTGGCGATGATTCCGATGAATTGCGAGATTCGATGATCGCAAAAAGATTGATGAGCCTCTTATTAAAATCATCCGTAGATTTGAAACAGGATTCAGATGTTGATTCGTCTTTTAAAGAACTGCAAGAAGCATTTGCATCTGATCATGCGTTTTCAAACGATCTTTCCGCGATGCGAGGGGTTGTGGAATCCATGCGAAACGCGGACAAACAAAAAGGAATCAATGAATTTGTGACGGTGGAAGAAACAGAAGATCCAGATCTTATGCTACGTCTTGGAACCGATGTTGCCGGATCGTGTCAAAATGTGAACGGATCACCACATCTGAATCGAAATTTAATTTCATACGTCATGGACGGAAAAATAAAAGTTTTGATTGTGCGCGACAGTTCGAATGTTATTTTGGGACGAGCCCTTCTTCGCATCCTTTATGACGAGACATCAAAGAAGCCCGTCTTACAACTTGAACGATCGTATCATCGTGATGGCGCATCCGCACAAGCAAATTCTGAATTGCTGATAAAGATTGCAACACAGCGTGCGGAACAAATGGGATACACTCTTGTTGGCACGCGTGAATATCAAAATAACGACCGACCGAATTTTACTAATCAATTGAAATCTTACGGCGGACCCGGCTCCACGGAATATGTAGATTCTGGTGGCGGTCAAAAAGAAAATGGTGTTTATACCATTGTCGAAAATTCACATGTTGTGATTCAACAAGCGGCATAATCAAAAACATCCGAGATATTTTCTCGGATGTTTTTTTGGCCGTGTTTTTTAAAGGATGTCTTTATGATCCTTAACTTTTTTTCTTTAAAAAAAGTTGATTCGGAGTAAAAATAAGCAATAATAAACTCACAATAAATATGATCACTCCAATGATACCGAGTGTCTCAAGAAAACCAAATCTACTTGATAAAAATCCAGCGAGAATTGGTCCGATAATAAATCCTAAATTCGTGAATGTGTCCTGAACCAACTCAATTTCTTGCTCAAAATTTTTATGCTCGCTTACCAAATCAGCTTGCGCACCTTTGATTGCGGGCCAAGCAATGCCAGTAAAACATGCACAAAGAAAACTAAGCATGATGAGAAAAACAGGATCTTTTATTATAAAAAACAGCATCATAAAAAGTGATGCTCCAAGGAGAGCAAAAAATCCTACGCGTTTTTTTGAATGTTTATCAATAATTTTTCCTATAAACCAACCGACGAGTATTGCAGGTAACTCATGAGAAAATAAAAATAAACTCCCAAATTCAATTGACCATGCTGTTGTAATAACAACAAGTGGTGCAACAATCCAATAAATTGATTCAATCATGTTTAATAGTGTTGAAGATATATATACGGGAAAAAATGTTTTTGCAACCAATGCATGCATTTTAAATTCTTTAATCCATTTAATGGGTGAGTGTCTTTTCGTCAAAGAAATTTCTGAAATTTTTGTTGATTGATTAAGAAAAAAATACATGAAAAGTGCTATGCCGAGAAAAAACCAAACAGCAAAGAAAAAAAACATCTCTTTCGTTCCTTCTGTAAAAAATCCTGCAAAAATCGGTGCAATTAAATAACCGAGTGCAATAAAAACATCAATCAGCCCAAAACTTGTTGCATGCTCGTTTTTTGGCATGACTCTTGAAACAAAATCGAGAGTTCCACAATTATATAAATCATAATAAATACCCCAAACAATCATTCCAAAAAGAAACATCCATAGTGATGTTGCTTTCAAAAGCACCAACGGAAAAATACTTGCAACAAGTAACATGACAAGGAACATTTTTTTAAAATTTGCATGCGGGATAAGTCGACTCATGCACAAATCAAATAAAATTCCTGCAACAGATGAAAATCCAATAATGAGACCCATGTGAAATTCAGAAAATCCCGCATGTGTGATAAAAAGTGGAACGTGATACATGAGCATTCCATCCGCAATCAAAAAGAAAAAAAGAAGCAAACACATCTGATACAAAGATTTATGTGATGAATTTCTTTTTGTGAAATGAATAAATGCATGGTGAATATTTGGCATAAAAATATTTGATGAATGGTGCATTTATTTAAAAATAATGTTGAAACAATTTTTGAAATGGAATGGTGGACCCTACCGGATTTGAACCGGTGGCCTTCTCCATGCCATGGAGACGCGATACCAACTTCGCCAAGGGCCCATCTATCAGGAGGATACAGAATCCGATCGTCAAGTGCAATATGTATGTGGCCTTATACAGTCTCGACATGATGGATCGGAATCGCTATACTCAGCTGCGTATGCAAAAGGAGCAAAATAATTTTGCCTTTATTGATAGTCAAAACGAACTCGAACGTCGCCTTGGATATAAAAAGAAAGAGCCCCATACGGACGGAACCGTATAGGGCTTACTTTCCATTGGTGATATCACCAGTTTATCAACGTGTAACTTATTTGTCAATGTTTTATGCTTCAAGTCGGTATCGTCGGGCTTCCAAACGTTGGAAAATCAACTCTCTTCAAAACACTCACAAAAAAACAGGTGGATTGTGCGAACTTTCCATTTTGTACCATCGAACCAAATGTTGGGGTTGTTGAGGTTCCGGATGAACGGCTGAAGCTGCTTGCGCAAGCGGAGAAATCGGAGAAGATTATTCCGACCGCGATTGAATTCGTCGACATCGCCGGACTCGTCAAAGGCGCACATAAAGGTGAAGGGCTCGGTAACAAGTTTTTATCGAACATCCGCGAGGTGAACATGATCGTCCATGTTGTTCGTGCATTCGAGAATGTGGATGTCCATCACGTTGAGGGAAACATCGATCCTTTGCGCGATGTTGAGACGATTGAGATTGAACTCGCGATGGCAGATATTGGTTCGGTCGAAAAACGCCTTGCTCTCGTCCAGGGAAAAATGAAAGCAGG
>CAYHWG010000042.1:0-8237 GCA_964360375.1 uncultured Gammaproteobacteria bacterium | reverse complement strand
TTTGCGCCTGCAGAAAGGGCTGCGTCCTCAACAGCTTTTCGTTCCACTTCCGTTGTTTCAAGAGGAACTCCAATGACGATTCGTGGTCGAGGTACAAAACCGAAAGATTTGGCGTAGGCTTTTTCAATAAAGTATTTCAACATTTTTTCCGTGACTTCAAAATCGGAAATGACCCCTTTTAAAAGGGGTTTTGTGATGGTGATGTGTGGAGGTGTTTTTCCGAGCATGTCTTTTGCATCTTTTCCAACGGCAAGTATTTGGTTATTTCTTGTGTTAATAGCAACAACAGAAGGTTCATTAATAATAATTCCTCCTTCTTTTGTATAAAGAAGGGTACTCGATGTGCCAAGATCAATACCAAGATCTTTAGAAAATTGTCCAAAAAAACGATCGAACATACTGAGTAAATGATCGCAAATAAAATGCGTTTCGAACCTTACGCATTTTACAAAAAGAACCTTGATCAATCAAGGTTCTTTTTGAATCATTTTTGTATTCAAGTAGACAGGTTTGTCCCTAAAAGAAGAATTTCTATGAAGGCTGTGATAAGAATGAGTAAAATAATGACCCACCAAACAAGCAGACCAAGCGCCGAGAGTTCAAGTGCAGCAAGAAAAAGCACCGTGAACAGTATCCCCTGTCGTAATGAGCGCACAACCTGTCTGTAAACAACATCTTCTTTATGAATCCATATTCTAAAAACCGTTCCAAGTAGCGTGAGTGTGCTCAGCAATGCTGTTCCCATTGTAAGAAAAAACAATACAAAACCTAAAAAACCAGATTGTGTTGGATCAATAGCATGTAAAACAACGATCCATCCTACCCACGCACATAAACTTACGCAGGTCATAATAATGAGATAGGCGCGAAATGTCATAGAGCGTGATCATCGAGATTGTGTTTGATGAGATAGAAAATTTGCTTGATAGAAAGATCGTGAAATTTTTCGCGCATGCTATTTTTCATTTCATCTTCAAAACCGCGAAGAAAATGATTTGTCGCACCTGTTTTTGTTGCTATTTTAAGGACACCGTCCCGATAGGAAATCACGTTCGCGTCACACCGTATTTTGTGCGGCATCACATCTGTTAAAAATTCGTTGGCCCATACAACAATTTGTGAAGAAGTGACGATGGTTCCTATTTTTTTATTTTGTATAGATCGCCGTACCAAACTTTTCAAGGAAGAAAGAGCCATAGATCTTCATGGTACTTCTTACTGTCGAAATTCACAAATATCTGCAAAATCACAAAAGCGACAATGAAATCCTGGGGTCGCTTCAAATTGGCTTTTTCGAATCATCTGTACACGGTCGATAATATTTTCTCTTAATTTTGCGAGTTGATCGTCTGTACCGATAAAAGAAACTTCTGAATTATCTTCAAGATAATGATAGGTTAATTTTTTTGGATTGAGTCCAAGTACATCGATTGCGGCCATTTGGTACAAAAATAATTGCTCGCGATCTTCTGGCCTAAGGGTCTTTTCCGTTTTTGGAGAACCGGTTTTATAGTCGATAATTTCCACACCATCCTCGAATGTGTCCATGCGATCAATACGACCTTTCAAAACGACATCACCAAATTTGAGTGTGAATCCTTGTTCTAGAAATAATGGGACAGGAGTTTTCTCAGAAAAAGATTTAAAATACGCTTGCAAGGCCTCTCTGCCTTTTAACCGATATTCTTCACGTTGTTTATCATTCTCATACCAATCATCGATCCAACTTTGTTCATATAAACGAAGGAGTTCTTGTTCACTTACAGGCAGTTTATCGGACATGGTTGGATTTGCTTCGAATAAAGAACTTTGTTTTTTCCCTGTACGCTCTAACCAAAGCGTAAAAAAATTTTGCAGAGTGTTGTGCATTGTTTTTCCAAACGAGAACGTCCAACGACCGAATACGGGTACTTTGAGCACGTGCGCAAATTTATATTGATAGGGACAGGTTTTGAATGCAGCAAGCTGTGTAAACGAAAATTGTTTTGGAACAGGAATAGAAATTTCTGTTTTAGAAAGATGCTCCGTCTCCTCTCCTCGGTCTTCATCGAACAGATGAACAAGCGCACGATCTTGTCCGTTCGGTTTTTCATAGCCAAGTTCATGCAAAAAACGAGAAAGTTTTCGAGCGCGTGATCCCCCGTAATCATCCGCTGAGGTAAAATACAACCCTTCTTTTGCGCGCGTCATAGCAACATAAAACAAACGACGTTCCTCATGCAGGTGGGCATCATCGTGCACGATCGTTGATTTAAACAAGCCTTCCGGAATGGGAATACTTTCCCCTCGTGCTTGCGCAGGAAAACGTCTATCCACGAGATTTGCAATGAAGACATGTTTAAATTCAAGTCCTTTTGATGCATGAACCGTCATGATGCGCACGAGCTCTGGACCAGAATCAAAATCTATAGATAAGGATCCCTCCTCGCCAGCATCACGTTCATGAGCGAATTCTTCAAGGAATGCGTGAAGTGTTTTTTGATCATTGCGCGATTCAAAAGATTTCACGCGATCGAGAAATTGATTCAGATAACGAAATGTTTCCATCTTTTCGGCTTCTGGTTTTGCGTTGAGATACTCGAGATATCCGAGTTTGCGAACAAGTTGTTTAAAGCATTCGGTTGCCGGCTTCCCTTTCAAGGTTGTGCGAAGTTCGTGGAGTTGAAATAAGATTTTGCGTAATGTTTCGAGTATATCGGCAGAAAATTTTCCGATCGATGGAGCCATTTCGCACGCCTCAAAGAGTGATTTCCCTTTCATCTGAGCAAGAAGATTCAGTTCCGCAATTGTACGCGCATCAAGTCCATACATAGGCGATGTGATCACGCGATAAAAACTGGGACTCTCAAACGGACGATCGATCACCTGCATGAATGCCAAAAGATCGAGAATGACTGTTTTTGTATATAAGCCCGAGAGCGCGAGAAATTGAAAAGGAATGGCATGTCGATCAAATCCGGCTGCGAATTCATCGCCCGCACTATTTGATCTCACGAGAACAGCAAAATCGTTCCATGACAGATCTGAATCCTGATCTTTGAGCTCTGCCATTTTCTTTACAACAGAGAGAACTTCATCTTCGAGCGTTGAGCAATGGATGTGTTCAATGATTCCTTGTTTCTCGGAATGTGCAATAAGTCGTTTCGTCAGTCCACTTTTTGCTTCAAGACGATGTGGATTATTCATCTGAATAAATGTGTGAGCATGATCAAGAATGGATTGAGAAGATCGATAGTTTTTTATGAGAACAACTCGAGTCGTGTCCGGAAAATCCTGTTCAAACCGTAAAATATTCTCAAGGGATGCTCCACGAAAATGATAAATGGATTGATCATCATCTCCAACAATCGTAAGATTATTCGTGGGTGCAGCGATCAGCTTCACAAGTTCATACTGCGCATGGTTTGTATCTTGGAATTCATCAACAAGAACAAATTGAAATTTATCGCGCACGATTTTTAAAATACGTGGACGCGTTTGAAGGAGTTTGAGTGCTGATAAAATGAGATCACCAAAATCAAGAGCATCGTGTTCAGCAAGAATCGTTTGATACGTATGGTACGCATGAGCAAGTTCGCTCAAACGTTTTTTTTCGGAATTTATTTCCTCTCCTGATTGCTTGGTATCTGAATCGAGCTTGCATTCCTCAACAAATTGCAAGTAGTGATCAGGATCAATCGCTTGATCTTTTAATCGCGAAAAATGCGTAAGAAAACCCTTCAGATATTTTGTTGGATTTCCGAGCGGTCGATAATAATCGAGTGAGAACTTTTCAAAATGTTGGCGAATGAGGAGCCATGTATCGAGTTCGGAGAGAAGCTTGAAATCTCGCGACAGACCCATTTCCGCACCATATTCACGAAGGAGACGTTCACAAAATGCGTGAAAGGTTGATATTTGAAGATCAACGTATCCATACGGTAATAACTGATCTACGCGCTCTTCCATCTCGCCAGCTGCTTTGTCTGTAAACGTCAGAGCCAAAATTTGTTCAGGTTTTGAAAGCTCTTGTTCAATGAGCCAAGCAATGCGTTTTGTGACAACGGTTGTTTTTCCTGTTCCTGCTCCTGCGATGATCATAAGCGGACCAGTTTTATGGGTCACAGCAGAAATTTGCTCTGAGTTTAAGTCTTCAAGAAGATTCATACGCACACATTGTAGCAGGGCTTTCATGAATCGTTCAATGCACCGCCCTATGCATTTGATTGACAAAACTCTAAATTCATGATAAGAAAACTCGGCCGCAAGTCAAGGAGAAAAGGCCGTGGAAAGTAACTCTATCGTTATTTCAAAACCCGAACTCGACATCCGCGTTTCGTTTCTGAAATATCCCGTTCCGATCGTGAACGGAATCGTTTCAGCAGATGTTCTGCTTGAAATCAATCCGATCGTACCCGAAGGAAATGCCGTTTATCTCGATTTCTGTTTTGTGATTGATTGCTCTGGATCTATGATGTTGAGAGCTAATCCGAACCACGAGATTTCAAAGATTGACGTCGTTTCTCAGGCGATCATAAAGATTCTCAACAAAATGTCGTCCTGCGATCATATACGCGTTATTGGTTTCAGTGAAGAGGCCTTTGAGGTGATTCCATGGATGGAAGCCACGGCGTGCAATAAAGACGTGATGATTGAGTTGTTAAAATCAAAGCTTCACGCTCTTGCTCGGACTTGTTTTAAAGAAGCACTTCAAATGAGTCTTGATGGAGATTTTGGGAATACTGGACGATTGCCTTGTGTCGTTTTTCTGACGGATGGTCAGAGCTCTGTCCCATATCAGGACTATCCTTTCATTGTGAAGTATGCGGATCGTCTGCGTCAGAAGCAGATTCCGATCATCGTCTACGGAACCGGGCCGGATTATCATCTGAATTTGCTTCAGCAACTCGCTGTTCGTGCAGGGAACGGATCGTTTCAATATCACATCATGTCAGCTGATGATCTTGAATCACATTTCACAGGCGAGATGGCGTTTAGACACGGATTTTGTTTGGAACATGTAAAGATTACCGTGTCTCAAGTGATGGGAAAATTTTCCGAAGTGTTTCGGTTCATTCCAAATGAAACTCAGCTTGAGAAACCATCCTTGGAAAATCTCTATTCGAGTGCCGGTGGGTCATACGTATCACCATTTGGAGAAGCTTTTCAAAATATCTGTGGTGCTGTGGATTACATGCGTGGACAAAAATTTTTGTTTCATGTTGAAATTCCTGTACAGAATATTAGATCAGGAATTTTGTTTAACCTCGAGATCGAGGGAAATAAACCTGGAACGCCACGATTCAAGTATGTTGTGCAAATTCCCGTTGTGACGTCTTCTGATGGATCGACACAACCGTCCAATTCTGAGGTTGCGAAATATCAAAGTTTTGTTGAAGCAACAAAGGCTGTGAAAGCAGGTGAGGTTGAAAAGGCGGCTGAAATCTACCGAGGTCTTGGTAATCACGCCACGGCTGACACACTCATTCAAATGACACAGCAAGGAGGCGATGATGCAGAATCCACGAGTCGTGGAACTGTGTCCTTTGCAAGCTCAAGCTCATCATGTGAATTTAACAATGAACAATGGGAAGAGATTCAAAAACGTCTGAGTGGAGAAGGAAAATCAACATGATTGAATTTGCATTAATCGACAAGACAGTGTTGCAAAAATTTGAACGAGGAATTGTTATTTTGTACCTTGGAAATGAAAAAATTCGGGTGAGCGAACAGCTTGCAAAAGGATTTTTCATTCCATGGAATCGAGTGCAAAATGGTCCTCCGATCAGAATCGGTCGTCGTGATGCGCCGGATGATCAAATCCCGATCATGCCAGAGATTGATTTTTACGATGTCATGCCGACGGACACACAAAGATGTGTTTCACGACTACAGGCAGCACTCGAGTGGCTTGAACATGAACCGAAACTCAGAACACTTTCTGTGAAATCGGGAACATGGATTCGACGGAGCGGCTCAAAAAAAAAGAAAGCAATACAGCTCCATGAGTACCACACCTTGAAACACGGCGACATGATCCAACTTGGACATCCAAAAGGTGTCTATGTCCGATTACGTATTCATTTTCACGGTTCTCCAAAATAATATTTCTTCACACCCTTACGATCTGTTTAGGGTGATTTTTTTTGAAAGAAAAAACTCTGTGCATGCACAGAGTTGAGAGGTTAGCGAGGATGATGCAAACGTGAATCACGAAAGGATCCACGTACAGAGATTCCGTCATCCAGATCGTCTGGATCATCGTCATCTTGACGACCAAGCACTTCTTGTTCGTATTTTCTGTACCATGGAGCGAATTTTTCTGGATTCACGCCGTAGCAATAGGAACGTTTTTCAGGAAGATCAACGCAGAAAAACGCATGGAAACGAACGTTGCGAAATGCCTTTTTTCGACCACAACGAATGATGTACCTTTTTTGAACCTGAATCAGTGTCGCAACGATTTCTGCAACAGTGAAGTCTGACTCAGCAATTGCAAGCGATGGAGCATAGGCAACAAAAACGATTTGGTTGCATTCATTTGCAAGCAGCTGAATTTGCTGACGAATGAAATCAGCCGCATCCTCCATTCCCTCATACAAAGACACGTCCGCAAGGAGAAGTGCACCGCCCAAATTCACGATGGTAAATGAGGGTTTGGTTTCCGTATCAATCGCAATGTCCGGAGTCGGACACTGTGAATCGGTGATGACAAGCGCCTGTGCGAGCGAATCGAGTTTCGATTCGGTCAAAATGCCGAGGCGATACAAATCATAAACGAGTTTTCGATCATCTTGACTGAGCTGATTGGCCATGTGCTTACTCCTGTCGTGTGTTGAAAATTGTGGTCACGACCGCAAAAGCATACTCGATGAGTTCATTTATGTCAAGCGATTTTAAACAAAAAAATCACAAAAGCTTTATTCTTTCGTGATTTCTATCTTCCATGGTCTAACGTTTTCGTTTCAGAGCTACACGATATCGAGCGAGTTCACGCTCCATGAGAGCAGCTGCATGTGCAAAGGCGACATCATCCACATGACGTGTTTCTGTTAAGAGTTTTCTTGCGCGTTCTTTTGCTTCCTCAATTTTTTGAAGTTCTAATTCATCCGCACGCTCTGCCGTATCAGCAAGGACAATAAGTTGATTGCCTGGACGAACTTCAAGAAAACCGGTTGAAGCAACGAGAGAATGTTCTTCTAAACCTTTTTTTAAGTGAATTTCTCCAGATCGAAGATTTGTCACAAGTGGAACGTGTCCAGGTAGCACCGTAATTTCACCCGATTCTGTCATGAGTGTCACTGAATCAACCGTGTCTTCAAAAACAACGCGTTCAGGAGTAACTATTTTGAGTGAAAGTGACATAGGTTATTGAGATGTCTCTACTTATTCTTTTCTGCTGTTTCAAGCACTTCATCAATACTTCCCTTCATGTAAAACGCTTGTTCTGGAATATGATCGTATTCGCCATCGAGGATCCCTTTAAAACTACGAATCGTGTCTTCGAGACGAACGTATTTTCCGGGCGAACCTGTAAAGACCTCCGCAACAGAAAATGGTTGTGATAAAAATTTTTGAATTTTGCGCGCTCGTGCAACGGTTTGTTTGTCAGCATCCGAAAGTTCATCCATTCCGAGAATGGCGATGATATCTTGTAGATCTTTGTACCGTTGCAATACAAGCTGAACACCACGCGCAACCTTGTAATGTTCCTCTCCAACAATGTTTGGATCGAGAATGGTGGAAGACGAATCGAGTGGATCAACCGCTGGATAAATTCCAAGTTCCGCGAGCGATCGTGCAAGAACAACCGTCGAATCTAAGTGTCCAAATGTTGTTGCTGGAGCTGGATCCGTTAAATCATCAGCTGGAACATAAACCGCTTGAATGGATGTGATAGATCCTTTTTTTGTCGAGGTGATACGCTCCTGAAGTGCTCCCATTTCCGTTGCAAGGTTTGGTTGGTAACCTACAGCAGATGGAATGCGACCGAGAAGTGAGGAGACCTCCGATCCTGCTTGAGTGAAACGGAAAATGTTATCAATAAACAGAAGAACATCGCGACCTTCATCATCACGAAAATATTCCGCAAGCGTTAATCCAGATAAGGCGACACGAGCGCGTGCTCCTGGAGGTTCGTTCATTTGTCCGAACACAAGCGCTGTTTTATCAAGCACGCCTGATTCCTTCATTTCCATGTACAAATCGTTTCCCTCTCGCGTGCGTTCACCAACACCTGCAAAAACAGAATATCCACC
>CAYHWG010000041.1:4640-8361 GCA_964360375.1 uncultured Gammaproteobacteria bacterium | reverse complement strand
AACCGCAGCAGGCGGAACATCTTGTGGAGGAGGAGCAACGGTTACGGGTGATTCTTCGGGAAGCACAACGACAAAAGGAGGACTCTCAGATGATGGTGTTGTTGTAAATACAGATCTTCGTACGGTTAGTATTTCGCTTTCTGCTGCGACAAATTCTACGAATGCGATTACGAACGATTTTCTCATGATCGACATCGCTGGAATAAAAAATTCAACCATCCCAAAGGATTTTAATACAACCGGCTATACAACAGACGTAAAAACAAAGAGTGCAGATGGTCAAACACTTCTTGAATCTTTGACATCCATGCCGTTTTTTATCCAATCCGTGAGTGGAACGGCAGCAACATTAACCGGAAGTATTACCGCGACAGCCGCAGCATCCGGTGGAACCATGAAAGTGTACTTGATGTCACCAATGACCGGATTTATGGAGACAACATCTACCGCATTTAATGGTAGTGGAGTTGCGACGTATTCTTTCAGTAATGTTCAATCTGGTGATTACATGCTTTCAACAGATCAAGGGGTCACACTCGGTTCTGCAGATTATACAGGAAAAACAACGCCAGAACGGGTCGTTGTATCCGGAAGCACAACGTATAACTTTACCCTTGGACTGGCATCTGCAGGAACGTCTGTCACGATTAACGTGACTGGACCTGCAAATGAACCTTTGGATATTTTTGCAAATTCACCAAATGGATTCAAAGTAAAACAAGGTACCTTAAATGGAAGCGGTGTCGGTGCATTTACGATAAATATTCCGGATGGAACATGGAACTTTGGAGTTGGTCCTCAAATGCCAAAAGGAGCTTCCGGACCTCCACCAGCACCAAGTTATCTTCAACCAAAACCAAAAACAATCAATATTGCAGGTTCTGTTTGTAAGGTAGATGGTGTCACTGGTTGTTCAACAACATTTACCCTCACTTCCTCAAACAAATACATCAAAGGTCTTGTTCAAGATGCGTCCGGTAAAGTTATGGCAAATGCGGAAGTCTATGCATATTCTCCAAACGGAGGAATTGGAACGCGTGCACAAGCAGACTTGGCGGGAGCCTTTACCTTAAACCTCACGGACGGAAGTTATATTGTTGGCGCGTTTATTCCAGGCATGCCACCTTCAAAAGAAGTTTCTGTGACGGTGACATCGCATGCAACGGATTATTTGCTCATCAATGGCGCAACAACAGCTATTACTCCAACAGCCGCTGCTTCAAGTTTTATCGTGAAAGTAGCAAAACCAGATTATACGATTTCTGGTAAGGTGACGGACGGAACAAACGTTGTTCAGGGTGCATCTGTCTATGCATACCGTACAGATGCTCCAGGACACGCAAACGCTGCAACGGATTCATCCGGTAATTACACCTTGTATGTGAGTGCTGGATCATGGAAAGTTGGATCCTTCTTGCCACAATACGGAAGACTTACGGAATTGTCCGTTACGGTCACAACAGAAAGTGTTACAAATCAAAATTTTTCTCCATCTCAAACAGGAACATACTTCAGTGTTTCTGGAACAGTCACCTCAGGCGGCTCGCCTGTGCAAGGTGCTTTTGTTCGTATCTCAGGAAATAACACATCGAATGAAGTTGTTACCGGAAGCGATGGAACGTACAGTTTGAAAGTGCCATCCGGAACTGGATACACGATTTATTCCTTCATTTCAGGTGTGGGAGAAGCTCCTCCGATTGGACCTTTTGATGTGACGACGGATGTATCGGGCAAAAATATTATCGTTGGAACACTTCGTACCGTGACATTTACCCTTTCAACAGCTGTGATTGCCGTGATTGAAGCGTTTTCTTCAACAGGTCAAGGAAGTCGCTTTCAAATTAACAACACCACATCCGGAACCATGTCATTGCCTGATGGAGTCTACTCGTTGCACGCAGATATTCAAGGGATGAATATTGGTTTAAGCAGTTTTGGTGGGACGGCCTACAACGCGACAACAGGAGCGCTCACGGTTGATAGCGATGAGGCTGTTACCGTGACGATCCCAACACGACGAACCGTGACAGGAACGGTGACAGATGGAACAAATCCTATTGCCGATGCATGGGTTGAAATTACGAACTCAACAGATGGAATACACATCGGAACAAAAAGTGGAACAGATGGATCATTCACGATTAAAGTTGTTGATTCTTCTACAGCGTACCGCATCAATGCCATGAAGCCTGGATATTTTCGTCAACCAACGTCGTTCTCAGCGAATGGATCAGATCCAGCTGCTCAAACATTAACCATGATATCTGCGACGACAGCGATTACTGGACAAATTCTTATTGGCTCTTCCGGAGCAGCGAACGCATTTGTCCGTGCGGAAAAACAAGGTGGAGGATTTACCGGAACGCAAGCAGATGCAAGCGGAAATTATTCGCTTGCGGTTACCTCGGGTGTTTGGAGGGTATTTGCTGTCGCACAAGGATATGCTGAGGCAGCGTTTGCATCAAATCCAATTGATGTGACAGGCGGTTCTGTATCAGGAAAAAATATCACTCTCACCACGACCGTCGCACTTGATCCAACAAAATCAACATCCATTACACCTGCTTCGGGCGGAACCTTTGAAGATAGGACTTCTGGTGTTGAATTAACGATACCAGCGAACGTGTTTGGTTCTGATGTGGATGCGGCATCTCTCACAACAACAGAAACCAACAATGTGCGAGAAACGGATTCTGCACGACCGGTTGCTGGAGAAGGAATGGAAATTAAAGTTACGGACGCAGAAGGAAATGCCATTACGACATTAAATGGTGATGTAACGGTTGAGATTAGCTATACAAAAGAAGAGTTGGCAGCAACGGCATCTGCAACAGATTCATCTATTGATACAAAAGCGGAAGCGGATGCACTCAAAATGTCTTATTGGGATGAAACCTCATCAAACTGGGTGCCACTTGAAAGTACGGTCACCTATAAGAATTCCGCACAAGTAATCATTACCGATTCCACAACGATTGACACAGCAGCAGAGTTTTCTGCAACGGTTGCAACGGTTCAAATTGCTGCGCTGACAGATCACTTTTCGCTGTACGCCCCAACCGTTTCTACCAGTTCAGAAGCACCTTCCACACCATCTGGTTTGGCGGGAACAGCGGCAAGCACAGCACAAATCAATTTGTCATGGACTCTTGTGAGTGGTGCGACATCCTACGATATTTATCGCAGTACGTCTTCAGGAGGAACATACTCAAGACTTGGCAGTGAACCAACCGTTTCTTCCGGATCTACCGTAACGTATTCAGATACGGGATTATCTGCAGGAACAGCATACTTTTACAAGATTACGTCTTTAAACACTTCGGGAGAATCGGCAGCTTCAAGCGTTGTCTCTGTCACAACCTCATCAGTAAGTAGTGGTGGTGGAGGTGGAGGAAATTCAGCACCTCCTGTTGTGGTGACAACGCCGGTTGTCACGACTCCTGTTGTGACTTCACCAGGCGTAACGACTCCGGTTATCGCGACTCCTGTCACAGCAGAGAAAACAGCCGTAAAAGTTGTACGTGATTTGATCAAAGAGAAAGCGGCGATTGTAAAATTTGTCGCAAAGCATCGTAAACTTCCAAAGACATCTGCAGATTGGAAAGCGGTAAATGATATGGCATACCCAGTCGTGAAAGATGTACCGGTCGTCGCTGCTCCTGTCGTAGCAGAGAAAACAGCCGTAAAAGTTGTACGTGATTTGATCAAAGAGAAAGCGGCG
>CAYHWG010000041.1:0-4540 GCA_964360375.1 uncultured Gammaproteobacteria bacterium | reverse complement strand
ATTGCAAAATTTGTCGCAAAGCATCGTAAATTGCCAAAGACTTCGGCGGATTGGAAAGCGGTAAATGATATGGCATACCCTGTCGTGAAAGCCGTACCGGTCGTCGCTGCTCCTGTGGTCGTAACACCAGTCGTCGCTACACCTGTTGTTGAGATCAAAGAGATCGTGAAACCAACAACAGAGATTTATCAGAGAACACTTAAACTCGGTGCAAAGGGAAGTGATGTAAGACAATTACAAGCTTATGTTGGTGTAAAACAAACGGGTGTCTATGATAGCGCAACAAAAAAAGCGGTTCAGATTTATCAAAAAGCACACGATATTTTGCCAGCAAACGGACTTGTCGGAAAAGTAACATTGGAAGCCTTAAATAGTCAGGCTCCTTAAAGATTGCGAAACAAAAAATCTCAGAATGTTCTGAGATTTTTTGTTTGTACGCTTGTCAGTGTTTCTCGCGACAGGTATCATAGAGACATGCCTGCAGGATGTAAACTCTTTTTTGTACATCTTTTTAAAAACCGTTCATGATTCGTTTTAAAAACGTCACAAAGATTTATCCGCCTGATGTTGTTGGGCTTGAAAACATGAATCTCCACGTTCAACCTGGAGAATTTATTTCGATTGTTGGACAAAGCGGAACAGGGAAAAGTACGTTTGCAAAATTATTATTTGCGGAAGAGCGTCCGACAAAAGGAGTTATTGAAATTGGAGGATGGGACATCACAAATATTCCCATGCATGATGTTCCTTCATTGCGTCGCCAGATCGGTGTTGTCTTTCAAGATTTTAAATTGCTGAATAAAAAAACGGTTTACGAGAATATTGCGTTTGCGTTACAAGTGTCCGGGACTCCAGCTGCACGTATTCGTGAAGTTGTTCCTCGTGTTTTATCCATCGTTGGTTTGGATGACAAGACACATCGTTACCCCCTTCAACTTTCTGGTGGTGAACAACAACGTGTTGCAATTGGTCGAGCTCTTGTTCATCAACCAAAAATATTGGTTGCCGATGAGCCTACTGGAAATTTAGACACACTGAACAGTCGAGATATTTTGGAGCTCTTAAAAAAGATCAATGAATTCGGCACAACCGTTGTCCTTGTCACCCATGATCGAGATATGGTGAATCGCCTCAAACGTCGTGTGATCACGCTCGACGGAGGAAAAATTATTTCAGATGTTGAAGAGGGACGCTATAAACTTTAACAGTATGTTCACGCCCACGTATCGAGCGATTAAATTTGCCTTTCAAAATTTCTCCAGAAATTTTTGGTTATCGATCATTACGATTAGCATGCTTGTTTTGACGCTTCTCACGATTAATATTTTGCTCGTGTTAAACAGAGTGACCGATCAAGCGATTAAATTTGTTGAAAATCGTATTGAGGTTTCTGTTTATTTCAATGAGGATGTGGAACCTTCGCTCGTGACTAACGCAATAACGTATCTCCGATCCTTGTCGCAAGTGAAAGAGATTCAACAAGTGTCCCCGGAGGAAGCACTCACGCAATTTAAAAAACGACATGCGGCAGATCCTGACATCATGAGTTCGCTCTCTGAACTTGGAAAAAATCCGTTCGGTCCAACCATTATTATCAAAGCACATTCCGCAAAAGATTTTGACATCATCATTGAAGCGCTCAATAACCCGCAATTCCGAGAAGGGATTCGCGAAAAAGATTTTTCTGATTATCAAGAAATCGTGGGAAAAATTCGCACAACAACATCGAACATTCGTACGGCAGGAATTGTCTTGTCTGGAATTTTTTTCTTGATCGCTCTTCTGATTATTTTCAACACGGTTCGCGTGGCGATTTTTATCCATCGTGAGGAAATCGGTATCATGCGACTCGTTGGAGCATCCAGTAATTTCATTCGTTCACCTTTTTTGATCGAAACCGTTTTATTGAGTTTATTTTCGATTCTCATTGTCATGGCGATCGTCTATCCAACACTTGCCCTCATCGATCCAAAACTGAGTCAATATTTTGGACCAAACTCAACAGGAATTGTTTCTTATTTTGAACAAAACGGTCTCATGATTTTCGGCACGCAGTTTTTAGGATTGCTTTTTGTCACCATGGTTTCAACAACTCTCGCGATGGGAAAATATTTAAAAGTGTAATCACAACATAAAAACAGCAGAATCTTTCTGCTGTTTTTATGTGGTTCCCGGACAGGGATTCGAACCCCGATACTCAGGACCAAAACCTGATGTCCTGCCGTTAGACGATCCGGGAATGAAGCGAGAGGAAAGACCAAATTTCGATTTGGGTTATCCCGAGCGCAATGACCAGGATACACTTTTGTATCCGGGAGTGTAGAGAGAGAAATGGCCATAAACCGGAGGTTTATGAGCATGTGAAAAGAAAATGAAAAAATAATTGCTTTTATAATTATTTTTTCATTTTCTTTTCACATGCGCCACCTCCGAAGGAGGGCCATTTCCGAACGAAGCGACACGGATCTGGCCTCGCCAGATCCGGAGCATACAAGCAATGAATACCAGAGTATTCAAAGTCTCGCAATGTAAAGAGGAAAAAAGATCTTTCTTTTTTCCGATTGCACACACAATCTGTCTTCGATCAGATCTTGTATACAGAGAAGAAAAAACCAATTGCGGCCTTAGTCTATCAGAGCAGATAATCTGCGTCAATTATTTCTCTATTTTATGAAACCAGACTATTCTCGATGGCTATTTATTTGGATTCTATTGTGTCTTGTCTTGTATTTTATCCTGTCCTATTTTTTCGTCCTCGATTTATTGCCACACATTCTTCTCACAACAAACCTCGTTACGTTCGTCATGGTTTTGCTTGATAAGATTGCTGCTTCTCAGCGTATGCGTCGTATTCCTGAAAAGGTTTTATACGTTGCAACTTTTTTTGGCGGTTCCATCGGAATGCTCGTCGGGATGTTCACGATTCGTCATAAATCTCGTAAGGTCTCGTTCCAATTTGTTGTTGGTGTACTCGTGTTGTTACAAATCGTGCTTTTGATGTGGTATTTCGACCCAGAATTATTTTCCCATGCGTCATTCTGAGCGAAGCGAAGAATCTCCCTTGCAAATCTGTTCCGCGCGGAGATCCCTCCACCTTTGCCAAGGCTTCTTCATCGGGATGGTGCGGGAAAGTATATGTTATAATAGCCTCGTTGTTCATAATTTATTGCTATGCCTAACTTGGAAGAAGTCTACAAACGATTAGAGAAAAATAAAAAACGAAAACGTGAGATCGGTAAAATGCTTACAGACGAGCTTTCTCACTCAAGTCGACATAAAGAAATTAAAGAAGAGTTGAAAACGCTGCGTGAAGAAAAGAAGGCTATCGAACAAACCGTGCAAGCGGGAAATCCTGATTTTAAGGCTCTCGAAGAACTAAAAGCAGAAATCCAAACAGACACAGAAGTTTTGTCTGATATCGCCCTTAATATGTACATGAAGGATCAAACCGTTGAAATCGTAGATGAATACGATCAAACCTGGTTTCCAACGTTTAAAGTCTCTTTTAAAAAGGGAAACGGCTAAAAAAGCAATAAAACATTAAAAAAGACCGTCTTTGCTTGACAAAACGGTCTTTTTATGATAGATTGTTGTGTCGTTTCGTTGAGTGGTACAAGGGTATCAAATCGATTGAGCGACAAGCAGGTGCCAAAAGCACCGGGGAGAAAGTACAAAATGGCGTACAATTGTCCGTGCGGGTATTCGACCCAAAAGGGCGGAAAGACTGTGAATTCTCACGAACGCAAATGTGGCAAACTCAAGAAGGCCAAGGAATTTCGTGGTCACATGCAAATTCAGACCAAGAAGAAGAGCAAGTAGCGTACCACCACTCTGGTACGCTTTTTTTTGTTAAGAAGTATTTCTTTTTTCTAGATAATCAATAATGGAATCTGCAACATTGATTCCTGTTGTTTTTTCGAGTGTTTCAAATCCTGGATTTGCGTTTATTTCGAGAAAAAGTGTGCCGTGATTTGATCGAATAAGATCAATGCCACAGACTTCAAGATGAAAAAGTTGTGCAATCTCGAGCGCGCGTTTTTCTTCTTCGGGAGTCAGGGTGACAGGTCGACAGGTTCCTCCAACGGCGTTTGCGCGGATGTCATCTTTAGAAGAAATAAGTTCCATGCATGCGATGATTTTTTGGTCGACAACAAAGACGCGTAAATCAGATCCGTTTGCTTCGCGGATAAATTCTTGAATCAGGATTGGATTTTGATCGCGAATCGTTAAATAATCGACGATCGGTGTGAGCGTTTGAATATTTTCTGCGTAGAAGACACCTTTGCCGTGTGTCCCAAACGCCACTTTTACAATCACCGGGTATCCGATCTCTTCTGCAACACGACAAGCTTGCAATTTTGTTTTCACGATGGCAGTGCGTGGCATCGGGAGTTTTGCATTATTGATCGCGGTGAACTGCGCAAGTTTATTTTTTGCAATTGCAATTGAGGCGTTTCCATTAATAAGAGTGAAGCCCGCCATGCGTAACAGAGCGGTTGTGTGAATATGAAGAGATGGTTCTTCGATAAAGTTTGGTCGG
>CAYHWG010000040.1:0-9024 GCA_964360375.1 uncultured Gammaproteobacteria bacterium | reverse complement strand
AGGTTCCGTTTTTATAGATGTTGGCAGCTATTTTTGGTTCGGAAGTTGGTGCTTTTTCTGGCTTGATCGTAACAGAAGTATTTGCAATTCCACCTGATGCTGATTCAGGCGACTTTGTGTTTGAAATGGTCTGTTCTGTTGGTTCTGTTTGTTTTGTTGTTGATTCAGAAGATTTTTCGGTCACTTGTGTGACCGAAGTTTTATTCGACAGAGCATACGCGATAAGCCCGCCAACAAACACAACGAGAATCAATAATTGAATCCATTTTGAAAACGTCTTTTTTTGTGTAGCCATACTGCTCTCATTAAAGTTAAAAATCTTGTGTTTTATTCTACTCCTTTTTTATTGCTTCATGCAATCGGAAACAAAAAAACCGCGACATGAATATCGCGGTTTTCTGTTTTATTCTCATTTTGCTTCAGAGGACATATACGTTGAATCAACGAAATCTGGTGGAGATTTACAGACTTTCACCGCAGCATTGTAAGCTGTCCATGCTTTTACATGTGCTGTTCTCCATGCGGTTGCTGCCGCTTTCACCTTATCGTTGAATGCTTTCCAAATAGCTTTATTTCCATCTTTCACTTCTTTCATGGTTTTTGCTGATCCATACAATGACGTAATTGCGTCTAAGCGTGTTTTATAGGCAGCCTGCACAGCATCATCATACGTCTTTTTTGGGGCCGTCAATGAATTTTCACGAGCAATAGAGGCATCGCCAACACATTTAATTCTTGAAGTGATCAGAAGAGATTCATTATAAGCAAACTTGGCCTTCTTGGCTGCTTTTTCGGCTGTCATCATGAGTTGTTTTGCGTCGTTTGCTATTTTTACCGCAGCACCAAGTACTTTAACAGCATTATCATACTCCACTTTTGCTGTATTAGCCGTCGTTTTTGCAACTTCAGTTTTTTGTAATTCTGAAAGTTTTTTTGCAGCGTCTGAAATAGCTTTTAAATTTGCTGTGCTTACTTTAAGTGCGGCCAAATCCAAATTCGCTTTTTCAGATGCCGTTTTTGCCTGTGCATAGGTCGCTGCCGTTGAAGATGCTGTTTCCTGCAGTGTTCCCGCTTGGACTTGTTGTGGAAAAGATACAATAAAGAGAGATACAATAAACAAAACAGCGAAGATGCCGGATGAAAAAAGAAATTTTGATTTAAACATACGATTGCCTTAAAAAATTAAAATGATTAACTGATTGTGGGTTATTTCATCTATTCACTTATTTTAGTGAAAAATGGAAATTTTGTTCCTGTGTCATCCTGAACGGAGTGAAGGATCTCTTCATTTCAGAAACATGAATGTTCCCTGAAGATTCTTCGCTTTGCTCAGAATGACACAAAGAGAAACTCGCTATGGATTCGATTAAAAATATTATACATGATTTCCCTGTTGTCCAACAGAGCTGCAAAGAGAAGCCTCCACTTGGACGACGAATGTGCAGAAGATCTCCCGTCACAAATAGATTGCTGAATAATTTTGTTTTCATCGTTTTTGTCTCAATCTGTAAAAGTGAGAGCCCTCCATCGGACACAATCGCAAGATCATTTCCCATGAGTCCGCGCACCGTAAACGGTAAAGCCTTCATGAGCTGAACCAATTTTTTTCGATCTTCTTTTGAGACGCTGTGCACCTTTGTTTCCGGATTCAATTTTGTAAGAAGAGAAAGAATGGTGTCAGACATCCCGTCAGGCGCTATTCCTTTAAAAACGGTTTTCAATTGTTTATTTTTGTTTGTTTCAAACATCAAGAGAACCTCTTTATCAAGCGTGCCATGATCTATATTTGGAAATGTGTCGATAAGCGCCGTAACCTCTCCTTCTGTGAGGGTATCTGAAATTTTTCCCGCGGCGTTTAAAATCGTTGGGCCTGATAAACCGAAATGGGTGAAAAGAATTCGTCCTTTCAACGCAAATTTCTTTTTTGCATCAACAAAAAATGTCACGCGCGCTTGATCGATCGAAATTCCAGACAGAGATTTTACCCAACGCTCACGTACCGCGATTGGTACGAGTGTTGGTGTCGGTGTTTCAACCGCAAATCCAAGATCGCGTAAAAATTGAAACCCGTCTCCTGTAGATCCTGTTTCCGGATGAGACATTCCTCCCGTTGATAAAACAAATGCATCCGCAGAATATTCGCCACGATCCGTCACAACTTTTTCTATAGCGCCATTTTTTGAAACAAGTTGTCGAACGTTTGTTGAAGGTAAAATTTCCACATGACCTTCTTCAAGATACCGTTCAAGCACACGAAAAACATCCAACGCTTTTTGCGTAACAGGAAACGCTCGCTTGTGAGCTTCGACAACAATCGGCAATCCTCGCAAGGTAAAAAATTCAAACGTCTCTTTCACGCCAAATTGTGAAAATGGCGTATAGAGAAATTTTTCTGCTGTTCCATACTTTGGGAGCAAAACATGAGGATCTTCTTCTGCATTCGTAATGTTACATCGTCCTCCGCCCGAGATTTTCAACTTCTCCCCAAGCGCCTTATTCTTCTCAAGCAACAAAACCTTTTTCCCTCGAGCAGCCGCGCGACCCGCTGCCATCATCCCTGACGCCCCACCGCCAATCACAATCACATCGTAATGTTGTTTCGTTAGATGCATAGGTTTTAACTGATTTTGCATAGGTTTTGACAAAAACGAACATTGCTAGTATAGTTTATGCATAGGTTTTTAGCAAAACGCATAAGTTATGGACGAAGAATCAACATTCTTAAGCATTGGCGAGGTCGCAAAAAAACTGGGGGTTTCTTTGGATACCCTACGACGTTGGGACAAATCAGGAAAACTTGTTGCAGTACGAACACAAGGAGGTCAAAGACGATATACGATTGAATCTCTACGCGAAAGCGTGCCTCATGATTTATTCGTGCTCGCGGAACAGTGGGCCTCTGCATCTGTACCAAGCTCATTGATTCCATCGCTCTTTTATCAAAATAGACCACAATTTGAAACACGCCTGCATGAAATAGAAATTATTCTCTTAAAAAGAGATGAGTTGAAACAGACAGCCTCACTGATTACAAGCACCACGGGTGAAATTGGAAACAATTCGTTTGATCACAACCTTGGGAACTGGAAAGATGTTCCTGGAATCTTTTTCGGATTCGATCCATCAAAAAAACAAATTGTTCTTGCAGATCGTGGACAAGGGATTTTGAAAACACTCAAGCGTGTTCGACCGGAACTTATCACAGATGAGGAAGCTTTGTATGTCGCCTTCACGGAAATTGTAACAGGTCGCGCTCCGGAAAAAAGAGGAAACGGATTAAAATTTGTGAGACGTATTGTTGGCATGAATGTGATCCGTCTCACCTTCCAAACTGGGTTCGCACGATGTGTGCTTGAAAAAGGAACCTCGGAACTCTCCATACAGACAAGCAAAAAATATATCTTTGGATGTCTTGCACTGCTTGAATTCTAAACCATATGACGATTGAACTCAAAAAATTTGGAACAACGCTTTCCTCACGACCTGCCGGAAAAGAAGCCTATGCGAGTTTTTTGCCTTCCCTGAAGGAATTAAGTGCAGATGAAAAAATAGAAATAGACTTTGATGGAATCGGATCCCTTTCCCCCTCATGGGCGGATGAATTTTTAACACCGCTTCGAGATCAATATCTGGAACGTCTCATTTTATTGCCAACCGACAACCTGTCCGCAAAAGTAACCATTCAACTTCTTGAAGAAATCCGTCAAAAACCATTTGCAAAAAAATTTTTGTAACAAAAAAAACGCCGTTGCGATTTGCACGGTGTTTTTTTGTCTCCAATATCTACACATTAAACTCGCCATCTCGATACACAACATCCTCATCTATGGTGATTTTCTCGATATCGACAAACACGTCCACGTGATAACGTCCTTTTTTACGATGCAATCCCGGTTTTGCGTAGATGGCGTGTTTGGCTCCAAGAGACAAATGCATACCATACTGTCTCTCAAAGGCAGTAATGTCGTAAACAATTTTATCTTTTCCCATCGCACGATTGAGCCCAAGACCAAACTCACGCACAAGAACATCCTCGTCTTCTCGAATCCGATCTAGGATATCTTTAAAATCTTGCGGGGCATCTGGTGCGGTCAAGATTCCATCATAAACAATCACTTTAAATGGTTCGACGATCTGAATGTAATGATCCTGGTTTGCGTAGCCAAAAATCATCGCTTCACCATTTACTTTCGTCAAATCCTTCGCCTCGGTAAACACTTCACCAATCGGAAATGTTCCACCAACATTTTTCATGTCTGTGTAATCTCCAATATTCAACTTCGTTGGTTCCATGTCTGTATCGTATGTGAGAGTCGTTCCCGAACAATGCACGACAATCTTCGAGCAAGTGTCGAGTCTATTTTTTAATCCATGACCTACGGTATGATAAAAATCTTTTTCATACGCAAGTGCCTCAATGTACACCGGAAACTGTGGCTCTTGAATCCGCGCTAAATGCACATGCTCAATCGTTTTGAGCCCGCGTGCAAACAATTCAATGCGAATACGAAATTCATTCAATCGAAAATTCATCGATTGAACAAGCACAACAAGATCTCCTGCTTTTAACGATCGTAATTTTTGAATCACTTCTTCTGGAGTGGTCGAATCAAAATCGAGGAATTCACAATTGGGGTCAGGTCCGGAATTGCGACTTTTTTCAAAAACATTGCGGTATCCCTCCGTAATGATCTTCGTGAGTGGTGCAATGGTATCAAAAATAACAAGCGCATGCTCGGTTGATTGCAATAAAATAGCGTCTTTAACGATATCTGTGAGATGTTTTGTTGATTGACTGACGAGAGTATTCATACGAACCTGAGACTATCACATAAGGTGAAAACAAAAAACTCGAGGATCATCCTCGAGTTTTTTTATTTCCATGTGGCAAGCACGGCTGTGTAATTAATGATAACAACTGGCATATTACTTTTCCTGAATCTTATTCCAGATATGCGCAAACAAGTATCCCACAGCGTTTCCGATCACGAAGGCGACGATGATGAGCGTCACAGCAGAGGCAAGGGAAAACGGAAGTAACGTATGAGTATCTTTCACCATATGAATCTTCATAACCCAATCAATCCAAGATTGACCGACACCAAGAGCGATCAAAAGAGACCACAAAAGGTGCAAAAGCGCAGCAAGACTTCCAAGTGCAAGTCCTGTTTTTTTGGAATTTAACATAAAGAATAAAATGAGTGAATAAGAATGATTGGATTCATTTTAGCACCTTTTTACTCTTTTGCCTCTCGTATTTGATCAACACCGAATCTTGTCCCTCCTCATGAAAAATGCTACGCTCTTTCGCACATGGAGAGGTGGCAGAGTTGGAATCATTCGATTCCATAAAGGTCGAATGCGCATGACTCGCCCGATCATTCAATCGGGCGCCCGGTCGCATGACCGGGCGAAATCTGTTAATGATACGTTCCTATGAACTATGTTTATTTTCTTTTGCTAAGCAATGGAAACGTGTATAAAGGTTCAACAGGAGATTTAAGGCGTCGATTCAGCGAACATGAACAAGGTCAAGTGTCTTCAACAAAACATTTCAGACCTGTTCATCTCGTTGGCTATGAATCTTATCTGTTAAAAACAGATGCTCAAAGAAGAGAGGTTTTTCTTAAAACAACAGAGGGTCGTAGACTGTTCAAACAACAATATCGAGATGTTCTTACAACAAACGCATGGAGAGGTGGCAGAGTGGTCGAATGCGCATGACTCGAAATCATGTATATCTGCAAAGGTATCGAGGGTTCAAATCCCTCCCTCTCCGCCAGATGTCCAAGTTCGAACCCAAGCAAAATAAGGGTTTTGGACAAGTAAAAAGTCGATACCCTGATTTGGATATCGACTTTTTACTTTGTTTCTATTGTGGCCTACTTATAAAATAACTCGTGATTACGAAGTTCTTTTTTGATATCTAAATAATTAGGGAGAGCTTTCTCCACAAGCGCCCAGAACTTTCTTGAATGATTAAATTCCTTAAGATGGCATATTTCATGAACAATAATATAGTCTCGATGTTTCTGTGGTAGAAATACGATTTTATAATTCAAATTTAGATTTTGTTTGCACGAACAGCTACCCCAACGAGTTTTTTGATTTTTGATAAAAATCTTGTTGAACGAAAAGCCGTATACTCTGTTATAAACCCTAACTCGTTCATGCACGAGGGCAAGAGCTTTGTCCTTGTTTTCCAAATAGTCTTTATGCGAGAAAGTACGGATAGCTTTGCTGTCCGCGCTCTTAAAAAAGAGTATTTTGTCCCACACCCACTGCTTTTTATCAGCAAGAAACTTCTCAACGATTGATAGTTCGACCCCGAAAGGGGTAGTCACTATTACACTGCCGTCACAATACACAGCAAGACGCATTCGTTTTGCTCTTTTGCTTCTTTTGAGTTTATAAGAGATTTTCTTTTCCATAGTTTCTAGAATTTCTTAGTGATGATGTCCACCAGTCTATTTAAGAATTTCGGAAAATCCTTTACCGTAAAACGGCCTTTATAATCCCTTAAAATAAGCTCTTGCAAGGTCTGCTTAATATCTTTGATAAAGACATCCCGCTTTGACGATTCCTGCCAGCCAGAATCAAGATCGTCCTCAATACGAATCCTCAACTCTTTTACAAATTCCTTAATTTCATCATCCCTTCCATTCTCAACAAACTCTTGCGATATCACATAGAGTGCGTACTCTTTCAAATCAAGCCCCAAATCTTTTGCTTCATCTCCCTTTGTCTTAATATCGCTCATCAATTCCTCGTATCTATGAATTCGCTCTGCAAGGTCAATTTGATTTTGCTCAAATTCTCGACGAATAGCGACTAGTCGCTCACTAAACTTCTGATACGCTGGATTTTCATCGAGGTTGATTGATATTTCTTGTTTGAGCATCTTCTCAAGGTTGAGCGCCTTTTCTTCTTCGTCCATTCCCTTGAGTCGCTCAAGAGTATATAAATCATTCACGCGAAGTTCACGGAAATTCTTGGTGATTCCTTCATAGTCGATGATGTTACTTTTTTGGATCAGCTCTTTGACTTTCTCCCCATATTCTTCGAGCAAGTAGCGATCATCTTCGCTCCTGAATTCTTTCAAAAATGCCAAATAGAAACTCGTCACCCATTCAAATGGGCGAATGTATTGCTTCAAGAATGGATCAGGCGACAGAAACTCAAATAAACTCTTGAGCTTCATGTATTTCTCGACAAAGTATTTCTGCTTGTCTTGGTTATCAATAAAAATCTTCAAGCATCGGCGAAGATTATCCATCGAGGGATCTTCGATGTTCACACCCGTAAATATCTTCATTGTGTCACTCAAAACATCGGCAAATCTTTCCTTCACGCGCTCTATATCAATCATCGCCGAATCAACAACATCCTCGTCAAAGTCCAAAGCTTCATACAGATTTCGCGTAATTCCGTAGTAGTCAATAATTTTACCCGCTTCTTTGTTTTTATAGACACGATTTGTGCGAGCGATCGCTTGTAGGAGGTTGTGGTCGCGAAGCGCTTTATCGAGATACATTACTTGCTCAATTGGCGCATCAAAGCCGGTGAGCAACATATCGCACACCAAAAGAAATTTTAGAGACGATTTTGGGTCTTTGAATTTCTCAATAATTTGCTCGCGTTCACGCTTGCTCGTGTTATATGCCTTCAAATCATCCGCGTCACTGTTTGGATCTCCGGGCGAGTACACCACAGCCGACCATTCGGCGGGGATAAGCTTATCGAGCAGTTTCTTATACGTTGCCACAGCTTCACGGTCATATGCCACCACTTGGGCTTTAAAGCCGTTTGGCTCTACATAGAGCTTGTAATGCTCCACAATGTCTCTCGCGACGGCTTCCATGCGCTTGGGTAGCTTAACGAGTGCCGCCTTCTTGCCATATTTTTTCACCAGCTCAGTCTTTTGCTTATCAGGCAAATCTCCTGCAATTTCTTCAAACTTTTGATCAAGCTTTTCTTCATCAATGGAAAACTTCGAAAGTCGCGCCTCATAAGTCACTGGAATTGTTGCCCCATCATCAATAGCTTGCTGAATAGAGTAATAGTCTAGATATCGCTTTCCATCTCCCTCGTAATTCCGGAAAGTGTTTGTGTGTGTTTTATCAACAGGCGTTCCGGTAAATCCAAAGAAGAACGCTTTTTTGAATGCGTTGCGCATATTGATACCCGACACACCCTCGTCGCCTCGGTGCGCTTCGTCAGAAAGAATAATCACATTCTCATCAAGATTTTCTACTTTATCGCCAAGCTCTGAAAACTTTTGAATCGTCGTGATGAATATACCTTTCTCTGGTGACTGGATTTTTTCTTCCAAATCCTTGCGAGAAGTGACACGAACAATGTTTTTTCCTCCTGCATTGGTAAATGTCTCAAATATCTGGTCATCCAAATCTACACGATCAACCAAAATAAATACCTTTGGATTGGCGAGTTGTTTATTGAAACGTAGTTTCCACGCAGTGAAATACATCGTAAGTGTCTTGCCTGACCCTTGTGTATGCCAGATAAGCCCTTGTCGCTTCTCTTTCCCTACGACACGCTCAACGATTTTATTCGTCGCTCGCATTTGCTGATAGCGAGCCATCTTCTTCACTAGTTTTTCTTTCTCTTTTTCAAACAGAATAAAGTTTTGAATAATGTCCAAGAAGCTTGCTTTGGAAAGGAGAGAAAAGAGCGTCATCTCAAGCTCGCCACCAAGCTCTTTCTCTATATCCTCATCTCGCCACTGTAGAAAGTATTGCTTTGGCGCTCCCGTTGCACCATATACTGTTTTGAGTCCATCACTGGCAATATTGAAGCAGTTTGGAATAAATAACTTACGAGCCACTTTCTCATATCGTTTTATCTGGTCAATACCATTTTCAAAACTCACACCTTCCGAAGCAGTCGGGCTCTTTGCTTCAATATCCACGAGTGGAAGCCCATTCACAAAAATCAGAATATCCAGACGAATATTTTCTGTATCTCCCTCAAAATAGAATTGATTGGTAACAACAAACTGATTAT
>CAYHWG010000039.1:0-9348 GCA_964360375.1 uncultured Gammaproteobacteria bacterium | reverse complement strand
GCATAAGTGACGATCACGCGAAGATTGTATCGCGATGGCAACTCCGAATATCTTTTAAATGAGGGTACCGCTCGCCTTTCCGACATTCAACTTCTCCTCGCACAAGCAAATGTAGGTCAACGATCGTACTCCGTCATTGGTCAAGGCATGATTGACCACATTCTTGTCTCAACTCCCGAAGAACGAAAAAGTTTTTTTGATGACGCAACGGGAGTGAAGCCGCTTCAGCTCAAACGTCATGAGGCCATTTTAAAATTGAAACGCACACTTGAAAATCTCACAGATGTTGAAATGTTGATCTCCGAAATCGAACCGCGCCTGCGATCGCTTAAACGTCAAGTTTCAAAATTGTCGGAACGCGAGGAAATCGAGCAGGGACTTCACCGGATGGAAACGTCGTACTATGGAACACTGTGGTGGCAGATTGTCGATGAACTCGCAGGAGTCAAAGCAAAGCTCAGTGAGATCGATGGTCGTATTCTCGAAAAACGTACTGAACTTGAGACGATCGAATCGCGAACAAAAGCGGTCGAAGCGTCAGAAACAGGAGAAGACGCAGGACTTGCCGCACTTCAAAAAGTGTATCGCGAGAAACAGCGCGAGCGTGACACATGTCGTCAAGCACAATTTCAGATTGAAAAAGAGATAGAACTCACAAAAGTACGTGCACAATCAAACTGGGCTCCACTCCCCCTTCTTAAAATCGTCGAAGAGATTGACGGACTTGATGTTCTCCTCAAAAATTTAAAATCTCTCAAAGACGTTGATGATCTCCATGCCGCAATCGATGGCATCCTCGATAAAGTTGTTGGCCTCAATAAACGTTTGCGCAAACCAAATCCGGAAGATATCAAACCCGATCCTATCCTCCTCGAAAAAAAAGCTGCGCTCACGGTTGACGAACATCGCATCAAAACGGAACTTATCGAACAAGAAAAAGAAATTGATGCCTACGCGCAAAAAGAAAAACAAGTACGCACAGAACTTATCGACATGCAACGCGAACTACGCGAGAAACAAACACAGATTCATCTTCTCGAAAATCAACGAAACACAATTCAAATCGAAGCAGCACGATTCGAAGAACGACAAAAAAATCTCAATCGAGAAATGGATGAAGCGATCCATACACTTGCTGTTTCTGTTCGATCAAAACGCGTTGAAGAAGTCATCGATACAACCGCACTCTATCCCGAAATTCAACGACTGCGTTATAAACTCGAACTCATTGGTGGCATTGATCCGGAAATTGTCACAGAATTTGAAGACACAAAAAAACGATTTGAATTTCTCGACGAACAAATCCAGGATTTGAAAAAAGCGATCACCGCGACCGAAAAAATTGTTGTGGAACTCGATCAAGACATCGCGGCACAATCAAAAACCGTCTTTGCAAAAATCAACAAAGAGTTTGAAAAATATTTCAAAATTTTATTCAATGGCGGAAGTTGTTCGCTGATTAAATTATCGAAAATAGAATTAGAAGAAGTAGAGAAGGAGAGAAGTGAAGAAGGGGTAACGCCGGAACGAGTGTTCGAAGATACGGGCGAAGCAGAACGTGATCGATCGGACAAAATCAAGGAACGCATCGCACAATATGATGACGGTGTGGTTGGGATTGATATTCAAGCAACACCTCCGGGAAAGAAATTAAAGTCGCTCAATCTCCTCTCGGGTGGAGAACGTGCACTCACATCCATCGCACTCCTCTCAGCAATCATGGCGGTAAACCCAGCGCCGTTTGTCGTTCTCGACGAGGTGGACGCCGCGCTCGACGAATCGAACACGCTTCGCTTTGCATCCATTCTCGAGGACCTCTCAAAAAAATCACAATTTATTGTCGTGACACACAATCGCGCCACCATGGAAAAAGCAGACGTGCTCTACGGAGTCACAATGGGTGACGACGGAATCAGTCATTTGTTGAGTGTAAAATTAGAAGATGTGACAAACGGTGCAACGGCACGACGGTAAAAAAATTAAACCCAAAGGGATTAAAATTCCTCTCTATTTGAGAGGAATTTTGGTATAAAAAAAGATCCTTGAAGAGGATCAGATCACATACCAGAGCCTGAAAATTGTTTCATCGCATCGACCTGTTTGCAGGTGATGCTCTTTTTCGTGTTGTTACGATAGCGCAAGTAACACTCGCGCCCCTCATCCTGACTGAGCTCACAAACTTCAGAAATGTCCGTAAGAAAGCTGTTGTCTGGCGAAAAACAACGCTCACCAGAAATGGCCGGACGATTATTGCAACCAACAAACCCCAAAGAAACGATCGCACAGAAAAAAAACTTAGACATAGCACCTCCTAATAAATCTTCCACAGATCCACCCATCGCCCATCGATGAGAGTCTCTGGAAAAGGCTCAACACGTCTCGAGAGTTTCTCGAAAATAGTTGAACGAGTTTAAAAAACGAACAATCCTTTTTCTTTTCCTCTTTGCTCCGTGTTTCACGAAGCCTTGATGAGTGTTACCGACCGGAAATATTCCTGTAAGGTGTCACGATCGCGTAAACGAGAAATCCGACAATCAAGATGGCGAGCCCGACGTTTACGAAGAATTTATGTCCGAACTTCATTTGTACGTCCTCCCTAAAAAAATCATTGGTTCCTTTCGCGCGGAATCAGCTCTTCATTCAAATCTTCGAGAACAACAAGTGTCAGCGTTTTTTGTCTGTTTTCCTCATTCAAACGAACATGAATTGCGACCGCGAAAAGGATCATGTAAAAAATCACCGCAACATATTTCCAAAATTTTTTCATCTCTTTTCACTCCTTGTTTTCGGACGAATGAATAAATCAAACGTCCCGATTGAGATGACACGCCCTGTGTAAAAACAGGATCGAAACCGCTCGCACATCTTGCTCATGACTCTTTCTCCTAACGACTCGCGCAAGCAAATCTTCCGCAGATCCCCCCATCGCCCATCGATGAGAGTCTCTGGAAAAGGGCGATGAGGGTCATCGCCGAGTAGAATGATCATCATGGCATACAAACAAACTTAACGATGATTTTATTTTTCGATGTCATACGATTGTCCAAAACGACATAGTTTTGTCCAACGATACCACCGCTCACGGAAGTTGAAGCGAATGACGCACATGTTCCTTTTGTGTTTGACGATTGTTGATAAGCGGACACGGATCCATCTGAATTCGGCAGAAATGAACCATGTAATAGAGCAATGACTGTTCCTGTTCCCTTCGAAATCAGTTGCAACGAAAATCGGGTTCCTTTCGGTGCATTCGGAACAATCAAAATCTCTGGTGCGTCAAAGACCATCGAAAGTTTTTTTGGCCCAAGATGTGTCTGACATTCATACCTCGAAATCATGTTCTGATTCTTCAGTGATGCGAAGTCAAACTCATAGCTCTTAGAACAATCCAACTTATGCACAACAATCTTTTGATTTTTTTTCGCATGAGCTGCGTCAATAGAGAAAGAAAAAACAAAGGACAGCAAAATTCCAAAGACGTATTTCATTTTTATCCTCCACTTCCGATCAGCACTGCTGATCTGTTTTTAAACACTCTCATCCTCCGCGATACACATCGCGACGGAAGTCGAGTCCCCCACAAACAGATGTTCGTGAGGGTAAGTCGAAACTGTTTCAAAGAACGAATCCGTCAGCGCGAAGCATTCGGAGCAGGATAGTGTGGATTTGGAAAACGATGAAGTTCTCCATTTTTGCCCATGCAATAGAATTCACTGTGACTGCTAAGCCAAACGGGTTGAAAATATCCAGCCTGACGGCAGATGAATTCTTCCTTTGCTTTCTCAACTGTTTCGCTCGGAAGTGAACTCACCAAAATCACGATTGCGGAGCAGACGATCAAGGCAAGAAGAGTTCCGAATAGAACAAGAACGAAATCAACAAGTCTGCTGGTCATGACTGTTTCTCCTGATGAAATACGCGACGCATCGTGCTCTCACGACGGTAGGTTTTAACAACAAGCCAAATCAACACAGGAAAACTCAACCAAAAAACGATTGGATATTCCACTTCCCCCAAAAGAGGAGAGGTTAAACTCAAGCCACTCAACGACCCGTAAATGAATACACGTGGAAATTGCTTCACAACAAGATTCGTCGTGATCATTTCCCCGAACATTTCGATCCAATCGAATGGCCGCAAAAACCCGCGATCAACAATCTTTTCGAAATCCGTCGCAAGTTTATTCTCATGCAGTTTACGCAACGCGACTGCCGCACCAGAAAAAAGAGCGCCGAGAATCGTCATCACAGCAAATACATTTATGACAGCTTGCATGACACCTCCTCTATTTTTTCTTCGCAGATTCCACAATTGCCATCAATCATGATCTCTGGAAAAGGCTCGACTAACTTTCGGAACTTCCGAAAAATAGTTAAGCAAGTTTAGAAGATTCACGTACGAAACGATCTGACTAGCAGGGCGACCCTTGAAAAAAGTTCATTGCAACGGCAAGCAGTATGCCTGCAACTCCCATGAAGATCAACACGGCGATCACACTTTTTGTTTTTTCAGACATTTTTACCTTTTGCCTCCAAAGGTTGGCCGAACGACGTGCGAAATTGCTCGTCGATTTCTGACCCTCATCACCCACCACACACACAAAGAAGGATTCCTCCAAGAAACATGATAACGACACCAAACGCTGCCGGATCATTGAAAATCATTGTGTCTCCTTGACAAAAAGATGTTTTTTGAATCTCACACAAAAAGAACCCATGATTATTTATTTCAAAAAGAGAAATACCCAATCATTGGTTCTTTTGTTGTCCTATTTTGGGCCATGACAACAATGGTCTCTCCCCATGAGTTGTAATGATTTTAACATTTCCAATATACCATATTTTGAGGGTTTTGTCAATAGGACAAGCCAAAAACCTTGCGTTTCTTGCCAAAAGAATATATACAAGAATAGAACTTGGAGGCATTCATGATAAAGTTCGTCAAAATGGTTGTTCATTATCTGTATGACAAAGATTTACTCCCACTTTCGCGCGCAAATGCGGCGAATTACATCTCGCTTCTCGGGGCATGGTTGTCTCGCATCGGACTTCTCTGTTTTTTCGTCTACTTGACGCTTTTCGGTGTTCAAGGCCACGTTTCGACGCTCGCAATGATCATTCGTGCATTCGGCATCGCCCTTTTCGTCATGGCTTCCACATGCGATGGAATCGATGGTTACGTCGCTCGAAAACTAAAAATCGTCTCAAAATTCGGGGAAATCTACGATCCGCACCTCGATAAAGCCCAATACATTACGAAAGTAAACGGTCTCATGATCGATGCCGCCATCGCAGCTCTTTGCGGAGCTTCGTGGCAGCTGCTCCTGCAAGCGTTGATCATCAGCTGGATCACACAAGAACGGGATTTGACCAACATGTTTCATCGCCTGTGGTCGATTCGTGAAGATCCGAACATGAAAGTCAGCGCCCGCCCATCCGGAAAACTGAGGACGATCATCTGTTTTCCTGCCATTCTCCTGTTCTTTCTCGTCATCAACCCACTCCAAAGCGTCTTGTTTGGCTGGATTCTAACCTTCGTCATTTTCACGGTGACGGCCTATTCTGCGTATGACTATGTTCGTGCGTATCGAGTAGCCATCAAAAAGACGAGGTATGAACGCGAAGATTCCGTTTAAACGTTTCCTTCTAAAATCAGAGAAATCTCTGATTTTTTCTTTTCGTCCGCTATTGACGGATCCAACGAAAAACCTTATTCTTCCCGCATCGTCATCGCTCTCACATGACACAAGGTCTCGAAGAAATGGAATATCTAGCCTTTCGATGAGAAACAAAAAGTGATGGAGTTATGGAGTGGTTGAGTGAAGGTGTTAAAAAGCTTTTTATTTAAAAAAAGCGCATTTTACTATCTTTTCTTTCCCAAATCCAATAGCTCCCCTTCCAACACTCCACCACTCCATAACTCCATAACTTTACAGCCCCCTTATGTTATCTATTCGTCTTTCCCGCGTCGGAAAAAAGAAAGCTCCTATCTACCGTGTCGTTGTTATGCCGAAAACTCGTGACCCATGGGCAAAAACAACACAAAATCTTGGAAACTGGAACCCTCGAACAAAAGCATTAACGGTAAAACCAGAAGAAGTTCAACAATGGATCAAAAACGGTGCTGAGTGTTCAGACACAGTTTGGAACATCTTTATCGATCAAAAAATCGTAGAAGGCAAAAAACGCAATGTGACTCATATTTCAGGAAAACGTAAAGGGATTATGGAAAAAATGGTTACAGAGAAAAAAGCAAAAGAAGATGCGGCCAAAGCCAAAGCAGAAGCGGCAAAAATAGCAGAAGAAGAAGCAAAGAAAGCTGCAGCAGAAAAACCAGTTGAAACAAAAGAATAGGAAAAACTTCGCCCAATGGGCGAAGTCTTTTTCTTCTCAAAGGTGTGTTATGATTTTCTTGTATGGCATTTGAACGAAAATCATCTGAATCAGCTCGCGAGGAGAAAGAAATGCAATACTTACGTACTCTTACAAATGAAGCCTGTCAGTTAGCTTCACGTTTTGAACGCTTTCCACTCGCTGTGTTTCAAGTATTAGACAATCATCACATTCAAGATTCAGAGCGAACACGCTTATTTGGAGTCATCATGAAAGAAGTCGCAAAAAGAAAAAAGTCAAAGAAAATCCCTTCCATAGGTACGGAGGAAAAAGAACTTGATGAGGAGGTCGCACGTGATAAAAATGAGCGAATGTTACGCGACGCATACGCTCACCAAATGCGCCAACCTCCAAGTACGTGGGATCCAAATCATCCCGAAAATTCGCCATAACCTAAAACCACCCATAGCTTTAGCGACGGGTGGTCTTTTTTTATGGGCAGGCACAAGACCTGCCCCTACGAACACGACTTTGTTCTTCACGCCAAGCTTCAATTTTTTTGTGATCTCCAGAAAGCAAAATTTTCGGCACGCACCATTCTTCTTTTTGGGCAGGCACCTGCCTGCCGGCAGGCAAGGCAAGGCCAGCCCCTACATTCTTTTTCCGACTACCCTTCACCACATACAATTCCGGCTTTGTGTACTGCGGATACTCGAGGTACCCCTCTTCGGTATGCGACTCTTTGTCGAGAGATGCCTCCGCACCAAGCACACCGGGAATGTTTCTTGCAATTGCGTCCATCATCACAAGGGCGGGTAATTCCCCGCCGGTCAAAACGTAATTCCCGATGGAGAATGTTTCGTCAACAAGATAATCCTCAACACGCTGATCAATTCCTTCATAACGCCCACACAAAAATATGACTTGATCATATTTCGAAAGTCTCTTTGCATCTCCTTGCGTAAACGTCTTCCCATTCGCTGCCGTCAAAATTACGATCGACTTACATGGGTGGGCACGAGACCAACCCCTACGAATGCGAATTTTTTTTAATGCAAGATCAAACGGTTCCACTTTCATCACCATACCAGGACCACCTCCATATGGCGTGTCATCAACTTTATGATGCTTGTCTGTTGTGAACACACGAAGATCATGTGCACGTACATCAATCAATTTTGCTTTTTGCGCACGTCCAAGAATCGATTCACTCGCGTACGAATCGATCATGGAGGGAAAAATGGATAAAATATCGAAGCGGTATTTTTTCATAAATCAAAAATCGTGACACGACTGTATCACGATTTTTCCTTTTTCACTAGATTCCAAGGTCATCAACAGTTGCTTCATCATTTCTTTGAAATGATCCTACTTCTTGTGGACGCTCCATGTGTTGACGTCGGGAACCTTCTGGTTCGTAGATTTTGAGATTCACTCTCGCGTTTGCTTTTGCTCCGACAATCTTGAGAAGGGTACGGATTGCGCGAGCTGTCTGGCCTTGACGTCCAATCACATATCCCATGTCTTCTTGATTGATATGAAGCGTGATGAGCACACCACGTTCATCCACAATACGGTCTGTTGTCACGTCTGCCGGATGATTCACAATCGCCCGAACGATTTGTTCCGTAAACTCCTGATCAAATTCTTTGTCTGCCATATCGATTTCTACATTATTTACAAATCTTGTAAGACTAGCCCTGCCTACTTGCTGTCGACCTGAGCCGCATGGGAAGCGTGCCAGATAGGCAATGACTAATAAAAAAATGATACAAGAAAATAGTGTGAAGTGCAAGTACAAAATTTTACTCTTTTCCCTGTGATGATCCTGTGGGAAATCCCCTTGACAGGGTTTTCTGCCTCCTATAAAATGCCGCCACGAGTTACAAATCAATGATTTCAGAATAAACCCACATGAGGTAACACTCCCGTGGGTTTAAAATGTGCTCGTGGCCGATCCTTACAATTAAGCGAATTCTAAAACAAGCCAAGGTAGAAATCATACAAATTATCTTTTGTGTGATTGCAACGTCTTATTTTTCAGCTGAACTCTTTAATCGCAAGATAAAGAGGTTTTACTGAGAGTTTGATCCTGGCTCAGGATAAACGCTGGCGGCATGTCTAAGGCATGCAAGTCGAACGAATTGTTTTTCTTCGGAAGTTCAGTTAGTGGCAAACGGGAGCGTAACACATTGGTAACTCACCCCGAGCTCGTGAACAACTTATGGAAACGTAAGCTAATACACGATATAGATGAGGGGACTTCGGTCATTCTCATTGAAAGCTCCGGCGGCGCGGGAGAGGCCTATGGCCTATCAGCTAGTTGGTGAGGTAACGGCTCACCAAGGCTATGACGGGTACCAGGCGCGAGAGCGTGACCTGGCTCACTGGGACTGAGATACTGCCCAGACACCTACGGGTGGCTGCAGTCAAGAATCTTCCTCAATGGACGCAAGTCTGAAGGAGCAATGCCGCGTGCAGGATGAAGGCCCTCGGGTCGTAAACTGCTTTTATTTGGGACGAACAAATGACGGTACCAAATGAATAAGGGGCTGCTAATCACGTGCCAGCAGCAGCGGTAATACGAGAGCCCCAAGCGTTATCCGGATTTATTGGGCGTAAAGCGTCTGTAGGTTGTTTTGTGTGTCATATGTCAAATCTTCGGGCTTAACCCGAAGGCTGCGTGTGAAACTGCAAAACTAGAGAGTGGGAGAGGTGCACGGAATTACTGGTGTAGCGGTAAAATGCGTTAATATCAGTAAGAACACCAAAGGCGAAGGCAGTGCACTGGAACATTTCTGACACTCAGAGACGAAAGCGTGGGTAGCGAATGGGATTAGATACCCCAGTAGTCCACGCTGTAAACGATGAATGCTAGATATTGGGAGTATCGACCCTCCCAGTGTCGACGAAACAAGCTAACGCATTAAGCATTCCGCCTGGGGAGTACGGTCGCAAGACTAAAACTCAAAGGAATAGACGGGGACCCGCACAAGCGGTGGAGCGTGCGGTTTAA
>CAYHWG010000038.1:0-9434 GCA_964360375.1 uncultured Gammaproteobacteria bacterium | reverse complement strand
AGCGTTTTGTTATCACAAGAAAACGATCCGGCGTTTATATCTTTGATGAATCCGGAACCAACATTCCATTTTTGAGAGATATTTGCCGCAACAGGTTCTGGATACAACGCCTGGATGGTTGCATAATCTGTATTTGTCACATCAATTGGTGTTGCCCATGGTGCTTTTGCAAATTCGAGTTGTGTAAATAATGTAAAGTTTTCACCGCCTTGGTTTTGATAGGCATACAAATGCGAATCGGCTGGACACACAAATGTCCCTGCTTTTCCGTTCCAGCAAGAGGACGCGTCATAATTATTTTTTTCCGCATCAATTGTATCGATCGGCGCTTTGCATTGATTGCCGAATTGGTTGAGCGGATCTTTTGGCAGAGCGCTGCCGATCGCGTTGCCAAGGGCACTTTGCCAAGATGGCCACAAACTATTTGTCATCGAAGGAATAAACGTTCCTGTTTGAATGGTTGGATATCCGTTAAGGCATTTTTCTGTTCCTGAACAATCCGCATTAGTGACGCATGTTTTATTTTTTGAAATAGAACAATGTCCATGCGTCCCTCCGTACGCATCGAGAACAGATTGCATCTGAATGATATCCGTCAAACGTTTTACATCACGTTGCAATTTTGTTTTTTCCGCATCGCAGAACGGATTTTTTGTGGATGCTGCACAGGGCTTTGTTTCATCACAAGCGCTTCCCGTGATCGAACAATATCCTTTTTGACATACTTCTAAACAACCGACGTCTGTCGTACATCCGATATAATTATTTTTACTGTTTTTTGAAAAACCTGCTGGATTTGTATCTTTGCACAATTGCAAATCTGTAATGCAATCTGTACTTCCCGCAGGACAAACGGATGCGTTCAATTTAAAGTTCTTCAAAATTTGATCAAAAATCATTTTTGCTTGCGGTCCCGCATCTTCATTGTAAGAAATCACATAAATATTTGAATACAAGACGTTTTTATCTTGAGCGTCTTTTGCCAAATTTCCCGCGGCCGCATAAATCGTTGTTCCTGTTTGAACAGCTTCGTAACCATCTAATTTTGCTGGTGCTGGAACACCACTAAATCCTTTTGCTTGTTTAAACCAAGCAAGAGGAGTCAAGTATTTATCGTTTTTATAGACACGCATTCCGATCGCATCTTTTGTATCACCCACTTTGAACACAAGTTCTTTGATGAGTGTCGCATCTGTAGACAATGATGTGACGGGAGCTGCAAGGGCAGGGAGATCATCGACTGTTGTTGTCGAATTTCCTGCATCCATACAATAGAAAAAGGAGAAATTTGTTTTTGAATCGGACTCAATAAACGGAACTGTCAACTCTCCGGTTGGCCATGGGTTTGAACATAAAAATGCCGTTTCTGAAATAGCCGCGGTTTTCAATTGATCTTTTGTTGATGGAACAAAGATATCAGCGGTGATTTTTGCACTTGCCATCACGTTCTCTGTTCCGTTTTTTCCACCCACAGCCTTGAAGATCGCTGATGCTGTTGAAGTAGTGCCTTCGGAAGAAATAATATCATTGGGCTCATTGGAAGAATCCCATTTCCATTCCCATGCGTAAATATTTGGAAGTGGAATGATATCTTCAATGGCTTTTGTGTTTTCATTGACCGTTTGTGCGGTCATCACAAAATCATGTTTTTCATCTGTTTTAGAATAAAATCCTGAACTGGAAGCTTCATATTCTTTTTTACCTATCCTTCCTAAATCTTCCGCTTTGACGATATCTAACTTACAGATTTTTTCTCCCGTCACAAACACGTGTGTTTTTGATTTTTTTGTAGCCGAACACGCACCATCAAGACAAATACTGACATTGTTTTTGCTCAAAACACCTTCTTTATTTGCATCACTTCCGTTTGAATCTGTTTTCACCGTAAGTGTATATTCTCCTTTTGAAACAAGCGCTGTTTTGTAAATCACGTTCACTTTATTTCCAATTTGTTCATAGATCACTGGCACCAAACATTTGTACGTATCACCAGCGATCACGGCATGACCAAACAAGCTGGAAATAATCGACTTGACCCAATCCCAAGCTCGCACCAATGCATTCGTTGATGTTGATTTTGCATTCGGATTCAACGGCCACTCAATATAATCCGAAGGACAGCTTGATAAGACAGGTGGTGCGGCTCCTGAAACTCGAGGAGTCACGACAACATTATCGATTTTTTGTAATTCAAGTTGAACGTTCGGTAGATATTCATCCTCGGTGATAATGCCGTCTTTCTTACCAACTGTCTCATTCAGACCAACCTTCACTGTATCTGTAGATCCAAAACTGCCGAGATCCATCTGTTCGCTAAATTCGATCGAAATGGCTGTATTGCGACAGACCTTATTTGCTTTTGCTTGATCGTCGGGAGGAATCATGTTTGAAATTGTTGGACGATTAAAACAACACTTCGCTATTCCACAGCCTGTGGTTGATGAAGATCCACACGCAGCATCCTCTGTGCAAGAGCATTGCAATTTCACTTCCGCTGTTCCCGGTTTTGTCGAAAGACCAGCAAGTGAAGCTGTTATATTCGAAATGGCATATCCGTACGTTACTTTTGAAACATCTTTTTCCACTTCAAGTGGTGCGCCCGTAGCAATTTGAGCAACCGCATAACCACCAATCATCGCAGGATTACTTGCGCCCACAGAGGCGTCGCACTGTTCACCTGCTCCTTTATTATCACCATCACCACAATACGAAGGAATCACGTAATACGCAGACGAGCCCAATAACAAACAGCTCGAAGAAAGACCTGATCTGTCTTTCCCGGACGCAGGATCCGCATCTTCACCGTTATCTTTTGTTCCGTTGCCGCAACAATTTGCATCATTTGCATTTTTACAGACAGAAGTGCCTTGATTCAAGCATGAAACGGAACATCCGTTAAACGGACGCAATTTACATTTGCTTTTATCCGCACAAGCCGCTCCTCCAACTGTACATGCCGTTTTTTCATCACCACATGTTGTTTCCCAACCTTGAGGATCACAACTCTCGCCATTGACAGGAATACCGTCACCGCAAACACTTACATTTGAAACACTAAGTCCGCCTTCGAGCACGCAATCTTTAGAACATCCATCTCCGCTTTCTGTGTTCCCATCATCACATGATTCTCCACCGGTTATGACGTTTGTTTTACTGAATGTCTGTCCCAACTTTCCTCCGTTTCCGCATTCTGCTCCAACAGATTTTGATCCTTCGAGGAGACAAAGTTTAGAGCAGCCATCTCCGGCCGTTTCATTTCCATCATCACATTCCTCGATAGGAATAGATTGTCCGCCTATCGTTTTTTTATCAATAACATTATTTCCACAAAGTGGTTTGGCATTTCCTTCGAGCAGACAAATGGAAGAACATCCGTCATTGTTTGATAAATTACCGTCATCACAAGATTCCCCGTATTCTATTTTAGAATTTCCACAAATAGCCTGACCTTTTTTAACAAATGAACCAGCGTTTAAACAAGCCGATGTACATGTGTTCGGTAATTTTTTCGCAAGTTTAACGCCCTCTGAAGACCCTACAGTATTTAACAACGTTGCAACATCTTGCGTAGAAGTTGCGGACATAGCTGTTTTATCTGCCGCCGTCCACGGACTCCATGTAAATTTACTTTCCTGCAACGACTGACCCGCTTCAGAACAATCATCCGGTGCTCCATACGCCGTTGCTTGAAATTCACTTCGATCTCCGATTTTCATCAGTGTTTTAGATTGTGGAACAATGCCGATTCTCTCCGGCTCGCAAGCCTTCGCATCGTTTTTGGTTTTAAATTTCCAAGAATAGGAATTTGGATATTTCTCAAATTCTTTCGAATCTTTCAATCCATAATTTGCTCCACCTTTACTCAACGGAACTTTCAATTCTGTTGGCAAATCTCCACTAAAAATAACGCGATACCACGTGTTTGGAGCAAGTTGAATCGGATTTGTTGTTCCAGAAACATACGGGAAACTAAGATTATACGTAAACGGGCCTTTTTCCGGAACTGTATTATGGTTATCGTAATAATTATTCGCCGTATCAAGATCATTGACATCACACACTTCTGTGTTGCATTTATAAATGAAAACAAAATATTTATTAAAACTGTTTGCAATCTGATAATTAAACGAGATCTTTGGTAAAACATTTACGCACGCATTTTTACAATCCGGAAAATGTTCTAAAACTTTAAGTGGGGTGAAATTGATGTTTAAATTTGCGGAACCACTTTTTCCCATCACATCTGTTGCACTCACAATAACCGGTTCATTCGGTTTTGTTTCCGTTTTTGGTATTACCGTATTGAAACAAGCCTGATCATCTGTTATTGTTTGTGCTGTTTTTTGTGCAGTTGTTAATGTCGCTTTTTTTGCAGATGGACCGCCTAATACCCAATCAATTGTTTTATTTTCACAAGACACAAGCACACACTTATCTCCGGAAGAGACGAGTTGTGCTGTAAACGGCACCAATTGATTTTGCTCTGTTGCGGTCGTGTTACTTGGGTTTAATTGAAGAGCTCCAATTGTGCAACCAATGTCTTTTGTTTTAAACGTCCATGTAATATCATTTTGCAAAAGTGCGCCGTCCTCAGATTTGATTCCGACAGCTCCAGTTCCTTTTTTAAGCGTAACCCGATAAAGGGTGTTCGCAATATATTTAGCTGATGGACTAAAAGAAAAAGTTTTCGTGATGTTTGTATCACTCGAGGATGGTGGAAACGTTCCGTCTGTTGTTATATTTGCTCCCCATTTTGTACAGATGTTTGTATTTGGATCTTGGGTTACACACGGTTCAACCGTGATGGTTGAGCTGTTCAGAGTAGAGGTTATGACAGGCTCTTTAAACTTTGCGGAAACAAGCACATCCAAACAAACACCGTCCGGACTTTTTTGCAAAAAAGGTGTTGGGGAAATAATCGTTTTATCCTCATCTCCGTCTCCATTACAACTCCAATAGATTTCCGGAGCTTTAGGAATTTTACTTGTGGAAACTCGGTACGCATAATGTGATGTTTTTGATTGATTATCACATTGCAAAGATTGAGAAATACAAGTCCCTAAAACTTTACAACATTGTTGTTCTGCTTTGCACAATTTTTTATCTGGTGCTTTATTTTTGTCATCATTGCAATTTCCAACTTCAAAACTCAAAGAGTTCGATTTTTGTGAACTGGTTGAGACAAAAACGGGTCCGGATTTCGCTCCGACGGGAACTCCCAATCCTCCAAGAATAATCGTTGATCCTAATTTTATGAGATCATCGGGATTTGTGGGTGTCGTCCATGCAGAAGGAGTGATCGTTAACTCTTTCGTAAACGTTACGGTTCCTTTCGACGCTCCAATATTTTCTCCCGTAAATGTGACGTCCGTTTTTTCCGGACCTGCACTCGGAGAGATCGCGCAAATACTTGGACCAGGTGCCAGTTGGGGATAAATATGAAAATCAACAGCATTAGAAATTTCCGCACCTTTTTCAACTGTTAAATTATAATCCGAATTCGTAATAGAACTTGACGCATTGTTGAGTGTAAGATTACTGTAAAATGCTGGCACTTTCACTGTAATATGATCGTCGTGCCAATAATTTGAAAGACAAATTTTTGGAAACGAAATATCCGCAAGCGCAAAGCCGCTCCCTGTTTTATCGGAAAATTTTACCTTATTGCCAGCCGAAGATGTCCCGAATCCAGATCCAAAAATGGTGATGTATTGTCCGGGACCTCCCGAATTTTTATACTCTGTACAAACACCCTTATACTCTTTTCCTCCAACTGTTTTCGGTTTACAATCTTCGTCCGTAAGACAAGTCTCCGAGTAACCGTTTTGTAACGGAAATGGGGGTACAGTCGCATACGCACACTTCTTTGGGATCGGATCGACAGAATTGATGACGGGTTTCGTTCCGGTTGGATTGTTTGCTACTCCAATTTGGAGCGCATTTGTTCCGACGCGCACATCCATACATTTTCCTTCTGTGCCTATACAAGATGCGTTGGATTTGCAGTATTTAATCGGCGTGTCTGTTTCAGAACAACGTGCGTTTCCGCACACTTCCCCACTTTTACAATTTGCATTCACGGAACACTTCACGCTCGTCGGTATTAAATTTGCACCGATACAATAAAAATCACCTGTAAAAATTTGGGCGTCGTAAACACCTGTTTTTAAAAGTGGAACAGTCGCCTCTACCGTTTCGTTTGCCCACGGTGTCGTTAAGTCTGAAATAAAATTTGAAAAATAAACAGAAGAGGATAATTTTTCATTTCCAAACGAAAGTCCTTTAAATCTGACAACACTGTTTATCGTACTGGTTGAAGCTGCGTTTAAAACCTTGTTGTTTGTGTCCGTAAGAGCACACAAACCTGGTCGTTTTACTTTATTCACATCAAACCCGTTTGGCATGAGCGGACCAAGAGAATCATCTGTACGATCAGATTTCGCCGGAACTTTTGGAATAGCCGGAATTTCTGGTTTTACGGCAGTAGCAGGAACTTTTGGAACCTCAGGAACTTCTGGTACGTTCACACGAAGTGGTCCATCTTTTGCATCCTTTGGAATTTGAACGACGATTTGTGTATCCGACCATGTAGGAATTGTGCTTCCGCTACAAATATACGAAGCAATATTTTTTGTAGATGGATAATTTCCTTCCGCATCTTTTGGTCCAAGAAAATCGATCGTTCCTGGGTTTTTTCCAAAACCCTTTCCTCGAATCGTAATAAGGTTATCGATCGCGCCATTGTCTGGTGACACAGATTGAATAACTGGGTTTTGCACACAAAAACCGTTCACACACAATCCAGAATTACAATCCGCATCTACGGTGCAGGAACCTCCATTACAAATTCCACAATACGTTGCACTTTTAGAATCTCCTCCACATACTTTTGTGTCTGTACAGGATGCATCTCGCAATAAAACGGAAATATTTGCAGTCTTTGTGGTATTTCCTGCGCAATCATTTGCAACAGCAAAGACAGGATACGATTTGTTGGTCAGAAGTGCGGGATCCGGATTCCATTGTCCGGAATCTTTTGTGGTAAAAATATTGTAATAATAAGTCAGAATATCTGCTCCTGTCGGTAATGGAAAACTCTGTCCGATTAATTCTCCTTTTGAGGAATACGTCACATCTGCACTGAAAAATGCAGAAAGTGGATTCTCCTCAAAATATTCTGTGCTTGCAACCCCCGTATCATCCAACGTTTTGATCTGAAAAAGATTCAAATCCGGGTTTGACATATACGCAAATTTTGGAGGATTCTCCCATGTTGCTGTCGGTGATTTTACATCGATTCCGCTGCCTGTTGTAAATATATCTTCACAAGCAGGCGCTCCTATGGAAGGATTCGCACATTCGGTAAGTGAAACACCGGAAGTGGAAGTAACAGCGCTTGGATCTACCACATACGTATACGTTGTGAATTCATCAAAACAGTGAACTTTTTTCTTTTCATCGTTTGGAAACAATGGATTTACGCACAGGGATTCAGGAACAAACGTCACCTTATTTCCTGAAACCTTATAAGATCCCAGAACTTCATTGTCTTTCTTTTTTGCCGCAGCTCCTGTTCCCATATAAACATGAATACCGTCTTTGAGAACAACAGAACCGGAAAAAGAAAATTGTAAGGAAAGATTACGCAAACCTTCGGAGCATTTTGTATTGACATTTGTTAAGGTAAAAGGTTTATATGGATTATCACAATTACCTGAAGGGCAATATCCACAATTACCAGAAGGACAAACATCATCACAATCACCCGAAGGACAGTATCCACCTGTTGTTGCGGAAGTCAGTTTGTTTAAAATGAATTCCGTGATCGCAAACGAGGAAAGAATGATCACAAGACCGATAATGGCATTCGTCATGACACGTTTCGCTTTTTTGATACGTTCGACATCACCACCTGATGTCATGTACATGAATCCGCCGTAGAGAATAAACACAACCGTGATGATTCCAAGAAAACCGAGAACAACACGAATAATGGATGCGATAATTTCCGTTAACGTGGATGTACCAAATCCTGCCGCGCCTGCTAAATCAGACGCTGATTCGGAATTCGCCGTTGCACCACCGAATAATTGATCTCCTGAAAGCGCTTCTGCAAACACCGGATGAACAAAAAGAAATCCAGCGATGAAAATCGCCGCGAACAATCCGAGAAAAGGAATGAATCGTTTCAGTTTCATGTAGGCTATTTATTAACAAAGTCACCGGAAGTCGTTTTACAGTCACTTGCTTGATTTTGTATCACCCCGTTACAACAAAAATGATTGGGATTGTCCGATGTAATATTGCACGACGGACCGGAAGCGGGAAACATGCAAAATTGATTTATTCCTTTTATTCCGTGGGTTAAAACCGGCCAATAATCTTGTCCTTGTTGAATGGATGCTGGCAGGAATGTTGCGTGATAAAGTGAAACAATGGAATGATCAAATGGATTATTGATCGCATCAAACGGTTTTGTTCCGTCCTTTAATTCCTCTGTTTTTCCGAGATAAAACCATAACGATGGTTGAACAGGAAATGATTTTAGTAATATCGATGAAGAGTTGATAGATGAGGAAAGAAGAGACTTTTCAAAGATCATTTGAAGCGGTGCTTTAATATCGATGCTCCCCGCATCGATTCCCGGTGCCGGTAAAAGCGTTATGATTTTTGGAATCGTCGTATCTATTTTATCCGTCGTTTGGTATGTCCAAACGTAATCATCGTTTTTATAGCCGTTTGTACATCCACCTTTTGATTTTCCGTCTCCACATGCTTTTCCATCTCCCTTCCCTGTTGCGGTTCCATCGTTTCCATCAAAGGAATTTCCGGCTGCATCTGCAAGACCGTTATAACTCACGCCATTCAATAATTTTGCCTGAGGCCACTCTGTTTCATCCAAAGAAAGTGTTGCTGCTTTTGCCTGAATCGTGATTTGGCTCAAACCAGGCAAACAGAAAATTTTATTTCCGCACGGATCCTTTGCACATTCGTCTGTAGTGATAAAATTAACCGTTTTATACCCATTGCTGATCATGTACGTGCCAAAAACATCCTTATCTGCTGTTCCAGCTGCTGCGTTAACAGGTTTGAAAGATGTTTGGATATGAACAAACTTTGTTGAAGCACTATGTACGCCCGTAGAAGCGATCGGATCCATCGGTTCATTGAACATGAGTTCGATGGCGATATTTTTGTCCGATGTCGCCCCTGGTGCCGAGATCACTTGATCTATTTTTGGAGGTGTGGTGTCAATAATTTTAGAAAGGGTAAACGTCCATTGATAACCAGCTGAATATTCACCAACAAACGCTGGTTGTTGTTTGGCTGTTTGAAGTGCGGGAGTGAGTAAGACGCTGTATGAAATTTCTTTATCAGGATCTCCCAAATATCCTTTTGGAAATACAAAACCATTTTTTTTTGCATCCTCATCT
>CAYHWG010000037.1:0-9744 GCA_964360375.1 uncultured Gammaproteobacteria bacterium | reverse complement strand
ACAGGCAATTGATCGAAGAGTTGCAAAAACAGCGATTGAATCCCAAGTCATTCGCGTAATCGATGGCGACACCATCGTTGTGGCGCTTGATCATAAACCGGAAACAATTCGCCTCATTGGAATCAACACCCCCGAAACCGTCGCGCCAAATCGCCCGGTGCAATGCTTTGGTCCTGAAGCGTCGACATATCTCAAAAACCTACTTGCCGATCGAGTCGTGCAACTTGAAACGGATGATTCACAAGATAACCGCGACAAGTATAATCGATTTTTGCGATATGTTTTTCTTCCGAATTCCCTTCCTTTACAAGCCATGCCTGCCGGCAGGCATGGAGGGGTTAGGGGTGGTCGCGATGAGATTCATATCAATCAACTCCTCGTCGAACAAGGATACGCACGCGAGTACACATTCAACAAAAAAAATCCGTACAACTATCAAGCCGAGTTTCGCGCCGCACAAAAACTCGCTAAGAAAAATAAGCTTGGCCTTTGGGGAACGTGCAAATGAATAGCCCAGCCACAAGCGGACGGGGTATCTCGGATACATTATTCACTGAGCTTGTCGAAGTGCTGTTTGAGCAAAGGCTTTCGACAGGCTCAAGCAATACGATGAAACGGACGCCGCAGAGTGACGAAGTATGAGCCCCTATGGGCTAATCAACCTTGTTGCAACCAAATCAACAGCTAAATCAGCTGTGATCCCACCACTTTTCATATCGCGATCAAATTTGAAAAGTTGTGCGTGTGCGTCGAGAAGCTGTTGCAACGAAAAATTTTTTGCTTGTGTGACAAGTTTCGATGCAACGAATGGGTGAACATCCAGTTCTGTCGCGATCAAGTTTTTATCGGCACGTGAATTTGTGTCGAGAACGGATCGCGCACCAAGGAGGAGACGAATCTGTCGCGTGAACATGCTCATCAAATAATAATCGTCCGAACCGGCGAAACGTTCCTCTTCGAGCATGCGAACGGTTGCACGAACGTCACGTCGTGAAAGAGCATCGACGAGATCGAAAATTTTTCCTTCAAAGTTTGCTTGCACCAATTCTTTTACCATCGTCTCGGTGATAGTCGACCCGTTTGCAAACGCAACAAGCTTATCAATCTCATGACTCATCTGCCACAAATCCGCACCAACTCTCTCGATCAACGCGCGAAGTGCTCCCGACTCAATCGAAGAACCTTTTGATTTAAATCGGTTCGCAATCCATGCCGTGAGCGAGGAACCCGCGAGAGCAGGGAATGGATACGTGTGAACTTGCGCATGATCCTTGAGCGTTTTAAACAATGGCTTTTTCTCGATTGCGTCCACCGCTTTTGACTCCCACAAAATAACAATCGTCGATTCCGGTGTTCTCGAGAGACCTGATTCCCAGAGCGCAAGATCGTCTTTTCCGGCGGAGCCGGATCCGGCTCCGCCGGACTTTACGATGTCGATCAGATCTCGAATGATCACCATGCGATGTTTCGAAAGAAACGGCATGGTCGTCACCGCTTGAATCACATCCCCCGCGATCAACTTTCCATCCGCAGACGGAAAAACGACCATGTTCAGGCCCGAAGGATCATGTTTCTCACGAAACGCGGATTTTAACTGCGAGACTTTTTCCTGCGTGCGGAAACTGTCATCGCCGTAGACGAAAATTAACATAAATCGTGTCATTGCGAGGAGTCATCGACGAAGCAATCTTTGTACCACGATTGTATCGTTGATCGATCTGCATCGCAAGGTACGTGTGAAATCAATAAGTTGACGCGTGTCATACACCTGTATTACAATTTTAGTATTCACTTACTCATCTCTATGCGCACCGTTTTAAGTCTTTCTCTCCCTGCACGAACATCACAACAAATTAAACGCCGTGCAAAACAACGCGGATATAAATCCGTGAGTGCTTATATTCAAAATCTTGTAGCAGATGATGAGCATCTCATCACGGAAAAAGAGCTTATCAAGTCCATGAAGCTTGCCGAAAAAGAATATAAGGCAGGAAAAACGATCATTGTTAAATCCTTGGCAGAACTTTTATGATCGTGAAGAATATCCATTATTCTTCCAAATTCGTGAAGGAATTTAAACATCTTCCCACATCAATGCAACAAATTGCCGTTGCAAAAGAAACACTTTTTCGACAAAATCCACTTCACCCGTCATTGCGTTTGCATGCCCTCAAGGGTTCGCTCGATGGCATGTGGTCACTTTCATTTGCAAACGGATACCGCATCATTTTTACACGAAAAGAAAATGGCGATATTTTGTTCGGTTCTATTGGAACACACGATGTTTATAAGAATTTATAGAATTCATCGTCTGAAAAATACGACAAAAAAATACAGAAAAAATGTATTTTCTGTACAAGTGCCTATTTATTTGCACACACAGGTTCACCATGCATGTCATAAAGTTTGGATTCTGCACGACAATAACAACAGATTCCGGGTTGTTGCCCAGCGTCCGGATTTTCGATTGGACGAAAATATGGACAGACTTTACAAACACTCACATCTACTTTTGCAAACGCTGCATAAACTTGGCGATGTCGATAGGGAACATCTTTTTCCCATTGCTTAATCGACATGTTCTCCTCTTGGCGATTCGGTGATCGCCCGTTTTTATTGAATGAACTCTTCTCCACTCTCGTCCAACCAACACATTGTTGATCGTCCAAGAAGGGAACCCATCTCTTGAAGAACGCGAGAGTGTCGTGCGTTCGATTCAAGTTTCATCCTGATGGGTTAGGCTTCGAGCGCGTTTCCGATGCGTGCAAGAATGGCACGAGCCTGATTGGACTCGTCCAAGAGAAACGAACGTGGGTCATCCGTGGAGTGATGAGGTCTCATGTACAGATTGGTGCTGAGAAAGATTGGCTTTCGCCTGTCATTGGCACCAGAGTAGTCGCTGGGGTACTGGTACCGATCAGTCCGGCCGAGCACCATCCGCCTCATATCGGGTGTAATCAATTCGAGCTCAGCTCCATAGAAATGATTTTGCCCATTAAAGTACCATCCCTTCACCTCCTCTTTCAACCAGAGCGCGCTTGTGATCATTTCTTTCATTTTCTTCCACTCATCACTGTTTTGATGAGTGATGTCGTGTGGCTCATATGAGTCTTCGATCGAGTGTTCCAGACGCGTCTTTCGCGTGTTCATTTTTTCTCCTTTTGGCGATTCATTGAACCGCCGTTTCGAATGACTCTCTCCTCAAGCGAGTGGCGAACCTCTTTGGTTGCTCTCTCATTCTTGATGACATCAGTATACCACTTTTTTCATTTTTTGTCAATACATAAGTTACACTATTTTAGCTATTGCTAGTTTAAATATTGTATGTTATATTATTTTTGTCGTAAATAATTTACAACAGTTTTGAAATATGACTCAATTAAGAGAAACGCTTGAAAACCTCAAACTCTCTGAAAAAGAGGTGGATTTGTTTCTGGCTTTGGTTCGGTTGGGTAAAAGTACTGTTTCCGTTCTTGCTCGAGAATCCGGAATCACCCGAACACATATCTATGGGATCGTGGAAGTTTTAGTTAAGAAAGGCCTTGTAAGCGAAGTAGAGGATCGTGGAAAAAAGACGTATGAGTCCGTAGACCATGCTGGATTGTTGGCTTTTATCTCTCGCGAACAAAAGGAGCTACAAAAAATTGAAAAAAAAGTTGTGGAAATGGCGAGTGAGTTTAATGCGCTTCAGGTCGGAAGTAAGGAAAAGACAAAAGTTCGATTCTTTAACGGAATCGAAGGGGTCAAACAAATGTATGCAGAGATTCGACACGATATTGAAAAAAGTGACGCACAGATCGAAGTGCTGACGATTTTCTCTCCCGAGAATCTTGAGAAAATCATCCCTGACTTTGCCTATTTCGATTATCCAAACATGCTCGGGCGCGATATTGTTGCCGAGGATTCCATGATAAAAACATACACATCTAAAATCAAACCAGAACATTATAGAATTTGGCCAAAAGAAAAAGGAGTATTTCCAACAGATAATGTTATGTGGAAAAACAAAATTGCTTACATTGATATCACAGGATATCCGTCTGGGATCATTATTGAAAATGAGGCAATGGCAAAATCATTCACGATGTGGTTTAACGAAATATGGAATGGGTTACCAAAAACCACCGTGTAATACGGTGGTTTTACGTTCCGAAAAGATCCTTCGGTCGTCGAACTCCCTCAGGATGACACAACATCCATCTCCCCCCAATTCAGCCCAGCCTTTACCTCAACAAGAAGCGATACTTCAAACTTTGCGACTCCCTCCATAATCTCCTTTACCCCTTTGTAAACCGTATTCACATCCTCCCGTGCAACTTCGAGAACAAGTTCGTCATGAACTTGCAAAAGAATGTTTGCTTTGAGTTTGCTTTGTTTCAACCATCCAGATACCGACAACATCGCCATTTTTACAATGTCTGCCTGTGTTCCTTGAATCGGCATGTTTTGTGCCATACGCTCCGCTTGCGCGATGAGCATTTGCATTCCCGATTCGATTTCCGGAAAATATCGACGACGTCCAAAGTATGTTTGCACGAATCCGTCATCATGGGCTTTCTTTTTTAGTGTGTCGAGATATTCTCGCACGGCGTGGTGGATCGAAAAATATTTTTCAATGAATGTTTTTGCTTCCGACATCGTGAGTCCGGTTGATCGCGCAAGGGAGCGAGGTCCCATTCCGTAGAGGACTCCGAAGTTAATCGCCTTTGCGGCGCGACGCTGATCTTTCGTTACTTCCGTCTCAGGAACCTCCCAAACTTCGGCTGCTGTACGCGTGTGAATATCTGCACCTGCATTAAATGCATCGATGAACGGACGATCATTTGCAAGAATCGCGACAAGTCGAAGTTCAATTTGCGAATAATCGGCGGAAACAAGAACACACTGATCAGCCGCAACAAATGCTTTACGAATCTCACGCCCAAGTTCTGTGCGGATCGGAATGTTTTGTAAGTTTGGATCGATCGACGAGAGTCGCCCTGTTGCCGCAATCGTTTGATTGTACGTTGTGTGAATGCGACCATCTTTCGCGACCTGTCGCGGAAGTGCTTCTACATACGTTGATTGCAACTTCGCGAGTTCACGATATTCCGAGATCATCGGAACAATCTCATGCTCGTCCATCAACTTCTCGAGTTCCGATGCTGCGGTCGAGAATCCTGTTTTTGTTTTCTTAATGTGTTTGGTCGAGAGTTGAAGTGTTTCGAAGAGCACATGCGCGAGTTGCGCTGGAGAATTCACGTTCACTTCTTCGCCCGCAATGTCGCGAATCTTTTTTTCGAGTGACGTAATATTCTTTGCAAGTTCTTTTGAAAAAACGCCAAGTGCTTTTACATCCACCTCAATCCCTTTTTCCTCCATGCGATACAAAACAGGAATGAGTGGCATTTCAATCTCATCAAAAACTTTTTCTTGCTCGGTCTCATGTAACTTTTTGCGAAGAACTTTTTCGAGAGCTGGTAAGTGCTGTACGAACTCTGCGATTTTTTTGTAATCTTTTTCCGAAGTATAGGAAACTGGCAATTCCAAATTTTTTATTCCAAGCTGTTCCGTGAGTAAACTCGCAAGATCATACGTTCGAAAACCAGCTTTTAACAAATACGATGCGATCATCACATCAAAGACTTCGTTCGTAAATTTCCATCCGAGTGTGTGCATCAAAAACTTTTCATCATGCATTACCACTTTTTCCGCATGCGAAATTTTTTTATGTAAAGCATCGAGCAGTATCTTTGACGGACTCATCACACAAACCGTGTACGTGCCGTCCGAGATGGCAAAGGCTGCATATGTTGTGCCGAAGAGATCAGGAGTTTGCGTGCCGAGAAGAATGCCAATGGTTGTGTCGTTGATTTTTTGAAGCGCCAATTCGAGAGTGGCGATGTCGCGGACGAGTTCGATTTTTTTTGTCATCTCGACTAAGGAGTTCGACGACGAACGGAGAGATCCCTCGGCTGCGCTGCGCTCCGCTCGGGATGACACAACTTCTTTCCTTCTTTCCTTCTCGACTTCTTGACTTCTTTCGCCTCTCATATCATCGATCGGCGGTACCTCCATCTGTGGTTCACTCATCGCTGTCGAATACTTTCGGAGCAACGATCGAAACTCATATTTACGAAACAGTTCGAGAAGCGAATCGAGATTCGGTGCTTGATAAACCGTTTCATCAAGATGAAACTTCATCGGGACATGACGAATAATTGTGACGAGCATTTTCGATTCTTCTGCTACTTTTTCATTTCCCTCAAGTTTCTTTGCAAATTTGGATGGCACTTCACCTTTTTTCAATGCGTCAAAGATCCCATCGATCGTTCCAAACTTCAGAATCAATTCAAGCGCGCCTTTCTCGCCAATACCAGCGATCCCTTTAATATTGTCAGACGTATCACCTCGCAATGCTTTATAGTCAATCAATTGTTCAGGTTTAAGTCCTACACGCTCGATGACCGCGGCCACATCATACACTTTTGTTTCACTCACGCCTTTCACAAACGAAAGGACGTTCACATGATCATCAACGAGTTGTAACGCATCCATATCACCTGTGACGATCACCACATGCACATTTTGTTTTCCGGCGGAGCCGGATCCGGCTCCGCCGGATTTCACCATCTCCGCAATGGTTCCGATCACATCATCTGCTTCATATCCAGGAGCGCTGTATGATGGAACATGATAGGACAACAATAATTCCTGAATCATCGGAATCTGGGCGTACAATTCAGGTTCTTTTTTTACGCGAGTGGCTTTATAAGATTCAACCGCTTCATGTCGAAATGTCTTTTCAGGCAAATCCCACGCAACGCAAAGATAATCCGGTTTAAAACTTAAACGAATTTTTTCCACAACATTTGTAAACCCGTAAACCGCATTTACGATCAAGCCGTCTTTTGTTGCAAGTGGAGGAACAGCATGCCAAGCTCGGTGAAGTAAAGCGTTTCCGTCAATAATATAGAGTGTTTTATTTGTAGTTTTCATGTTCCTACAGTGTATCAGCCTTATCCGCTTTATCCCAAATCAAATCAAACAATGTTTTATAGGTAAGCGCCACGTCTCCTGATGCAAGAAGGATCATTGTATTTTCTTTTCGTGTAGTAATAAACGCAACGTGATCCGCAAAAATAATCACCGTTGAAGGCAACGATATGTTGGCTGGAAGAAAACGCGATTCACGTAACTCCTCATGATCTTTTTCTACAATTTTTCGTGTATTACGATTATTCGGAATAAGTTGTTTACTCAAAATTTTCTTTTGCATGCGCTCTGCAATAACCCGCTTCACAATGTAAGGCTCTTTCACATAATCAAGAAGTCCTGTTCCGCTTGTGATCAGTCGATATTCCTTCACACCCGATCCGATGATTGCTTTCCACACACGTTTGAATCCATCCGATCCTTCATAAAACGTCACTCCCGGTCCTTCATGGACGGATCCATGAATCGTTTCAAGTGCTGGCAATGTTTTTGAAAAAATAGCGGCACGTTCATCAAGTTGACGTTTCAAAACATCCGGCATCTCCGCGATATACACCTTTGTACTTTTTTGCTTTCCCACTTTAAACACTCCTTGATGCTCGAGACGCTCCAAAATCGGATATAGTGTTGTGCGTGGCAAACTTGTCCGTCGAGATAATTCAAGAACACTTGCGGTTCCAATTTCAAGACCCGCGAGATAAACTTTGACTTCTTTTTCGTCAAGTCCAAATGCACCAAGTCCTTTTAATATCTCGTTTGAATAGTTCATACCCATATATTCTAGGATCTCATGCAGAATCTCGACAGTCAATATGTTGTCGAATATTACGTCAGCGTCTCTTTTGATAACGGGAACATTTGATATTCTTCTTACAAGAACAATACGTTCGAAAAAAAAGAGGTGTGTATGTCGAGCATTTATTTGTTCGATGAAATCCGAAAACCTATTTGTTCTCTTTTTCCCTACGTGCGCATGCCACTTCAAAACGGCTCGCATATTGACCCAAACCTTCTCGATCCGGCTGTACGCCAAGGTTATCCTTGGATCGGCTGGGGGATCGGTAAAGGCGTCACGCATTTGCGAAAAGACATTTCTGTCTTCGCAGTGCCAAAAGAACAAAAAAGTGGTCTTCATTCTCATTTAGTGAAAGGATTTCCAAACATTGATCCACCAGAGCTCTGTTACAAACCAAATCATCATTATGGTTTTGGTGGATTCATTCGTTGGATCTATCTCTCTTGTCCAAACAATCTTTCACAAGATGTCATCGGGATAGACTGGGGGATCGGTCTTCGCAAAACGAGTGGCATCACAACATCTGTTCTTTCTGTTGCTGTTCTTTGTAGGAACATGATCCAACATGGAGTGCTTGGTGGAACGCGTATAGCTCTTCTTGATCCAAACCTGTGTGAGATCACATTTAATCATGAAGTGATTCAATCGCTTGAACTCTACACAACAAAAGACTGGGCAAACAGCGCATCAACATTCTTTCACATTGGATCCGAATTCTGTCCTCGGTGTGGACTTCAAACGTTCAAAGATGCTACACATCGATTCTGTTATCGATGCGCGGCAGACCCTCAAACCATTCATGCGGAGGTTTATCATGATTAACCCAATGAAAAATGGGAGTCCCAATTATGGCGGCTCGTCAGCTCCGTATCGACAACCAACTGATTATTCTGAACCATCATCTTTTACCAATTTACCTTACACTTCGAGTCCTAATTTTATTCCATTTCAAAATCGTCGTGGTCCAACATACATTCTGAACAAATTCTGCAAAGAGTGTGCAGCCGCACTTGATGAAAAATGGAAAGTTTGTCCTGTGTGTGAAACAAAAGTTTCACCTGTCATCAAACTTGATTCACTCAAACCAAAAAAATGCGAATGTGGAAGGAACGTCTGTGATGATTTCCGTTTCTGTCCGCAATGCGCAAAACCTGTTGATGAATCGTGGAAAGACAAACCTACGTGTAAATGCGGAACGGTCTATGCAGAAAAGGCTAAGTATTGCGTTGGTTGTAGCAATGGAATTCGTTGCTCATCACACAAGCCACTTTCTGGAACCGTGACACGATCTCGCAAACGGTCCTGACGCATAACAGCATTTTCCCTCTCACCTCACAAAACGTGAGGTTTTTTTATTTTGTAGAATTCTGTTGTCAAAACTTACGACACCCTCCATTGGAAGATCTGCATCGCTTGATATTCTACCCTTACCATCGTTCATTCAAATCCAATGGAGGTTTAACATGTCTCACCACATTCTTATCAAGCTCGACATCGATTCCATGTCTGGCTATATTTTCAAGGATAGTTTTCTTGCACATTCGCTTCTTCATGTGAGCGAAATCTGCAAGGAATTTCTTGTCCTTGGTCTTCCTGAGGATACAAACGTAACCCTCATTGATCCTAAGCTCGGAATGAAAATTGAACTCGCAGATGTTGCCACAAACAAACGCCCACACACGATTCGTGAATGGGCGGCGGCAGATGTAACGTTGTTTTCATGTGAAAGCTCGCTTTGTCCAAACTGCGGATCTAAATCATTCGTTAATCCTGTCCTGTTCTGTGATCGCTGTGGAGAAAACCCTGGTCGGGTTTATGAAGCAGTGCATCGTGCTTAAATTTCAAATCCCATGGATTTTGTGCAAGACATGCACGTATCCATTGATTTCACTCTTCCTCACTCGATATTCTTGTGAGGTTTTTTTATAAAAAAATCCTCACATAATCGGAAGAGCGTCGTGTAGGGAAAGAGT
>CAYHWG010000036.1:0-10541 GCA_964360375.1 uncultured Gammaproteobacteria bacterium | reverse complement strand
GGTGGAATCGGAATGGCGGGTTCGCGTTCCTCGTCTCGCAAATCTCTTCGTTTTAAAAAGCAGCCTTGCAGCCGCTTTTTTCTTTTGCTAAATTTTCTTCGGCCCAAACGATTTATGTTTTTTTAAACGTGCGAGAATTTTTGTGTCTGATAATAATCCTTCCTCTGGCCCCACATGTCCTATGACAGAGGCGGAATTTATTGCGCCCCAGACGAGAGGATGTGTTTTTGTCATTTTCATGAGTGCACCGATATAGCCGGTTGCAAATGCGTCACCTGCGCCGATAGTTCCTATGAGTTTTCCTGGAAAGATTGAACAGTGGAGAAGTGTTTCTCCGTCAAAATCATACGATCCGTTTTTTCCGTCTGTAATAATCACACGTTTTGCCCCGAGTTTCCAAAGCGCTGTTGCGAGATGATGAATTTCATCTGTTTTTTCGTTGGTGATCGCTTGTGCTTCTTGAAGATTTACAAAGAGAATTGCCGTCACGCGGATTAAATCGAACAATTCTTTTTTGTGATCTTGGATTTGAATCGTGCCAGGATTGAACGCAAGTTGTGTGTGATCGCGTTTTATGGACGTTGAAATTTCACGAAACATTTTTTCATAGGTGTTTCCCATCTCTCCAACAAAAATCCATTTAGATTTTGGAAATGGTTTTGGAAAGGTATATTTGCGTTTTGCTTGTGATGCAAGAACAGTATGATCGCCTTTGAACATGAGGATCACGGAATAGGCGCTTGGAATATCCTTGATGGTGCGAATGAATTTGGTCGAGACCCCTTCTTGTGTAAGTTTTGAAAGGGCGAGTTGCTGTGTTCCATCAATGCCCATATTGCTCATGACGGCTGTTTTTAGTTTCATGCGCGCAAGACCAACGGCTACATTTGGTGCAGTGCCGGCAATTTGTGAATCAACAACGTTTACTGCAATTTTAGCTCCATATTCAAGACAAAGCTGACATTCCGGCATTTTCAGTTGGCAAGAAATGCTCGCATCGTCGAGAAGAACGAACGTGTCGAGTTTAATGTCGCCTATAGCAATGAGATCGAACATATGTTTATTTTGTGTGCATTGGCACATTCGGTTTTCCGGCGGAGCCGGATCTGCCGGATTTCCCGCCCCATTTTACAGGTGCGCGTGATAAGGCTTCATTCATGACAGATTCTCGCATGAGCAATCGTTGTTCTTCGGCGGCTTGAATGTGTGCAGGTATTTTTGAAACAGGATTTCCCATTTTGCGTTGCAACACGCGGTCACAAGCAAGAGCGATGAAGGGAGCTGTTACACCGAACGCTTCTTGTACTTGTCGTGGTTCTCCGGATTCTCCGAATAAATTTTGTACGCCGATACGTTCAATGGGAACAGGGTTCGTGAGGGCGAGTGTTTCGCAAACGACTCCGGCGAGTCCTCCGTGCACCTGTCCTTCTTCGACGGTCACAACAGCTCCTGTTTCTTTTGCGGCCGCGACGATTGTTTTCTCATCGAATGGCTTGATGGAATGGCAATTGATGACACGTGCTTCAATGCCATGATCCTTCGATAACATCTCTGCGGCGACAAGAGCTTCATACAGGAGCGGACCAGCGGCGATGATCGTGAGATCGTTTCCAAATCGAAAAACTTCCGCCGTACCGAGTTTGAACGGTGTTTTTTCGGTTGTAAAGACAGGAGAGTTTGCACGTGCAAAACGAAAGTAAAAAGGTCCGACCATTTTTGCCCCAGCAAGCGTGGTTTTACGTGTCTCGATCATGTCGCACGGAACTTCAACCGTCATGTTTGGAATAGCACGCGTGATAATGATATCTTCAAGCATCTGATGCGTTGCTCCATCTGGACCGACAGATAATCCCGAGTGTGCACCCGCGATTTTGACGTTTGAATTTTGAAGCGCGATCGTCGTGCGAATTTGTTCCCAGTTTCGCCCAGGCGAGAATGTTGCATAACTCGAAATAAAGGGAACTTTTCCCACCATCGCCATGCCAGCACCGATCGATGCAAGGGATTGTTCTGCAACACCCATCTGTACAAATCGATTCGGAAACGCTTTTTTAAATGCTTCCGAACGCGTCGACTCCGTAAGATCACAACAAAGCACGACAACATTTTTGTCGCGTTTACCAGCCTCAACCACACCCTCACCGTACCCGTTTCGTGTAGGGATTTGTTTGAGCGATTTTGTATCAAAGAGGTTTCGGGTGAGATACATTGCGGGATTTAAGCCTTTGGTATGTGAGGGTTTCATAGGGCTCAAAGGGCGCAGAAGGCGCAGAGGTGTTTTAGAAACTACTGTTTGGATTTAATAAAGTGATTGAGCAGATATGATGCACGTGCTCTCTGATCCTCCAGCTGCAAATAGTTCGTGTCTGTGAGGTAAGTGAGTTCGTGGGCGAGTTCTGTGAGATATTCACATTCCGCCATCGATGCTTTTGCAATGTTCAGAAAATATTTTAGTTCTCCGATCGATTTACGAGCATAGCCCTCGACGATATTTGTTGGAACCGAAACGGCTGCTCGACGTAACTGTGATGTGAGGCCGTAAAGTTCGTGCTTTGGAAATGTGTTTGAATAAGAATAAATAAGTCGAACAAGTGCATGTGCTTCTTTCCAAGCAAGTAAAGAATGATACGGCTTTGTTGAAATATGTTGTTGTTTTTCGTATATCATATCCCTTTGCACCTTTTGAGCCCTCTGTGCCATCTGCGCCTTATTCGTGTTCGCTTTCAATTTTTCCCCATAACGTTCTGAGTGCTTTTAAGGAGTTTTTGGCTTCGTCACCTTTTGCGGGCGGTTTTCCGTGCCAGGAAAAATCGTATTCCATGAAATCAACACCGTATCCTGGAATTGTGTCGGCGATAATCACCGAGCATTTATCACTGACAGCTTGCGCTCGTTCAACTGCTGTTACGAAATCTCGAATATTATTGCCTGCGCAGCGTATGACGTTTAATCCAAATGCTTCAAATTTTGCGGCAAGTGGTTCAAGAGGCATGATTTCTTCTGTTGGGCCATCGATCTGAATGTTGTTGCGATCAATGATCATCGTTAAATTATACAGTTTGTTTACGCCGGCAAATTGGATTGCTTCCCAGCTTTGACCTTCTTCAAGTTCGCCGTCGCTCATACAACAATAAACGCGCCAAGGTGAGCGATCCATGAGTGCAGCATATGCCATACCTGCAGCTTGCGAGGAACCGGATCCGAGTGGGCCGGATGTTGTCTCAAGCGCTGGCATGTATGCGTATTCCGGATGACCTTGTAGACGACTGCCGAGTTTGCGAAGGGTCATGAGTTCTTTTTTTGGAAAATATCCTGCGTGTGCCATTGTCGCGTATCGGATCGGGACAATGTGACCGTTTGATAAAATTAAACGATCACGATCAGACCACATGGGTTTTTTTGGATCGTGTACCATCACGTGAAAGTACAATGCCGTAAAAATATCCGCCATGCCAAGCGGTCCTGCGCTGTGGCCGGAGCCTGCCTCGACCAGCATATCAATTAAGTCCTCACGAATTTCCGCAGCTTTTTTTTCGAGTGATTTTAATTTTTTGTCATGCAGGTGAAGTGGTTGGCGGACTTTCGGTCCAAGTGAGAATGGAAGCATAGTGAGGATATTGTAACACAAAGCACTAAAAGAAAAGCACTAAATAACAAAAAATCCCAAACTCTTTTTGAATTCGGGATTTTTTTATTCGAAGTTTATTGCACATTGATCGTTCCTTTGCTTGCCCCATAGGCGTCATGGAAATGGTATGTTCCAGGAAGTTTGAAGTAGCGGGAGAAGTTGTCTCCACCGTTCAATGTACCTGTTCCCCAATCGCCGGCGTCATCAGAAGCGGTGTGTTTAGCGGATCCGTTATTCATAAATTTTACAACAGTTCCTACTTTGATCGTCACATTCGTTGGGCTGTAACCGGAATCTGTAAGCGAGATGACGGTGGGTGCTTGTAATGTTTTATCGACACCAATATTTGCGGCATCAGATTTTTCGCCGTTCACACTGAACATGCTTGCGTCATCAATTTTTCCACCCATTTTATAATTAGAGAAGAATCCATCTGGTACGTCATCGATCATTTTATTCCATGTTGCTCCGTATAATGCACTTGCAACGTTTTCAGAAGCGATTGCGCGAATGGTTCCACCTTTTGAAACGACATACACACGAGGATCTGAATTAATTTTGATCATGCGTACGCCTGGTTTGTACGTGATGTTTCCACCGATTTGAATTTTTGAAAGATCCGCATCGGAAACCCATTTTACAGAATCAAAATTTTGATACCACGTGAAATATGTTTTGTCGTTTGGAAACACATAGCGGAATCCGTCTGCACCGTAAAAATAGACCGCAGAATAACTTTCACCACGAACAAGATCTCCCGATTTTAAATTGGCGAGCGTTGTCAGTAAACCGGCGTGTGCCGAGCTTGTGATGGTCACAAGTCCTGAAAGTAATACAGAAATAGCAAGGACGGCTGACGCACTGATCAAAACAAGACGTTTTGTCATAAGGAAGAGGTTAATGAAGAAATGAAGAATGGTTATAGGATAGCATGTTCGTTATTCAACGACAATTGCACCACTAACGTTAGATTTTTCATCATACATGGAGTAATACGACCATGTTCCTTTTTGAAAGAAGTATTTTGTGAAGGATTCTTCGGGATGAAGAGTTCCACTTCCCCAAATATGATTCCATTCTGTTGCGGAATGAGGAATGGTTCCATTGTTTTGAAAACGAACCGCTCGACCGGATTTTATGTAGATGGTTGGATCCAGATACCCTTGATCTCCTATATGTACAATTGTGGGAGCGAAAAGAGATTTGTCTTCCTGAATCGATCTGATTTCTTTTTGTTCCGCATCTTTGGAATATTGTGAGGCAAGATTAATTTTATCGCCGAGAGAGTAGTTGCGAAATAAATTTGGGGGAAGGGTATCGAGTTCCATGCTCCATTTTTTTCCGTATAATTCTTGTGCGATTGCTTCCGATCGGATCGCGCGCAAGGTTCCGTTTTTACTTATGGCATAGACGCGCGGATCCCCTTCGAATCGAATCAATTTTGAACCAGGTCTGTACGTGACATTTCCGCCGATTTGTAAACGAGAAAGATGCGCGTCAGAAATCCATTTTACGTTTTTAAAATCTTTTTCCCAAGTGAAAAAGATTTTTTCATTCGGAAAAACATATCGCATCCCATCGGCTCCGAAGTAATAAACGGACGAGTTCGTTTCCCCTCGGATGAGATCACCAGATTGTAGTGCGGAAAGGGGAGTTGTGGCAGCATGCACTGTTGCCGTCACGAGGAAAGGAAAAAGAAATGAAATCACAGCGAAAGCGTATTTTTGAAAGTTGGACATACGATCGAAAGCTAAAGGTGAAATGTTTGGTACAAGCGTCTTAGTTTTTCTTGTGGATTCTCGTCTTTGAAAAGAAGCGATGCTGCACAAAGGCGATTTGCTCCCGCATCGAGCAGTGGTTGTATGAGTTCCTCTGTGAGTCCACCATCCATTTCGATCATAAGATCGTGGCGATGGTGTCTTGCAGCTTTTATTTTATCAAGGATCATCTCGCCAAGAAAGGCTTGTCCGGATTGTCCGGGGTGGACGCCCATGATTGTCAGTTGATCTATAAGATGAATCACATCCTCAATTTCATGAAGAGGTGTTTCCGGATTGATCGCAACACCCGCTTCGAGTTTCAAAACATCTTTGATGTACGCGATAACCGCTCCTGTTGGGCGATGCATTTCTGCCGTCACAATCGCTCGTTTAAGGTTTGGAACATGTTTTTGAAATTCCTCGATGATCGGAATCGGATTTTCCACCATGAGGTGAAGTTCCATTTCGACAGAAGTTGTGAGTTGTCCGATTGCGATTGGATCGAACCAGCATACGTTGTTAAAAAGGGATCCATCAAGGATATCTACCTGTATCAAAGAACACGCATGCTCAACGAGACGAAGTTTTTGTTCAAACTCTTGTTCAGATTTGACGAGAAAGGCAGGGATGATTTGTGGCATAGGGTTTTTCTCCCCTCCTTCACAAGGAGGGGATTGAGGGGTGGTCACGAAGAAGCGTGATCGTGAATAAATTACTTTCGTTTTTTATCATATTTTTCAGCCTGTTCAGTGAAGTGTGAATCACCATCGAATTCGTAATGCGACCACCCCCTAGCCCCCTCCTTGTGAAGGAGGGGGGATCTCTATAAACCAAATTCTTCGTTTTCTATCTGTCGAACTTTTTCGAGACGACGCATGTGGCGTTCTGCACCGGAGAATTCCGAGTTGAGCCAGGCATCGACTACTTTTTTTGCGTCTGCGATTTTCATGAAGTGTGCGGGAAGGCACAGAATGTTTGAATTATCGTCCTCACGAGCAGATCGAGCGGATGCTTCATTGAATCCTGTTGCAGCACGTGCACCTTTGACTTTGTTTGCCACAATACAAATTCCAGCCGAGGATCCGCAGATCACAATTCCGTGAGAACCCGTATCATTTACAACGCGCTTTGCAACCGCGTATCCAAAGTCCGGATAATCATCGCCTTGAACAAGATTCGAGTTTCCCATGTCGACCACGCGGTAGCCTTCTACTTTTAACATGTCCTCAAGCGCAGATTTCATTTCCCAGCCCTGGTGGTCTCCGCCGATGTAAATGGTTGATTTATTCATAGTGGGAACATTGTAGCAGACAGAAAAGAAAATAGGGAAAAGAAAACTCCCTATTCTTTTTTCGATTTGTGATTTGACCAGCCAGATCGAACAATCGATTTTGTTTGCCTTTTTCGATATCCGGTGCTAATCTTTCATTAATATGATCCAAGAGAAATATTACGATTTTACAGTGATTTTCTTTCCAGCCAAGGAGGGTGGATTTACCGTTTCTGTGCCAGCTCTCCCTGGATGTTTCACGGAAGGTGATTCTCTCGAAGAGGCACAAGTGATGGCAAAAGATGCGATTCGTGCATATATTGAAAGTCTTCAAATGGATGACCAGGAAATTCCATCAGAGAATAATGAATTTATTTCTCGTATTCGAATTAATGCGATTCCTGCATGAGCCCAAAGATGCCTTCTGTCACTTCGCAAGACATGATCCGGGCTCTTGAACGGGCCGGTTTTTATTTTCATCATCAAACGGGAAGTCATGTCGTGATGAAACACATGAATGGTTCTCGAGCAACGATACCGAATCATCGTACAGACTTAAAACAAGGAACCCTTCACAATATTTTACGTGAAGCAAAAATCTTACGAGATGAATTACTGAAATATTTATGACTTTTCCCGAACAAGAAAAACAAACGTTGGAATTCTGGAAACAAAACCAGATTTTTAAGAAGACACTTGAAAAACCCGCGCCGCACGGTTCCTATGTTTTTTATGATGGTCCGCCGTTTGCGACAGGTTTGCCGCATTACGGACACATTCTCGCATCGACGATCAAGGATGTGATTCCTCGTTACTGGACCATGAAAGGTTATCGCGTGCGCCGTGTGTGGGGTTGGGATTGTCACGGGCTTCCTATTGAAAATATTGTTGAGAAACAACTTGAGATTTCTGGAAAAAAACAGATTGAAGAAAAGGGAGTGGATGTGTTTAATAATGCGTGTCGTTCTGCAGTGCTTACGTATGCGAGCGAATGGGGAAAAACCGTGGAGCGCATTGGTCGTTGGGTAGATTTTGAAAATTCCTACAAGACCATGGATACAAAGTACATGGAATCCGTGTGGTGGGCAGTAAAACAGATTCAAGAAAAAGGATTGTTGTATGAAGGTAGAAAAGTTTTATTGTATTGTCCGCGTTGTGAAACACCGGTTTCAAATTTTGAAGTGGCGATGGATAACTCCTATAAGGATGTGACGGAGGAGTCTGTGATTGTCGAATTTGAAGTTGTTAAGAAGTCGAGAAGTCGAGAAGTCGAGAAGGGAAGAAAAGAAATTGAATTACCCGTGAATACATTTATTCTCGCTTGGACGACGACACCTTGGACACTTCCTGGAAATGTCGCGCTCGCGGTTGGGGCGGATATCGATTATGTTCTTGCAAAGAGAGGAGAAGAACATTTTATTCTTGGAAAAGATTTGGTGGCGAAGGTTCTCGGGAACGATGTTGAGATTGTGCGCGAGATGAAGGGGAGTGAGCTGGAAGGATTGGAATATGAACCGTTGTATCGATTGTCATCTGTCGAGAAGATAGGGAAGAAAGCTTATTACGTGACGACAGCGGATTTTGTCACAACAGAGGATGGAACCGGAGTTGTGCACACGGCTGTGATTTATGGAGAAGACGACTTTAACCTTGGGCTCAAGATTGATTTGCCAATGGTTCCGATACTCGATACGCAAGGAAATTTCAATGAGGATGGTCCAGAATTTGTTCGAGGTGAATATTTTAAAAAAGCCGAGAAGACAATTAAACGGGATCTCGAGGAGCGCGGACTTCTCTTTGAAAGAAAACAATTCACGCACAGCTATCCACATTGTTGGCGCTGTTCGACTGCTCTTTTTTACAATGCGATTCCTGCATGGTTTATCAATGTTCAAAAGATTAAATCGAGACTTCTCGAATTGAATCAAGACATCAATTGGTATCCCGATCACTTAAAGAATGGCCGATTCAAAAACGGACTCGAGACCGCACCAGATTGGAACATCTCGCGTAACCGCTATTGGGCGACACCGCTTCCAATTTGGAAGTGTGATTCTTCGAGTTGTGATTCGATTGCGTTTATCGGAAGTGTGGACGAACTTCGATCGCGTGCAACAAACTTCGAAGAAGTTTATGGAGACGAAAAAGAACTCGAGAAAATCGATCTTCATAAACACATGCTCGATCGCGTGACACTCTCATGTGGTGTATGTTCTTCGATCATGCATCGTGTTCCAGAAGTGATCGACTGCTGGGTTGAATCCGCTTCCATGCCATTTGCCGAACTTCACGCGCCGTTTGAAAATCAGGAATTATTCGCTGATCGTTATCCCGCGCAATTTGTTTCCGAGTACATCGCCCAAACACGCGCGTGGTTTTATGTGATGCACGTGATGGGAACGGTTTTGTTTGACAAAGCACCGTTTCAACATGTGGTTACGACAGGAAACGTGTTAAATGAAAAACGCGAGAAGCTTTCAAAATCCAAGATGAACTACACAGATCCATGGATTTTACTCGAAAAATTTGGTGCGGATGCGCTCAGATTCCACTTGATGGCCTCGACAGTGATGAAGGGTGATGACGCTGTATTCTCAGATCGAGAAGTCGATGAGGTTGTGAAGAAAGTTCTAAACCTCGCATCGAATGTTTTGTCGTTTTACGAACAGTACAAGAACAAAATCGAAGTCCTCCCCCCTTCACAAGGGGGGATTGAGGGGGGTCGCGTGAGTGTTCTCGATACATGGATCCTCGCTCGTCTTGATGAACTCGTAAAAGAAGTAACAGAAAATATGGATGCCTATGACACCGTTCGTGCAGGGCGATCAATAAAGTTGTTTATCGACGACCTGTCCACGTGGTATCTACGTCGATCACGTGATCGATTCAAAACGGAATCGGATGACGCGCGTGCGGCACTGACGACACTTCGACACGTACTCCTCGAGCTTTCAAAAGTCATGGCACCATTCACACCGTTTTTTGCGGAACACGTTTACAAAACAGTCGGCGGCGAGCTCGAATCCGTTCACCTCGATGAGTGGCCTGTTGTTTCCCCCCTCCTTTACAAGGAGGGGGTCAGGGGGTGGTCGCGTGAGGGATCCTCAAATGTGCTTGAGCAGATGGGAACGGTGCGTGCTCTCGTTTCACGCGCACTTCAACATCGAGCAGATGCCGGAATTCCCGTTCGCCAAGTGTTGAACGAAGTGTTGATTCATCTTCCAAGCGGAGAGTTCGACGAAGAATATTGCACATTGATTGCAGATGAAGTGAATGTAAAAAAAGTTGTGATTGAAAAAGGAGAACTCGCCGCGTTCCTCGATTTGAAACTCACACCGGAACTCGTTCGAGAGGGAACTGTGCGCGAAATTGTTCGCCGCATCAACGATCTTCGTAAAAAATCTGGTTTGACGATTAACGATCGCATCACGATTTACGTTTCGGGAAATGAGGAAATTAAACTTGCGGTCGAAGAACACAAACAGGCTCTTCTTGATGGAACATTATCGACAAGTGTCCGTGTCGACGGAGACGCGCCAGAAATTCAAGAAGCATTCCGCGCGAATGAATTTGATCTGGTGGTTGGGTTTGAAAAAGTGTAGTCGATTTTCCCCGCTTCATCCCGACGCAAGAGGGATCTCCGATCGAAACAGAAAACAGACTCTTCAATGTGAACCGTACCCCATTAAGTAGACACGAAATAAAAACCAACTAAACAGTCGCGAGAAGATGATTCCTGTAACCAACAGGAGTCATCTTTTTTAGATCCCATTGATATCGTTCGTTGTTATAATAATCCATCTGTTCTGTTGTGGATGTGGTTGAAGCACTGACAGATAGCAATAAACCACGCGTTTATTGGCAGGCGATGAAGGTTCGTGTT
>CAYHWG010000035.1:0-10838 GCA_964360375.1 uncultured Gammaproteobacteria bacterium | reverse complement strand
ATGCGCTGGTAGCTCAGTGGTAGAGCAGGGGCCTTTTAAGCCCAAGGTCGCGGGTCCGATCCCCGCCCGGCGCACCAAAAAAAGATGGAACATCACGTTCGATCTTTTTTGTTTCATTTGATTTATCGGTTTCAAAACATGCCATGTGCATTTTTTTTCAATCAAGCTATACTTGCCCTATCATTATATGAAAAATCCTCCTCTTTTTCTTCGGATAAAAAAACAGTATCAATCGCGTGAAGCGGATCGTCGTAAATGCATGCAAACCGCAAACGAAGCGTTAAGTAAATCGAAACGAGCTATTTTTGCGTTGCATCGTGCAGATTTAAAATCCGCTGTTCATTTGTTACACGAAGCTGATGTATTGTTTGTACAATGTGAAAAATTATTTTCTGCAAATGCTTCGCTCAAAGAAGAAGGTTCGTTTCGTGCTGCGCTTGAGGAGTATGCGGAAGCGCAGCTCTTTTTATTGTACGTTCAACGGGAATCGCTCGATCATATTGCGCCGCGCGCGATGGAACCGTCCGTTTATCTTGGCGGACTTTCGGATTGTACGGGAGAGATTGTTCGTTACGCAATGAAACACGTCACAGAAGGAAACACCCCAGAGGCTTCACGCGCTCGCGAGACGGTTGCGATGATCATCGACTTCATGCTCGATTTGGATCTGACGGGATATCTTCGGACAAAATTTGATCAAGCAAAAAAGAATTTGCGCACGCTTGAGGAGATGATGTACGAACTCGCACTTCGTAGCAAATAAGATGTATGTCGCTTGAATCAGAGTCTCCATTTATGTTTGAACGTAATGAAGTCGATCTCTTGGAAGAAGATGTCGATGAAATTTATCGTGTCTATGGTCAACAGGAACAGCCAAAACAGGAAAAAGATGTTTTTGAATTAACCATGGAACAATTATTGATTCAAGAACAGGTGGATACAGAGGAAGAGTCGAATAAACGGTTTGAAGAAAAAACAAAACAGATCTTTTCCACACGTTTTTCAGAAACAGGCTCAGAAGATTTTATTTTTGAAGAACCGATGTTAAAAGATTTATTTCATCAAAATAAACGTCCCGTGTTTTATGAGCAGGTGTATCGATGGGCGGATGGACTCTTTTTGATCGCACAATCGTACTATCTGTCTCAGGTTTTTTTTCGAGAACCAGCTTTTCGCGTTTTATTAAATGTAAAACTTGTTCCCATCAAACTTTCGGTCGTGATTCAAGAAGATCGCGAGGAGGATGCCTTTTCAAAAGAGATGGCAGAAAAAGAGTGTCGTCTTGCGCTTGTTTATCTTGAGCGCGTACTCGGGTCTCTTTCTTTGCTCGTTTTAGATGATTCGATCTTGTTTGGGCCTTATAAAAAGGTTGGAAAGCAATTTGAACGTGTTTTTCACGAACTTCTTTCGCGCATGAAGCGACGTCGTGATGGATTTGCAGGAAAAACTTTTTAATCTCTATGAAAAAAATAAGCATCATCATTCCTGCCTATAATGAGGAAAAAACCATAGAAAACGTGGTGCGTATCGCGTGTCAATGTAAAATGGCACAAGAGGTGATCGTTATTTCAGATGGCTCGACGGATAACACAGAACAAAGAGCCAAAAATGCAGGGGCACACGTTTATCAACTTTCTCAAAACGGAGGAAAGGGACAAGCGATGCTGTATGGATTTCAAAAAACCGATGCAGACATTATTGTATTTTTGGATGCAGATTTGATGGGAATTACGGTTCAACACATTGAATCGTTGATTCAGCCTGTATTGAAGGATGATTGTAAGATGATGGTCGGACTCGTTGATCGAGGAAGATTTTTTACCACATGGGCCCGCTTTCTCCCAAAAATAAGCGGTGAACGTGCTATAACTCGCGACATCATCGAAGCGATTCCACAAAAATACATGCATGGTTTTATGGTGGAAATCGCGATCAATAAATCGTGTCGTTCTTTGCGATATAAAGCCGGCATTATCCGTTTACAAGGGTTATCTATTCGTCGAAAATATCAAAAAGTCCATTTTTTTAGAGCTGTGGTACAATATCTGTCGATGACGGCTGAAATTTTACGGGCGATCATCACCGTAAAAATTGTTTAAAATAGTCTTGTATGTTAGATCTCTCAAAAATAGAAAATTTTCAAGATGCCATGGTAACGGTTATGGGCCTTGGACGTTTTAAGCAGGGGAGCGGCGTTGGAGCGGCAAAATGGCTTATGCGTCACGGGGCGCAAATTGTGATTACAGATCTGAAATCTGAAAAAGATTTGAAAGAGTCTGTGGAGGAAATCATGAAGTGGTATACCGAATACAAAAATACCCATCCAAATCGAGATATTTATGCGCCCGTCTTTGTTTTGGGCGAGCATCACGCCGATGATTTCACAAACGTGGATCTTGTGATGCAAAATCCGGGCGTGGCGCGTGAATCGGAATTTGTTCAGCTTGCAAAAAAAGAAGGGATTCACGTGGAAAGTGATATTTCTTTGTTTTTTCGTTATTGCCCATTTCCCATTTATTCCATCACAGGAACACGTGGAAAATCCACAACGACAACTCTTCTTGGAGAAATGTTGCGTCGGATGAATCCAAAGACGGTTATTGCTGGAAACATCACCCGCTCGCCCCTTGAAGATCTTGATTGGCTTCTTCTCGAGAAATCGCCTGTGCCGATCGTGCTTGAACTTTCTTCTTGGCTTCTTGAGAGTATTCAGGATCTTGGCAAGGGTCCCGATATTGCCATCCTCACAAACGCGTACAAAGATCATTTGGATCGTTACACTTCTTTTGAAGATTACATTTCAGCAAAAGAGATTATTTTTAAGGTTCAGACGCAAAATCAGATCGCTATTTTAAACGCAGATCAAGAAATAACAACAGAGATTGCGTCACGCGCTGTCTCAAAACATCTATATTGGTTTTCTCACACTCCACTTGAACAGGGAAAGATCGGTGTGTATCGAGACGGATCAGATTTGAAATGGAATGTGGATGGTGCGCCTGCGACGTTTGCAAATGTGTCCGAAGTCGCCCTTGCTGGAGAACATAATTTATCAAATGTTTTGCCTGCTGCACTCGCCGCGCATATTGCAGGTGTGAATGACGCGGATATTCGTGAGACGTTAAAAACATTTGCGGGACTTCCGGGCAGACAACAAGTGATCGGTGAAGTAGAGGGTGTTTTGTATGTAAACGACACAACCGCGACGAGTCCGGACGGAACCATTGCCGCACTGAAACATTTTGGAAACAGCGGAAACATTATTCTCCTTGCAGGCGGAGCGTCCAAAAAACTTTTCTTTGAACAGATGGGTGAGGTTGTGAAAAAAGAATGCAAATTTGTGGTCTTATTCGATGGAACGGCGACTGATGATGTTGAAAAATCCATTGGCGACGTTCCACATACACGCGTGGATTCTATGCAAAAAGCGCTTGAAGCCGCGCAAGCCGTTGCAACACTCGGAGACACGATTCTTCTTTCTCCTGGGACAGCAAGTTTTGGCATCTTCAAAAATGAATTTGATCGCGGTGAGCAGTTTGAAAAAATCGTAGCCGATCTGATGAAAAAGAGCGGAAAAGGAGAAATTGAAGTCGTCACCTAAAGCTATGAAAAAAGAGCGTCGTTTTTTGCCTAAAATTGTTGCAGGATTGCTTGCGTTAGGCGGAGGGGGTCTTTTGTTGGAACAAGCAAAAAAACCGAGTGAAATGAACCCAACCAACGAAGAGCTAAAACCTGACGCGTCTTCAAACACAGTGGTTTCTCCTGAAAAAGAAAGCGTTCTAGAACAAGATCCTCTTTTTTGTGCAGAGCATCCGATTGAAGCTGAATTACAAAAGCATAAACAATCTCAAGAAAATATTGTTTTCGCGATGACGGAAGCTGCAAAGAATGTTCAAAAGAATCGGTATCACGACGCGACACAAGAAAAGAAATATTTTTCTGCGTGTCGAGACGTTGAAACATGGGCTCTCACAGAAAAAAAAATTCAAGACGCTTCGAAGAAGACCGGTGTCCCGGAACGTATTTTAATCGGCATTGGATTCATCGAAAGTCAGTTTAAAGAGAAGGTAGATCGACAAGATACAGATGTGCATGGACCGTATCAAATGACGTTTGATACAGCTCTCGAAGCGGCAAAAGATGCCACGGCTTGTTTTGGATCAGCGATTGAATTGAATTCAACCGATGATTTACACAACACAGATACGGCAGTAAAACTTGCAGCACTGCGTTTGCGCGCTTTACAAAAAAAGTATGGCCAATTTGGCCTTGCTATTTTGGATTATGCGAGTGGAAGTGTTTCTTTGGAGAGAAAAATTAAAGAGGCATTTCCAAAAGTTGATTTGGGAACCGATGATTGGAATGAGATGGTTCGGCATCATATTGCAGAACGAAAGGCACAAAAACAACGAGATGAAATTTTAACACGCATGAAACAAGGTCGTTCTTCCGATACAGATCGACAGGCATTGAGACAAGCGGTACGGACGTTTGAAATGGCGGGATTTGCGTATACTAAAGCAAAAAAAATTTGGAAACAAAAACGCGAATTGTTGCCAACAACACTTGCAGATGCAGGTGTTACTGTTCTTGCCCTTTACGAGCATGCAGAGAAAAAGAAGCAAGAAATTCCCGAATCCATACTTTATACACTTGCGCTTGATGATATTGCGGCGAAAGCACATGTGCACGCACAAGAATCCAAACCCTAAAGGGAGACTGTTGCAACACTCATCTTTTTGTCATTGCGAGGAGTTCGACGACGAAGCAATCTTTGTATTTCGGGAAAAAAGATTGCTTCGTCGTCGATGACCTGCCTGCCGGCAGGCAAGGCTCCTCCTCGCAATGACACAATTTGTAGTTTTTCAACGGTCTCAAAAGTGGTATAATGGTGTTTGTATGTTGAAGCAATGGATTAAAAAAATGCTTCCGATTTCGATGTTGCACCGATATCATTATACGCTTGCATTGCTTGCGAATGTTTTGTATCGACATCCATCGTCAGAGCTTGTGGTGATCGGGGTTACGGGCACAAATGGGAAATCGACGACCGTGGAATTTATCGGTCGTATTCTTGAATTTGCGGGAGCACGTGTTGGCTGGACGGGTACGGCGAGTTTTAAGGTTGCAGATCGAGAATGGGTGAATGATCAAAAGATGACGATGCTAGGTCGATTTCAAACACAAAAGCGTTTGCGCGAGATGGTACAAGCAGGATGTTCATATGCAATTATCGAAACATCTTCGCAAGGTATTGTGCAATCGCGTCACATCGGAATAAATTATGATGTGGTTGTGTTTACGAATCTGACTCCGGAACATATTGAATCACACGGAAGTTTTGAAAATTATAAGCTTGCAAAAAAAGAACTTTTCGTAAAAACAAAACAGTCGCGAAGAAAAAAAATTCAAGGGAACGTGTTTGAAAAAACAGCCGTCGTAAACTTAAACGATCCGCACGCATCAGAATTTTTGTCTGTTGGTCTGGATCGTTCGTTTGGGTTTGGAATTGATCCGGTTATTTTTCAAGATGAAGAAGATCGACCCATGTCTATTGTGCCAGTGATCGCAGAAGATGTTGTGTATGCACCAAACTCAACCGGATTTATGCTTGCGGGTTTGCATTGGCATGCGGAACTTGTCGGACGTTTTTATTTAGAGAACGTTCTTGCGGCTGTGTCTGTGTGTCGCGCTCTTGGTCTTGAATGGGAATTATTACGCGATGCTGTGAGTCATCTCGCGTCGGTTCCAGGTCGGTTGGAACGCATTGACGAAGGGCAATCATTCTCTGTCATCGTGGATTATGCGTATGAGCCAGCAGCACTCAATGCCGTTTATGAGAGTTTGAAATTGTTTGCACATAAAAAAATCATTCATGTCGTCGGGTCAGCTGGCGGCGGGAGAGATGTTGCACGTCGTGAGATTTTGGGGGAGATGTCCGCGGCATATGATGACATCACGATTGTCACAAACGAGGATCCCTATGACGACGATCCAGTTGAAATTATTAACACCATTGCAGATTCTGCTATTTTGCATGGAAAGAAAGAACAGATCAATCTGTTTCGTATCCTCGATCGAGCCGAAGCGATTCACTATGCGGTCCGACTTGCGCAGGCTGGCGATCTTGTGCTCATTACAGGAAAGGGAAGCGAACCTGTGATGGCTGTTGCACATGGAAAAAAGATTCCTTGGGATGATCGCATCGCTGTGCGTGAGGCCCTGAGACGACTATGACACGTACTTCCGATCCTTTTTTTCTTCGATTGTTTCGTTGGCGATATTTTTCATTCGTCAATCTTTTTTTGATCCTCCTCATCGTTTTTTCATTTAGTCGAGAAATGATCCGTCGACATGATATTGATGCTCAGATTGCAACTCTAAAAAAACAAGCGCAATCATTACAAACCCAAAATGGCTCTTTAAACGAACTGTATCAAGCGGTACAAACAGAGACGTATATTGAACGAGAGGCACGACTCAAGCTCGGGCTTAAAAAACCAGGAGAATCTGTCGTTATTTTATCCGATAGCGCTGGATCTCAATCTACGCCAAAAGGAGCAGATCCTTTAGATCCGCTCGGTTTGGTTGCAGAAGGATCTGGAATTCAAAAACCTCTTGCCAATTCCCAGAAGTGGTGGTATTACTTCTTCAATAAATAAGCCCATTTTGTTTTATGATGAATGAAAATGAAGAGACACATGCAGGAGAAGAACATCTGTGTGCAGGCACAGATGCGTGCGCAATGCATCACGGCGAAGATCACATGATCAAACAAGAACCAAGTTCTGCATCAAGTGAAATTCTACCAGAACAAATATCACAAAAAAAGAAAGTACTTGTTTCCCTCGTATTACTTGTCATCATTGGATTCGCTGGTCTTTCGGTTTATGTTTACAAACATTCAGCGCTTGATAAGAATGTTCAGATGATCACCCAAAAAATTCCTTTTCCTGCAATCGTTGTTGGACGGTCTTTGATCACCTACAAACAATATTACGAAGAACGTGACGCCCTCACAAAATACTTTGCTTCACGACAAGATGCGGAAAAACCAGAAGGTGATCAATTTAATAAACTTGTGGAATCAACGTTGATGAATAAAGCGGTGGTAAAAATTCTGGCTTCAAATTACGGCCAGGTGTTAGATCAAAGTAAGGTTGAAGCTTTTTATCAAAACATCATTAAAACATCTTCAAGTGAAGAATTATTTAAAAAACAACTTCAAGACATGTTTGGATGGTCTTCAGAAGAATTTAAGCGACGTATTGTGGAAGATGTCGTATTAGCTGAGCAAGTGAGTGATTATATTCAGGGCAGCGAGGGAATACAGCAACCAAAACGTGATTTGATTGAATCCGCAAAAAAACGCATCGCTTCTGGTGAAGATTTTATGAAAGTGGCGGATGAAGTTCATATTCAAGCGGAAGTAACCATCAAAAGCGATTTGGGACTCATGAAAGTGTCAGATTTGCCGGCGGTATGGTCAGATCAAGTAAAAAACGTTGAAAAAGGCAATGTAACAGAGATCATTGATCTCGCCCAAGGATACGCATTTTTTAAAGTTGTTGATAAAAAAGGGAAGGAAGCCGATGAACAGATTCATCTATACGTCGTGACCATTCCAAAACTGTCCTTACAGCAGGTTGTTACAGATTATCTGAAACAGGTGAAAGTACGCACACTCATAAAAATATCATGAGATCTCTGGCCGCTTCATGCGGTCTAAGCCGATGTAGCTCAGTTGGTAGAGCAATACTTTCGTAAAGTAGAGGTCGCGGGTTCGAATCCCGCCCTCGGCTCCATGAAAAGATAAAACCGACGTTTCATCATACGTCGGTTTTTTATTTGTGGATAAGTGAGACTGTTGTAAAATTCATCTTTATTGTCATTGCGAGGAGTTCGACGACGAAGTAATCCTTGTATTTCCGGAGAAAAGATTGCTTCGTCGTCGATGACCTGCCTGCCGGCAGGCAAGGCTCCTCCTCGCAATGACACAATTTAGAGTTTTTCAACGTCTCTAAGTTTCCAAAACATGTAGTTGTTAATTTTTTTGTGTTATACTCAAATTAATTAAAAATAATTATTCGTCACGTATTTTTTATGCTTTATTCTTTTTTACGTAAAAGTGTTCGAGATGCTTCAAAAATAGCGAAGCGTTTAGGGACACTTTTTTTAGTTGCTTCCACACTTTTGTGGAATGTCTCCGCTCCGCTTGGTTTACTTACTGCTGAGTTTGCGTTTGCGGCTCCAGCGATCACGGTGACAAACGGAACGATAAACGCAAACTTTCCTGGAGCTCCTGTTCCGGCAAATTCTCCTGCAAATGCGATTGCAAAAGTTACGATTACTCCGACCTCAACATCCACTCTCACATCCATACAGGTGAATTTTAGCGGTTCAGGATTTGCCACAAGTTCGCTTGCAAACCTTGCAACAAATAACACTTCAGGTGTTGCTTTGTATAATGATGCGGGCGGAACCCCAGGAAGTTTTGATGGGACTGATGCTGTTATTACACTAGCGAGTAATCCTGCTTTTTCAGGAAATAATTTTATTCTTACTCCAGCGACAGCACCATCATTACCAAATGGAGCTGCTTCCATTTTTTACGTTGCGGTAAAAACATCAAGTTCATTAGTCAATAATGTTCTTATCGCAGCAACGGTTCCTGCTTCCGGCGTCATGACAAGCGACGGAAACGGACCAACGGCGGATTTCACAATAAATAATTTGAGAGCTGACACAGCCCCCGCTTCCATTATAAGTGTAGGCGGATCCTCAGCAAGCGGTTTGATTACGGTTAAATTTAACAAACCCGTGCAGAAAGTTGGTGGAGGAAATCTCACAGCAAGCGATTTTGTGTATACAGATGGTGCTGGATCCGCACAAACAATTTCGAATGTTTCACACACAGCCTCACAAGATTTTGCGAACATCACCATGAGCGGCAATCTTGATGCTGGTGATCTTGGAGCTGCAACGATGGCAGCTGGATCAAATAAAATTGCGGACATGAGCGGAAACGCATTGGCTACAACAACTGTTTCGATCCTTAATCCTCTTTTTATTACAACAGCCGTCATTCCAAATGTCACTGTTGGATCAACGTACGCATCAAGCACACCCCTTCTCGTTTTATCTGCTTCCGGAGGAACGATCGGTTCTGGGTATAAATGGCGAGCAAATTCGTCTACAGATGCAGCAACTCTGGCAAGTATTGGATTGAATAGTTTGACAGATACAGCGGACAATACAACGGGAAAGTTGTTTAACACATCAGGTGCCGCTATTTCTGCTAATCCAGGTGTCTATTCAGTCATGATTAAGGTGACGGATAATGCTGGTTCGCCTGCGACGGTGACAAAATCTTTTACCATTAACGTTGCATCTGCTGGTGGAAGCGTACCCGGAATTACCGGTGTAAATCCGTCTGGAGCGGCACAATCAAGCACAGGAATGTCCATTTTTATCACAGGAGCGAACACACATTTTTCCAGTTCAAGCACTGTTCAATTTATTTCAGGAGGCAGCAATGATTCAAATATTACTTCTGCAGTCTCTGCATCAAATGCAACAGGTATCACATTGACAGCAACGATCGGAGCAAGTGCAACGGTTGGTGCACATGATGTAAAAGTCACAACAGGAACAGAAGTTGTCTTGATTCCAAATGCATTTAGCGTGTTTGCTGCAGGAGCATCAGGTTTGACATTATTGTTGCCAACAGATGGGGCAAGTAACGTACAAATGCCTCCCGGATTCAATTTCAATCCTTCAAGTGCAAGTACGGTTAACACCTATCGTGTTACGTTGAAATCAACTTCGAATTTTTCGGGATCTGCTCTTTGGGATTATGTCTTTCCAAAACCATCCAGCTCTTCCAATGCAAACGGAAGTCATTGTTCTTTAACCTCTTGTAACATTGACTATGGGGATGGAAAATTTCGCCCTCTCACCCATCCAACACCTCTTGCGCCTAACACGACGTATTATTGGCAAGTAAGAACATATTCACAAGATTTGTCTACCTTTTCTGATTCAAATACACCGGTTGAATTAACTCCAATCAGAAGCCTGACAACCGTTTCCTCCATTACAGACGTTGTTCCTCCACAGATTATGCATCGTCCTGTTATGCAGATTGCAACAGGAGCAAACAGAACGATTTTTGCTCGAGTCATGGACAACATCGCGACATCTTCAAGTTCTCCAGCTTTAACAACAAATCTTTTGTATTGTAACAGCAGTACATCCTGCAGTCCTGCTACAGGTACTTCTGTTTCAGGAGTTCTGGTGGGTTCCGGCTATTACAGCTATACCATTCCACAAGCAGATGTTGATGCGGTAAATTCCGGATCAAACGGCATTCGATACTACTTGTCGGCGTCTGACGGATCAAATACCTCCAATTTTAAACAACGAGACGGAGTAACACCGATTACCATCACCATTGCTGCTCTCGCGACAACACATAAATTAATCGGTGCGACCACGGATTCATCAAGTGCTTGTCTCTCAGGAGTAACGGTATTTGCTGACGGAACAGCTTTTAATACGACGTCAGCGTCTTGTGCGGGCGGAGCTTATGCTCTTTCAAGTGTTCCTCCAGGATCCTATGATCTTGTGGCTTTTAAGGATGGATACGGTGAGAAACGCGTCCAAGGAGCATTTTCTATTCTATCGACGGATTCAAGTCCTGCTTATAATTTCTCTCTTTTTGCGGGAACAACAGGAGGATTTGGTGGAGACACAACATCCCCACGTGTGAAATTTACAGGTCCACCAGATAACATGAGCAATATTCATGGCGGAGATTCAAACATGCGTGTCATGGT
>CAYHWG010000034.1:0-11618 GCA_964360375.1 uncultured Gammaproteobacteria bacterium | reverse complement strand
GAGGCGGTTTTTGTGACCGTTACTGGTGGTTTTTCCTTTACCGGATCTATCCCGAATAAATGGGCGGTGCGTTCAGCAAACTGATTTACCATGATATCAAACATGACGTTATCCTTTGTGACATCCGGCAAATTTTTTACCAACAAATCTGCTTTTGCGTCGTCTTTATTTCCACGGATCGTCGCGTCAATCGTGACCACACTTTTTATATCCGTGTCTGTATCCAACAACTCAATCCAGGCATCAACCCCATGAAAAAAATCAAGAGGGCTAACTTCTTTCTTTCCAACAGCTGTGTAATAACGCAATCGCTTTAAGTCCTGTGGTGTGGAAAGATGCAATAATTTCGCAACACGATTTCTGAGGGCGATGGCAAATGGCTTTCTTGGAGCAGTTGGATTATCCACCGTGAATCGGCGAATCAATTCCATGGCCGCATCACGCGGTGCAAAACCCGCTTGATTTACGATTTTTGCGAGCTCGGCCTTATATCCTTCTTTTATTCTTAATTCACCAAGAACATCTTTTTCGTTCATGCCTCCGGTATAAGGCTCATAGTCTCGTGCCGAACCTCCTCTTCTTGGATCTCCCATAAAATCACGCGTTAAGAATAATCTCTCGAGTTTGTTCATCCAAAAACCGAAAGCGGATACGTTTAGTATAGTCAATTATTAAATTCTGTTCCAACCCTTTCTCCGGCCATTCAATAAAAAAAATAGTCTTTGAGTCTTTCAAAAATTCCTCAAGCCTAAGTAATATTATAAAACCGACTAACACTGCAAAGCGGTGAGATATTAAACCTACGATAGGATAAATAAAAAAACCACATCATGCAGTTGCAAAAATGTGGTATTGAGTTTCTGTCGGGGATGGCTCGAGGTAAAAAATGTGAGGAGGCGTTGCCAGCTCTTTTTCACACGAAAGACACCCATCAAAGCAAAGAACAATTCCTGTTCGCCAAACATTCAATTTGCTGAGGCCAAAAAAAAGTCGTGCAGCCCTCAAGGAAAAATCCAATCGTTCATGACAGGTGCGACAGTAAGATCGCACGCGTTCTGGATGAACACACAAAGAACAAATGTTCACAGGTGTCTCTTCGGGAGGAAACGTATCCCAATCACACACAGTACAAAACACTTGATCAATTGTTCGCAATTTGCGTGACAATCAACACCTCCCTCCAATCAAAAGAATGGAATAAAACCTTACAAAAAAACCGCTTGCATGTCAAGCGGCTTTTTTTACTCTTCTCACAACTCCTGGAGCTGTTGAGCTTAATGTTGTGTATTCTTGTTTCTTTTTCTCAAACCCAAATTGCATCGCCACACGCTCCGCAATATACTGAACTTGATGTTGAAACCCAGACTGATCTTCTGTAGGATCTGGCACTTCACCAATGAGTACATCTGCTTTTGTTGAATCTTTGTTTGGATTGATGGTTCCGTCTAATGTGACAACGCGTCTCACCCCCGTTTTATCGATCAACTCAATCCATGCGTCCGTCCCCCCATGAAGATCAAGAGGGGATGAAACGGCTGTATAAAATTTGAGTTGGTTCTCATCATCTTTTGACAACGAAAGGAATGAAGCGATAGATTTCCTTAATTCGCGAGCAAACGGCTTTGATGGATTAAGCGGATTCCCTTGCGGAGACGTGCGAACCAAATCCATCATTTCTTCAAGAGGAATAAATCTCCCTGACGTTTTCCATTCTTCAAGAATGTTCACAGCCTTTTTTGACGGAACCCATCGATCAAACAAATCAGCTTCCGCCATCCTTCCGGTAAATATTTCTCTTCCACGAAATATATCTCGACTGCCCATACGATTGAAATTAACGTGAGTGAATGATTATCTGTCGTGTTTGTTCATCAAGAGATTTGAATGTGATAAATTTAGTATAAAAAATATTGGATTTCTTTTCAATCCCTTTTTCTGGCCATTCGATAAGAAAAACGTTTTGTGTATCTTCCAAAAATTCCTCAAGCCCGAGTGAACGAATTTCTGCTGGTGTTTCAAATCGATAAAAATCAAGATGAATGACACGTTGAATCGTCAAATGATTTTTGATTAAATACACGTTCATGAGAGAAAATGTCGGAGATCGAACAGGTTCTGTATATCCGAGTGATTCAAGTATTCCCTGGACGAATGTTGTCTTCCCTACTCCAAGATCCCCTTCAAGAAAAACAATGTCGCCCCCACAAAGTGTCGAAGCGAAATTCTGTGCGATTTGTTTTGTTTGTTCAAAAGAGTGAGAGATCATACGAGTCGCATATTTGGATTTGCTTCCAATGTAAGCGGATCTGAAAAATCCCCGGCGGAGCCGGGTCCGGCTTCGCCGGATTTCCTTTTTGCACGAAACAATCCAGCAATCGCAATCATGACGGCGTTATCGCCTGTCAGAAACAAGTCAGGCGCATAAAACGTCACATCGGAAAATTGTGTTGCGAGTTTCTCTTGAAGTGTTGATCGTAAAGATTGATTCGCGGAAACTCCGCCCGACAGAATCACCGATCGAGGATGAAATTCTGAGACAACCTTCAGAGTTTTATCAACAAGCGAATCCACAACCGCTTGTTGAAATGAGGCGGCAATATTCTCAATTGTGGCATCCGGATGTGCATCACGATACACACGCACAGCCGTTTTTAATCCGGAAAAACTGAAATCGAAGTCACCGCTATCGTGCATAGGTCGAGGAAACGCAATAGCTGTTGGATCACCATTTTTGGCGGACGTGGCAATCGCGGGTCCGCCTGGATATCCGAGACCGAGAAGGTTTGCTACTTTATCGAAGGCCTCTCCGGCCGCATCGTCTCGTGTCATACCAATCAAGGAATATGTTCCATGATCATGCATCAAAAAAAGTTCCGTGTGACCGCCAGAAACCAAAAGACACAATGCAGGAAATTCTGGATTCGATTTTTCCTTATTGCCCCAAACAGAATAAACATGTCCCTCTAAATGATTCACGGCCACAAGTGGTTTTTGCCAAACCCACGCGAGCGTCTTTGCAAGCTCAACGCCAATCCGAAGTGCCGGGACAAGTCCTGGTCCCGCGGTAACCGCAATTGCATCAATCTCGTGCCCATCACGAGAAATACCAGATTCCATGAGCATCGGAAAAATAGCGCTCACGTGTTCACGAGCCGCAACCTCCGGAACAACCCCGCCGTATTTTTTATGAATTTCAATTTGCGACGCAAGTAAATTTTTTTCTACAGAAATTATTCCTTGTAAATCCGAAACAACAGCGAGAGCCGTTTCATCACAACTAGATTCAATTCCTAAAATTCGCATAAAAAAACGGACGAAAAGTCCGCAAGAGAATTAAGCCGCAATGTGCAGACGTTCGCGTTCACGACGCGGAGCGTTGGCCGTAAAGGTTCGCGCCCGCTCGAATAAACGCACCACAATTTCATACACAGTTGCTACCATGTGAAAAACATCACGATGGTACTTCGTTTCAGAAATCGTTTCTGCTCGCGCTTCTGCAAACAGAGCGTCGTAGTCGCGATCAAATTCTCGAAGGGCCCGAAAATCTGCATGCAAGAGGCGCAATGAGGGCTCATCAAGAAACGATTTTACGACCGTATCTTTACGATCATCGAGAAGCTCACCGTGATGCCACCAAAGCATCCAACGTGCAAAACTGATGTAATAATGAAATGGACGTACCCCCGCCTGATAACTTTTCTTCAACCACTCAGAAGCAGCGTACTCGGGTAAGTTTTTATCCGCCAATTGATGAAAGGCTTCGACATGCTTTTGAAGTGCCTTTAGATACCGTGCAAGTTTACGCTCCATTTCTGTGCGCACATTTTTATCGGAACAGACGAAGTATTGATGAGGAATCCCTTTCACACATTCGTTCTTCCGAAAAATACTGCGCATGGTCACAAGATAGGACGGCCCAAACGGATGATGTCCTGCGCGCACCTCTGACACAGTATGCACATGCGCGCACACAACGACATGACGTTTACGGGCATTCACACGTAATCTTTCGATAAATCTCTGCGTTCGACGAATGCTTTCGTTACGACACACAACGGCAAGATCCAAATCACTGCGCACGTTATGATCGCCACGCATGACAGATCCGTAGATAGAAGCCGCAACCACATCCGAATTTTGATGCAGGGCTTTCATAATGATTTTACGCACAGCGTCAAAATCATCGCGCGACGGAATCTGACCCTCTCGGATCATATGCCACGGGTAGAGAAAGCCCATTGTGCCCTCCTGGTACGAAAAAAATTCGCTATTCTCTGTGTGTCACCTCGTCTCACAAAAAGTGCAATTCCTATGTAAAACCTAACAAAATATACGTTGACTGTCAAATAATCGCATTTTTTTATTAGGTATCTTCAGTTGATTCTTTCAGTAATTTTGCTGTACCATATGCTGTTCCGTTTACGACCGAAAGTGGCCTCACATGAACATGTGAAATTTTTTCTTGAAATGATCCTACTATTCCATCACGCATCACTCCTCCATCAATAAAAATTTTTTTTGTCCTTAGTGGAAGTTGTTTCAGGAGACCATCAACATGTTTTGCAAGTTGCAATAAAAACTTTCGTAATTTCTCTTGGTTGTTGAGGAGAGGTTCAACTTCTTTTCCTCCTCGCGCAATTTTTCCTTCAAGGGCATAGTGTGCGTGCCTACCGCTTGGCATAAACGTGGTAAAAAAAGGATTGTGTGTTCGATACTTTGCTCCGAGGTGTTGTCCAATAAATGCTCCAGTCCCATACGTCACTTTTGTTGTGCCTTTTACGGATCCTGCTGCATAGAGACTGGATTGCTGATCGCCGCATAACGCGCGAATCGGAATTTCTGTTCCAAAAATAGATGCGTGGACGGAACCATAATCATCTTGCGATCGTTTTACGGTCGGTAAAATAGCAGAAGAGACACCGAACAAATTCAATAACGCTTGATTCCAGCTTCGTTTATGCACATCGAAAAGTAGTGTTCTCGATGCGTTTGTTTCATCCGTTGCGTGTACAGCTCCTCGCGTCAAATGAAAAAGAATCCACGTGTCAACCGTTCCAAAACGTAAGTGACCCTCTTCAAGTAATTTTTTTGCTTTTGGGATATGTTTTAATATCCACGCAATTTTTGTTGCAGAAAAATAAGGATCAATCATCAGACCCGTAATCCGTCTCACAAACGATTTTTGTTTTTCAAATTTTTTACAGGTCGATTGTGTACGCATATCTTCCCAAACGATCGCTGGATAAACGGACGCTCCTGTCTTTTTATCAAAAAGAATCGTTGTCTCGCGTTGGTTTGTAATTCCAAGAGCAATGACTTCTTCTTGTTTAATAGATGCTTTTTTGAGGACTTGTCTCAACACACGCACACTTTTTTGAAAAAGATCGTTTGGATCTTGTTCGACACATCCTTTTTTTGGATGCGACAATGTAAGAGGAAGTCGTTCTTCTTTGATCAAAATCAAATCACGATCAAACAAAACACCTTTTGTGCCGCTTGTTCCAATGTCTAAAACGAGAAAAAATTTTTTAACCACAAAAAAGTGTTTCAAATGTCTCTTTTGTTTTTTTCTTTTTTTCAAGAATCTTATGCACAGCTGTTAAAATAGGCAGAGATTTCATCGAGGCTTTTCCTAACATCTTTACAAGAGTTGGAAGAGCCTGACACCCTTCACTTTTACGCTCACAATAAGTCTGTTCTGCAAGTTCGCGTCCGAGCGAATGATTTGATGAGTAGGTGCTCATTCCCGTAGCAATAAAATCCCCTACACCCGCCTGACTCAATATATAAGATGGGTTTCCACGAAGCACCTTCATAATAAACATCATTTCTTGTAACGCTTCTGAACACAACCATCCTTTTCGATTGTCTCCCCATTGAAGTCCCGCAGAAATGCCAAGAGCAATGGCGTACACATTTTTCAGGACTCCCGCAATCGCAACGCTTTTGATATCGCTTGCGAATGTCAGATGCAAATCTTCACGCAAAAAAAGATGTTGCATGACATGAAAATATTTTTTTTGCAATGTTCCAACACACGCCGCTCCGCCCAAATGGTCATCCAGTTCTTCTGCAAGCATGGGTCCAAAAAGCAAGACGATTGGTTGATCTTTCGGAAGTATGTCTTTTGCAAGTCGATCGATAAAAAATTTTGTCTGCATCTCAATGCCTTTAGACACAAAAACACAAATCGTTTTGCTTTTTAAAAACGGTACTATAGATTTTAATGCTGTGCGCAAAATCCATGATGGGACGCATAAAAAGATCACCTGTGCTTTTGGAACGGATTCTTCAAGTGACTTTTGGTGTGGAACCTTTTTTACATCCGTATCGTACTGCTCAACACACACACCTGATCGAGTCACAAGCTTTGCGAGCGATGAGCCGATTTCACCCGCACCCACAAATAAAACAAGCTTTTGTTTTTGCATACGTCGTAATTGTAACATAGTGTTTCGCTTGTACAATGAAATTTGCCCTATGGCCTTATACAAAAAAGAGAGAGAGTCAAAAACTTCAGAATTGGATTAAAAAAACCGTCAAATATTGACGGTTATGGATCGATGAGAAAACCATTGTGAGTGCACCAGTCGGTGAGTTCGGGAAAGCGGCTCTCGTGAATGATAAGCTGATCAGAACTCGTTATGTAGGTCTCTTTTCGTACTTTGAGATCGATCTTATGTAGGATCGGGTACATTGGATTGATGTTGAAAAAGACAAATCCGAGACGCTTGCTCATGCCGATCACCGGACAAGAATCCCACGGCGTCTGTTTTCCTGGGCGAAGAATCGCTCCGCCGACTTCCCCTTTCCACAATCGCGCCATCGAAATTCCGATCGACCCTCCCGTTATTTCGTGAGAGTAAAACGGGGAGCAGGAGTGGTGGGCGAGACTTTGCACTCTACTCGAATGTTTCAAAACCGGATCACGCAAAAGCAAATACTGCTCTATAAGCGGTTTTTTCACATCAATAGAAAGGACCTGTTCGTACTCATGTTGAAACACATCTAATCGATGTGTCTTTTTGGAACCTGGGCGATAATAGTAAATTTCACCGGTCATGACATCGCCGATTGCGCTTGCGATCACTTCCTCATCACACATGAGCGCAATCATGGTTCCGATGCCATGTGACTGCATCCGACTGTAGGCGCTTGTGCCATCAAGCGGATCCACCGAGAACCAGAGGTCCAAAGTCGGATGCGTGCACTCTACGCGCAATCCGTCCTCTTCGCCGACAATACCGAATTGCAGAAATCGTTCGCGCAAGATTTTTTGGTAGATCATTTGCGCTTCTTCGTCCGCATCCGTGACCCAATCCGGTCGACCATCCGCCCTCACCCCTTTTTTTCGAGGTTTGAAGGTGAATCGCCTTTCACGAATGAGTCGTGTGGCTTTCACAACACATTCGCGCATTGCCGCGCCAATGATCGAACCATTTATATTACTATAGTTTGACATGACTCCTCCATCGCATATTCTTCATACGATACATAAAGATATTCATGTTTGGTCATTTTGTCAATGACACATTGTTGTTATTCCATCTCTCTTGACGTCTTCACTTTTTTTGAATACCATGACGCCACGATCAAAAATTCGGCCCCATCCAGGCGGAGCCTGGCAGGCGTCTCATGGTTAAGACATCAGGTTTTTCCGGCGGAGCCGGACCCGGCTCCGCCGGGCATCCTGTGTACGTATTACATCTACGTTTTGAAAAACGGAACTTATAAGGCCCCATCGTCTAATGGTTAGGACATCAGGTTTTCATCCTGGTAACAGGGGTTCAATTCCCCTTGGGGTCACCACAAAACTTCCAAATTTGGCGCCCTGCTTGGGCTTCGGAAAAAAATATTTTCGCCGTAGGGTGATCTACGACTCAAATATTTTTTCCCTTCAGCCCTTCGCATGACATCCAAATTTGAAAGTTTTGTACGCAAAAAAATACGCATCTGAGTGACTTTTTCGCTACCGGTCACAGAAAGATGCGTATTTTTGTTTTGTCTTCAATGAACCGCAAATCTTGTTGGATCAATGTCAGACGCCACGTTCCACATAAAAGGAACATCGTGAAGAAGTTCGGGAAAATCTTTTTTCACTCCTTCTTTGAGGGCGACAAAAACTTCTTTTGCCGACCCTAAACGATCCTCCGGTTTTTTCTCAAGGAGTTTCATGACAATCGACTGAAGCCAATCCGGAATTTCTTTTGGAAGCGCTTGTGGACGATCTTCCAAATGTTGACGAGCGTTATCGTAAAAATTGTTTCCTTTAAAAACAGGTTTTCCAGAAAGCATTTCATACATGATCGCTCCGAGTGCATAGAGGTCCGAAGAAGATGTGAGTGTGTCCCCACGCAATTGTTCTGGAGACATAAAATCTGGAGTTCCTAACACAGAACCAACATTTGTTATCCGTTCTGCGTGTGTTGTTTTCATTTGTTGCCATTCATCCGATATTTTTTCCGTTCCTATCTGATGACTTGTGGTGACTAACCCAAAATCACCCACACGAACAAGTTTTTTTCCACCCGGCATATCTTCAAGAAAAATATTCGCAGGTTTCAAATCACGATGAACAAGACCAATTTCATCAAGAGACATAAGTGCCATCGCAATTTCTCCCGCGTACTCGACAGATTCTTTTGGAGGTAACCCTGTTTTATGTTTTTCAAGTTCGTTCTTTAAATCCGTTCCTTCTACAAGATCCGTCACAAATCCTAAAACGGTTTCTTCTCCATTTGGAATCTCCAAAATATCCATTGAAGCTAAAATAAACGGATTGTGTAACCTTGAAACAATATCCATCTCGCGTTTAAATCGTTTCACTGCTTGTGTGCGCTGATCTTTTGATGATTCACTCAACCATGCGGGACGAATAATTTTCATGGCACGTTCTAGACCTGTTCTCTCATCCACAATTTTACAAACCGCCCCCATACCACCTTGTCCTAATTCCTTTTCAATTGTATACACATCTCCACGACGATCCATAAATTTTTCTCCTACAGGTAGGTTTGGAATATATTTCTCGCGTTTTTTCAAGCGACCTTGCGGTAGAGGAGGATTCACTTCTGTTACAGCAGGCTTTTCTTTATCGAGCGAAACAGAAACGAGATCGTCTGCATGAAGATCGATACGTTCGCTGTCTTGAAAAGGACGAAAAGCTATTTCCGTTGTTGAAAGATGTTTTGATCCGTCAGGCATAAAAAATAATAACTTTTTTAAACAAGCATTTTTGCGACAGCTTCCACGGCAGCACGTGCATACGGCTTTACGCGCGGAGGAATTTGATCCGGTAAAATTTCGGGACCGAGAATACCAAAGCCGATTGGTTTCATAAACTCAAGCTGAAGACGAATAATCGCATCATACACAACTTCACCCATCACAAGACCATGCTTCGTCTCTCCACGTTCTATGATTCCAAGCACAACCGCACCATCGATATCCTCGCGCATAAGAAGACGTTTGATGGCAAGTGGGGCTTCCATGGACCCAGGGACCCAAACGGTTTCTGCAATCTCAAGATTCAGTTGATTGGCTGTTTCCACAGAGACCATCAACATGTCATCTGCTTCTTTTTTGTGGAAAGACCCAAGGACGAGAGCGATGCGGTGAGACATAGGTGGAAAGTTATGAAGTTATAAAGTGAAGGATCATGAAACTTATTTTTTGTTTTCAAAATAGAAAAATCTTTTACTCCTTCACTTCATAACTCCATGACTTCATAACTTCCCCGACCGTCTCCACAATCACTTGCGTCTGAGAATCGATTTCGACGTTACCACGATCGCCGAATTTTTTCTCGCCGAATTTTGTGAGCCGAAGCGTTTCCGGAATAAACCAAACTTGAAATGTTCCTTGCGACTTGTCTGCATCAACAACCGTAAGCGATGCGCCATCAAGTGAAATAAAACCTTTTGAGAAAATAAATCGCATCCACTCAGGATCCACTTTAAATGTCACAGCTTTATTATGTTCCGATTCATGCACATCAACAATTTCCGCCATGGTTGAAACATGACCTGACATCCTATGCCCACCAATTTCATCTCCCATTCGCGCGGAACGTTCGATGTTCACAAAATCCCCTTCCTTTAAAGAACCGATCGTTGTTTTGCGCAACGTCTCTTCCATCGCATCAAAGGAAACACGATTATGATCAATCACCGTTACGGTGAAACACACGCCATCAACCGCAACGCTCGCACCAACAACGAGTCCCTCGACAAGTTCGTTCGATAAAACAACGATAAATGATCGCAGACCTTCTTTATCGAGAATCATCACGACAGGAAATTTACCTTTTACAATGCCCGTAAACATATATAAAACAGGATGCCGTAAAAAATCCAACCTTGCAACACCAACCCGAACCCCTTTGAGCTGACTGTGCCCTCTGCTATACTATTTCCATATGCCTCCATTTCTTCTCTCATCGATTCTTTTATTTATCGTGTGGCTCATTTTTTTTCTTGTTTCAAAAAAAACGCGTCGTGAACAATTAATCATGAGTGTTGTCGGACTTGTGATGGCTCCTCCCCTTCTTCTTATTGCTGCTACAGACTATCACCAAATTGTCTCCGATCAAGCGCTCCCGATCGGCATTGAAGATCTCTTGTTCAGTTTCTGTTTGTTCGGTATTGCATCCATTATTTATCATGTTCTGCTTGGAAAGCACGTACACAAATTCAAAGGAGATCGCTTGAGATTAAAAAATCCGGCAGCACATTGGATTTCGCATCTTTTGTTAGTCCTTGGAGTATGGGCATGCATCGCTCTTGCCGCGATTGTATTTTTTCAACTTCCCTCCATGCAATCGGTTATCCTAGGAGGCCTCATGATCGGCATCTACATCATTGCAGATCGACAAGATCTTCTTATTGATGCTCTTCTCTCGGGATTCATGACGTTCGTGCTCATTTTTTTTATCGAACATATTTTCTTCGTTCGATTGTTTCCAGACGTTGCGGCACATTTCTGGCAATGGAACACGCTTTCAAAATTCATCATCGGAGGCCTACCAACAGAAGAACTCCTTTGGGCCGCTGTGGTCGGATTCACGATCGGCCCCATGTACGAATGGCTTCGACGCTATCGCATAAATTAAAAAACTCCCGATTAAGGAGTTTAGGTATACACACGTTTCGAAAGAACTTCGTTGATAATTTTTTCAACTTCTTTTGGCGGCAGAAGACTTCCTACGACACGTGGACTGCCTCCGATCGTATCGGATCCACCCCAACGATCATTCATACAAACTTCTGCCTCATTCAGAGCGTCCAAAATAGAAGGAACAGAAAATCGAATGAACGGAGCTGTGCGACCGATCGTATAGGTGTATGAACCATTTCCACGATCACGCACAGAGACAAATGCACGAATTCCATTCGCTACCATGGCCGTTCGAGCTTGAGCACCCTGTTCGCGCACCATACACCAACCGATTCCACTTGAAACGATCTCATAATCTGTCTGAAGTGGAATGGTATGTCCTTTCCCTGTGACATGATCCGAAATCCGTTGCTCCACCTCTTGAATGATTGTAGCAAATTCATCGCCGTTTTTTCGATCCACACCGCCAGATACCCGAAATTGCGTATAGGGTTCAAACACCC
>CAYHWG010000033.1:0-11755 GCA_964360375.1 uncultured Gammaproteobacteria bacterium | reverse complement strand
CTTTCGGACGCGCCAATCTTCATTGATGACAGCGCCACACTCAACATCATGCAATTACGAACGAAAGCGCGAAGACTCAAAGCAGAACATGGGCTTGGAATGATCATGGTGGATTATTTACAGCTCATGGAATCCAGAAACAAACGTTCGCAAGATAATCGCGTTCAAGAAGTCGCAGAAATTTCTCGTGGGTTAAAACAGATCGCCAAAGAACTCGACATCCCTGTTCTTGCGCTTGCTCAGCTTTCGCGTGCGGTTGAACTTACAAAACCAGCCATTCCAAAACTTTCACACTTGCGCGATTCCGGATCCATTGAGCAAGATGCAGATGTCGTCATGTTCATCTATCGCAAAGCTGCAGACAAAAATTATCGTGAAGAAGATTTGGCTCCAGAAGAAAAAAATATTGCCGAAATTCACATTGCAAAACACCGAAACGGTCCGACCGGTATGGTGCGATTATTTTTTGAAGCCACACGTGCCTCATTTCGCAACCTCGAAATGCGCGGTCAATATCAACCTCCAGCCTCCACAGATCACGGCTTTGCTCCGATGGCCAGTCGACCAAATGTGCAATCCCAAACCATCATGACTCCTCCACCGATTGATCCAAATCCTGGTGTGAGATAAAATGCGAGAAGCATTAAATAAAAATTTTTATCATCTGTGAGACCGTTGCAAAACTCATCTTTTGTCATTGCGAGGAGTTATACGACGAAGCAATCCTTGTATTTCCGAAGAAAAGATTGCTTCGTCGTCGATGACTCCTCCTCGCAATGACACAATTTAGAGTATTTCAATAGTCTCTCTATATCTCAAACATTTTATGTTCAACAAACTGAAACAATTCAAGGATCTCAAAAACCAAGCCAAACACATGGAATCTGAACTCGCAACCGTCCTCTCAGAAGGTGAAGCTGCTTGGGGAAAAGTAAAAATCACCGTCGATGGTAATCGTGATATGCAAAAAGTGCACATTGATCCAGCGATGCTATCTGACGTATCAAAGCTCGAACAATCCATCAAAGAGGCGCATAAGGATGCGATCAAAAAAATTCAATTTAAACTCGCGAAAAAAATTCAAGAAATGGGCGGAATGGATATGTTGAAGAATTTAGGTGGAGGTGGATAATTATTCGCGTCATTGCGAGCCCATTCGACAAGCTCAGGATAAACTCCGCGAAGCAATCTTTTTAGCATCATTCAAGATTGCTTTGTCGTCGACCTGCCTGCCGGCAGGCAGGACTCCCCGCAATGACAAAAAACATGCGCAAATTTCCCGAACCTATTACGAATCTTGTCGCCGCGTTCGCGCGTTTGCCTGGTGTTGGGCCAAAAACGGCTCTCCGTTATGTTTATGATCTCTTAAAACAACCGAAAGCAGATTTACATGTCATGGCACGAGCTCTTCTTGAACTCGGAGAAAAAATTCAGACGTGTCCAAGATGTTTCACCTACACAGAACGGTCACTGTGCGAACAATGTATGGACACGAAACGCGATACAACTCTTTTATGTGTTGTCGAGGAACCTCGAGACATTTCAACTATTGAAGCGACCGGAGTGTACCGTGGATTTTATCATGTCCTCGGTGGAACACTGAATCCGATTGAAGGAGTCACACCCGAGACAATTCGCGTTCGCGAGCTCATCACAAAAATTCGCGAAGGCGGAATAAGCGAAGTGATCCTTGCACTTTCACCAACCACACAAGGCGAAACAACCATTCTCTACCTCACAAAACTTTTAAGCTCACATATTCGAATCACAAAACTCGCACGCGGACTTCCGATGGGTGCCACTCTCGAGTTTGCAGATGAAGTCACTCTTGGGGATGCACTAAAAGGACGAAGATCCATCTCAATCGAACAAAAAAATCCGTGAAGATACTTCAACGGATTTTTTTGTTTATTCAATAAATCCACCAGCCTGGATTTCCCAAAGTTTTTTATAGATGCCTTGTTTTTGAAGAAGTTGATCGTGCGTTCCAGAATCGACCACCTGACCACCATCGATAACAACGATACGATCCATACGCATAATCGTAGATAATCGGTGTGCGATCACGATCGTTGTCTTCCCTTTCATGAGTTCGTCAAGTGCAGCTTGAATGAGCGATTCCGATTCTGAATCCAAACTAGAGGTTGCTTCGTCAAGGACAAGGATCGGTGCGTTTTTTAAAATTGCACGCGCAATCGCAATACGCTGTCGCTCGCCGCCTGAGAGTTTAATCCCACGTTCACCAACGAACGTATCATAGCCTTCTTGAAGCTCCATGATGAACTCATGACATTTTGCACGACGTGCAGCCTCAAAAACTTCCTCATCTGTCGCATCTGGTCGGCCATAACGAATGTTATCCATGAGCGATCGGTGAAATAAAATCGGTTCTTGCGGAACCATAGAGATGTTTGCGCGCAAACTGTTTTGCGTGACCTTCGCAATGTTTTGGCCGTCGATCAGGATCTTACCGGATTCGACATCATAAAATCGCATGAGTAATTTTGTGATGGTCGATTTCCCCGCACCAGATGGACCAACAAGCGCGATCTTTTCATGTGGCGCGATTTGCATCGAAAGCCCATTCAAGACAGATCGAGTTTGATTGAACTTGAACGTCACCTGATCGAAGGCGATCACTGCATCCGACACAACCAATATTTTTGCTTTCGGATAATCCTTCACTTCATGAGGCATTTCAAGAATCTCGACCATCTCTGCCGCATCCGCAAACGCTTCATAAATATGACGAACGGATTTTCCAAGATTCCACACGCGTTGAAATATGCCGATCATGAAACTCTGAATCAGCGCAAAATCTCCAATCGTGACCTCCCCACGCTGCCACAATTGAATAGCAACATACATCATCACAAATTCTGCCAAAACCATGAGTCCAGCTTGGAACGCTTCCGCATATCCTTCAAAATGCCACAAACGTATTTGTGCTTTTTGCCATCGATTCATGACATTCTGAAACAACCCACGCTCATGTAACTCTGATGTAAATAGCTTGATCGTCACGCTGTTTGTGAGCGCATCCGCCATAACCGCCGTTGATTCTGAATCTAATTTTGATTTTTCGTAATCGTATTTCAGCTTCCATGTAGCAAACATGATGTTGAATGCGGCAATCAAAGCCACACACAACGCTAACACCATTCCGAGTCGAACATCTCGAAGAAACAAAACAATAAGATCTCCGATGACGATCACAAAAAGCGCAAGCAAGTTCCACTGGACTTCATCCACAAGCTTTTCAAACGCCGAGGCGAGACGGTGTACTTTACGCACAAGTGATCCCACAAATGCATTCGAGAAAAATGTGTAGGAGTGATCAAGTAGATAAGAAAAAGATCGTGTTTCAAGATGCGTTTTGATGCGTGGCTGAAGTTCATTACCCACAAAGATCACCACACGCCAGCAGAGCCACCCAAATCCGTTGAAAGCAAAAATAATGAAGAGAAGATGCATCAAAACCGGAACTCGATCAGGCACAGGTGTAGATAAAGCAAGCACGTCGAAAAACTGTTTGTAAAAAAGCGGAATAATAACCGCAAACATGTTTGCAATCATTCCAAGAGCAAGCATAGCGAAAACAAGCAAGCGATATTGACGCATACTCATCCACATGATCTGCAGAATTTTTTTGATCGAATATTTTTTTTGCATAGTGTTTGTTCCTTTTTTGTTTCAACAAAAAATTAGCGCGTTAGGCGCTAATTTTTTCTATGCGAATCTTTGTGAAGGGTTGTCGATGACCGACGTTACGACGGTATCGAGACTTCGACTTATACTTGATGATCGAAACTTTCTCAGATCGACCTTGTTCAAGTACACTCGCAGAAATTTTAGCGCCGGCAACAAGAGGTGCCCCGACTTTAACCGAAGATCCATCCTCGTCAGAAACGAGAAGTGCATCCATTTCAAAAATGGCACCAGGCTCAAGATCGAGTTTCTCGATCTTGAGTTCCATGCCTTCTTTAACGATAAATTGTTTTCCTCCCGTTTGAACGACAGCAATCGAGCTCATAGCAATAGGTATCGCGGCTCCTCAGAATCGATTAAACGAAACGGTATGCCAGCGAAATGAATAATTTAATGCGGGAATAGTACGTGTTTTCTCATTTTATGTCAAACCGCTCATTTTCCTTTCCTTCTTTACAATAAAAGCCGCGACAACGAGCATGAGTCCTGTGAGCAAGATGAGGACGATCGCTTTCTCTTTGCTTTGCAAAAACAACGTCGACACACCAAAAAGTCCGGAGATAGAAATATAAAACAAGACGATTTGCGTCTGGCTCCATCCGCGATCGAATAGTCGATGGTGCAAATGTTTACGATCACCGACGAAAATTTGTTTGAAGCCACCAGCGCGAAAACGTCTGAGGACAATCCACATGACATCAAGAAGTGGAACACCAAGGACAAGTAAAGCTGTTGCGAGTTTTCCGCCAGAAATAACCGCGAGCATGCCGACGAAGTAGCCAACGAGTGTACTACCGCCTTCGCCAAGAAAAATGGAAGCTGGATGAAAATTCCAGAAAAGAAATCCGAGTTGTGCACCAAGAATAATCGCGGCAAGCAACGCAACATCCGGCTGGAAGTACGCGGCCGTAAGCGCGAGAAGCAAAACCATAAGCGAGCCGATCGATGTCACCGACGTTGCAAGACCATCAAGACCGTCAAGAAACTTTGTGGTGTACATCACGATCATGAGCCAAACAAACACAATGCTATTCGATTGCCAATCAGCAAGATAAATCACTCCACCAAATGGGTTCGTTAATTTCTCAATATTCACTCCAAACATCACAACCGTCACACTTGCAACGAGCGGAGCAATAATTGCGTAACGCGGAGACAAGTCAAAACGATCGTCGATGTATCCACCGATCATGAGAATGAATCCACCAAGAAGGAAGCCTATATACTGTGTGTATTCAATCGAACCAGATACAAGCCAATCCGAAGATACAAGCGAGATCATCACCAAAATTAAAACGGAAAGAAAAATTCCGATTCCTCCAAGACGTGGAACTGGATGCGTGTGCACGTTTTTCGGATGATGCGGATGATCCACGATGTGCCACTTGGTCGCAACAAACCGAACAATCACGGTTGCAAAAAATGCGACGAGAAACGCACTGATACCGTAGCGCAAGAACAGACTCAGCATAAAATTTTTTCACTATTTTTCTTCCTATCCAACATCATACCTGTCGCAGAAACACCTGTCTTTATAGAAATGATTTGCGCAACATCTTCGTCTATCACGTGTGAGTTTACCCCACGTTTTTGACGAACATAACACGCAACCTCATAAGCGATGTCAATCGCTTTTTTTGGCAAAAATGTCTCGTGCATGTATCGCTCTGAAAAATAGACACAGGATTCCAAAGCAAAATGAGAAAACGTAATGCTTTGTTGTAATTCAATCTCTTTCATGTGTGATGCAAGAATTTGAATCGTTGTATGTGTGTCTGGTTCTTCTACATGGATTTTATAAAACAGGTGTCCAAGTTCAGACGATTCAAATTGTTCCGTAGAAGGAAAAGAGGTCATTGTTCCGATGATGCAGGTACTCGTAAGAGAAAGAAAGTTTACTAAAAGTGCAGCAAGATCCGAAGGGAGCTCGTTCACATGAAGAAAGACAAGAAAAATATTTTTCAATTGAGACACTTCATCGAGCATCAATAAAAATTGTTCTCGCACAATACTTTCTGAATCACTCACGATCAAGTGTTCAACAGAAAGACACAGCAGACGCTTCTGTTTCAATTCGTCCGGAACTTGATTTTTCACCATCAGAATTGCGAGATGAGAAAGAAGTGCATTTTTTCCCACACCGACGGGTCCGACAAGAACAACACTCTCTCGTTTCCCTTTTATCACGCGAAAAATTTCTTCAATTTCATTTTCACGTCCAATGAATATTGGTAAAGATCCGTTCACTGCGGCATCTGTAAGATCTACGGAAAATCTATCAAGTGTCGGTGTCGCCTTTGACGTCATCCAGTGATTGATCGTACGTAATGATTTCGAAAGGAGGGACATAAAATCATTTTTCAATAGAGACTCTCAACATCTCCATCAATCGCAAATAAAATCGGACGTTATGAATAGACGCTAATCGGAGTGCGAGAATTTCTTGAACAGAGAACAAATGTCGCAAGTAAGCTCGTGATGTTGTTTTGCATGTCTCGCAATCACAGTGCGGATCGATCGGCGATTCGTCATAGAGATTCGCTTCGTTTGTGATGCGAAGTTGTTTATACCATGTTGGATTCCATGCATCGACGTTCAGGTAATCGATCATTCCAGGATCTTGCTGCCAAACAAAAAGTGTTCCGTGTCGTGCGTTACGCGTCGGTAAAACACAATCGAACATATCAACTCCCGCACGCACGTTCTCCACAATCTCCTCCGGCATTCCCCCACCCATGAAGTATCTTGGTTTATCGAGAGGTAACAAATCGCACACATGTTTTGTCATGCGGAACATATCCTCTCTGGGCTCACCAACAGAAAGTCCGCCGATCGCATAGCCGTCAAATCCGATCTCAATGAGACCCTGTGCTGATCGAGATCGAAGATCCTCGTGCGTACCACCCTGAACAATGCCGAAGAGTTTTCCATTGTCATTGCGAGGAGTAGTCATCGACGACGAAGCAATCTTTTCGTGCGGAGAGATTGCTTCGTCGGTCTGCTGACCTCCTCGCAATGACATAAATGCATCTTTACTTCGAGCCCCCCATCTCAAACTTCGTTCCATCGCCTCTTCATATCGCTCACGTGTCGAGACTCCACTTGCGACATCATCAAATTGCATCGCGATGTCCGATCCTATCGCTTTTTGCATTTCCATGGAAAGCTCTGGAGTCAAAAAAATTTTTGCGCCATCTATATGCGATTGAAACTTCACACCCTCCTCTGTTGTCTTATTTCCGCCGGAGGCGGATCCCTGCCCGACCGGCAGGCGGGCGGCTCCGGCGGACATCTTCGCTCCAGACAAACTAAAAACTTGATATCCTCCGCTATCCGTAAGAATTGGTTTGTTCCAATTCATCAATTTATGGAGCCCTCCAAGTTTTTTTATTCCTTCAAATCCAGGACGCAACAAAAGATGGTATGTATTAGAAAGTAAAATGGATGCCCCCAATTTTTCCATGTCGCTTGATGACAATGTTTTCACGGCACCTTTTGTGGCGATCGGCATAAAAAATGGCGTTTCTGTTACGCCATGAGCTGTCGTGAATCGACCACGTCTTGCTTTCCCATTTTGTTTTATGAGTTCGAACATACATTGCGATCAGCCTAACAGAATCTTGACGTTTCGACAAAACATGTTAAACTTTTCAAACTCGAAATGCTTCGAGAGAGAAAAATAATGGAAGTGCAGACGTATCGGATTCGCAAAATTGTTCCATCAAACCAAAAACACGGAATCGATTACGCAGTGACGTTTGAACTCCCGAATCAAAAACAAGGAACCTTACAGTTACGACAAGATCATCCTTCCTGGAAATTGGTCCGTCGCATTGATCGATCAGAATCACCCAGAATTATCATTGGAGCCTTCAACCACGAATGGCTTCATCTGCAAACCAATCTGCATGAAGTAAGGGCCGTAGAACTTCCGGAACACATGGAAGGCACACAAGTAACCGTATCATTTGCTACGGAAAATGCTGTTGTCAGCATGCATGACAATGACGGAAACGGGGTGGATCTTTATTTTCACCTCCCGAACCAAGCACTCTCAGAAGAGCCTCATCGACTTCTTTTTCGAGACAAAAACACAGGAAAAAATTCCATTCATTTTGTTGACGAACTTGAATGTCCAGAACTTGATCTCGAAATTGTCCCTGCAAACCCACTTCAATGGGGTCCAGAAGATTTCAACATCCTCGCCCTTCGACTCCCCAAACGTTTCGAAACTGCCTTTTCTCCTTAATCGACCATTTGGTCGATTTTTTATCTAAAAACCGAGCTCACGCTCGATTTTTATGTTTATGCAGCTTTCGGCAAGCCTATTTTTTGTTCAATGATTCTCACACGATGATCAAGAAGATCGTGATGATGTCTGAGAGCAAGAGATTCTCCTTCAAATTTTTGATTATTACCAATGATCACGTCCATCGCAGAAAACAACTCTGTTCTAATAGGATAAATTTCTTCTCGAACAATTTGACGTACATCTTCCTTCATCACGGCATGTTCTACTAAAAACTCAACACTTTCTTGTATAGAACTCATCTCATGCTTCAGTGTACCTACATCAGACTTAAGTGTACCTACATCAGTTTTTAGAGTACCAACGTCTGTTTTTATAGACTTAATATCCCCTTGCATTATTACAAGGACATCTGAGATTGTTTCAAGTGTGACTGCTTGTTTTTTCATATTGTTTTTATTATAAATGACTTAATTAAATGACGCAAAAAAAACAAAACTCCTACCAATATTTCGGTAGGAGTACTTATTTCTTGTATCTTCATTTCATCAAAAAATTTTGTGTTTGTCAATATATCATTGTGGATAATCTATTCCTTTAAATCCAATTCTTCCAACAACTTCCGCTGTTCTCTCGAGAGTCTGTGTGGAGTTACTACCTTCACAACGACAATATGATCTCCACGACCATTTCTGGATGCAACACCTTTGCCACGCAAACGCATTTGTGTTTGTGATTGTGTCCCGGCGGGAATGGTGAGGTCTGCTTTCCCATCAACCGTTTCGACGGAGACAACGGCTCCGATGGCAGCCTGCGTAAATCCGATTTTTTTCTCGGAATAAATAGTTGAACCATCGCGTTCGAATCTTGGATCCGGCTTCACACTAATCCGAACAAATAAATCACCGTTCTCTCCGCCTTTCATCGCTTCCCCTTCCGACCTCACCCGCAAAACATTTCCATCTTCTACTCCCGCAGGAATGTTGACATTGATCGTTTTTCGTTTCTTCTCGATTCCCGCGCTGCGACACGTTGTACACGATGTGTTTGGAATTTCACCTGACCCCTGACACGTCTCGCACGTTCGTTTGGTCTGCATATTTCCAAGAATCGTTCGTTGAACTCCGATCACAACACCGTGACCATCACACGTTCCACATTTTTTCGTTCCCTTTCCAGGCTCGGCACCATTACCACCACATCGCTCACAAGCAGAATTTTTTGTAAGCGATATCTCTTTTTCAACACCGAACACGGAATCGTGAAACGAAAGTTGTATATCGACCTGAATATCCTGACCCTTTCGAGCTTGTCCTCCGCCAGATCGATTTCCAAACATACCTCCGAATATATCGCCAAGATCCTCGAAACCTGCGCCTTGGAATCCAGAAAAATCAAACCCGGCCCCGTTAAATCCACCGCCGCTATATCCACCACCACTCGATCCGTCGAATGCCGCGGAACCGAACTGATCATACTGCGAACGTTTCTTTTCGTCAGACAACACTTGATAAGCCTCGTTTATTTCTTTGAACTTTGCCTCATCTCCACCTTGCTTGTCCGGATGATACTTATGCGCCAAAGCGCGAAAGGATTTTTTAATCTCTTCCGCGCTTGCATTTTTTTCAACACCTAATAATTTGTAATAATCCTTTGCCATAATTTTATGCATCGAAAGGGCGGGCACAAGACCCGCCCCTACAAATTATTTCTCCGTAAACTCCGCATCGATCGGCTCATCTTTTTTTGTTTCCCCTTCATCGCCCTTTGCGCCATCTGAGCCCTTTGCGCTTTGCTGCCCCTCGTACATCTTCGCTCCAACCGCTTGCGCGACCGTTGACAATTCATCCGCGGCTTTCTTAATGGCTTCATGATCATCGTTGTCTTTCACTTTTTTCAACGCTTCGATTTTATCTTCAACTTCTTTTCGCTCATCTGAGGTAATTTTGTCCCCAGCATCTTTCAACATTTTTTCTGAGGTGTAAATCATCGTATCCGCAATATTCTGATGTTCGATGCGCTCTTTTTTCTTTGCATCTTCTTCTGCATGCTCTTCCGCATCGCGCTTCATGCGCTCAATTTCCTCTTTTGACAACCCTGTGGAACCTTGAATGGTAATTTGTTGACTCTTGCCGGATGCTTTATCTGTTCCGGTCACGTGCAAAATTCCATTTGCGTCAATATCAAATTTCACTTCCACTTGCGGAACGCCACGCGGTGCCATCGGCAAACCAGAGAGCATAAAACGACCGAGTGTTTTATTTCCATCCACCATCGGACGCTCCCCTTGCAGCACATGAATTTCAACGGTTGTCTGATTATCTGCCGCGGTCGAGAACACCTGTGACTTTGAAGTCGGAACGGTCGTATTGCGTTCGATCAGCTTTGTCATCACTCCACCCATCGTTTCGATTCCAAAAGAAAGAGGAGTGACGTCGAGAAGCAAAACGTCTTTCACTTCGCCTTGAAGAACTCCCGCTTGGACAGCGGCGCCAAGCGCAACCACTTCATCTGGATTCACACTGATGTTTGGTTTTTTTCCAAAAAATTCTTCCACCACTTTTTGCACAAGCGGCATGCGTGTCATTCCTCCAACCATCACAATTTCCTGAATATCGCTTTTCGAAAGTCCTGCGTCTTTCAGGGCGGATTGAACCGGTCCGAGTGTTTTCTGCACAAGATCATGACACAACTCTTCGAGTTTTGATCGAGTGAGTGTGAGCACTAAATGTTTTGGGCCGTTCGCATCTGACGTAATAAACGGTTGGTTGATTTCTGTTTGTTGAGAGGTGGAAAGTTCTATCTTTGCGCGTTCAGCCGCATCTTTAATGCGTTGCAGGGCGAGCGGATCTTTTGCAAGATCAACCCCTTCCTGTTTTTTAAATTCTTGTAAAATCCAATCGATCACCACACGATCAAAATCATCTCCACCCAAATGTGTGTCACCGTTTGTCGATTTTACTTCAACCGTATCAGCCGAAATGTCGAGCACAGAAACATCGAATGTCCCTCCACCTAAATCATAAACCGCGATTTGTTGTCCAACTTTTTTATCAAATCCGTACGCAAGTGCTGCAGCGGTTGGCTCATTGATAATACGGAGGACTTTCAATCCAGCAATTTCACCCGCAACTTTTGTGGCGTTTCGTTGTGCATCATCAAAATAGGCCGGCACCGTGATGACCGCTTCCGTTACCTTCTCTCCTAACTTTTCTTCCACGTCTGCTTTTATTTTTTGTAAAACCATCGCAGAAATTTCTTCCGGAGTATATTCTTTGTCGCCCATTTTAATGGCAACGCCGTCGCCGTGTTTTACAATTCCGTACGGCATCATCTGTTTATCACGACCAACTTCTGCATCGTCAAACCGACGACCAATCAGTCGCTTGATCGAATACAGTGTGTTCGCAGGATTGGTGACAGCCTGACGTTTTGCTGGCAAACCAACAACACGTTCTCCGCTCTTTGCTGTTGCTACAATCGATGGTGTTGTGCGTGACCCTTCTTTATTTTCTAATACCTTCGGCTGACCGCCTTCCATGATAGCAACACAAGAATTTGTTGTTCCAAGATCGATTCCAATAATTTTTGGCATATTTTTTTATTATTGTGTCATCCTGAGCGAAGCGAAGGATCTCACATTCGCTGGCATGACGTTTAATTTTCTCACAGCCCTCGAAATTCTCAAGGGCTTTGAAAAATGGACGAACAAGTTTTCGTCCGAGTTAGATACGAGAAATGAACGGGTCTGAAGACGTGGGTGCGACGGGTATTGTTGTGGCTGGTTTCGATGCAATC
>CAYHWG010000032.1:0-12224 GCA_964360375.1 uncultured Gammaproteobacteria bacterium | reverse complement strand
AAAGATTGCTTCGTCGTCGATGACTCCTCCTCGCAATGACACAATTTGAAGTTTTGCAGAGGTCTCTACATCGTCAACGCTTTTATGAGCGTTGATATCAGCATGTAGGAAGAAAAAATAATGACAAGTCCGAGCGCAGCGTTTGAAATCGTTTTTTTCCCCATTTTTACTTTATTGTCATCGCCTGCAGACCAAAGGTATTGAAATCCTCCCCAAACAAACATAAGGAGTGCGACCGATCCGGATAAACCGAGAAGAAATTTGATGAGTCGACCGATGAGACTGTAGATGGTGGTTCCGTCTCCAAGAGGATTATTGAGGGATACCGCAAAAACTAAATGCGGGAGCAGTAAGATGACGGACGGTACGATGAGAATACGCAAAAATTGCTTGATCATAAAAAATTACTTAACACCAATGAATTTTTTAATCCCGTCGACTCCTTGTTTAAACAAGACACCACCATCAAGATAACAGCCACCATCTTGGCAGGTAAAAGAAGCGCCGCAGGATTTTCCGTTATTCGCTCCGTTGCAAATTTCATATTTTGTATTAGCCTCACCAGTTGTGATAACACTGTAAAGCGTTTGAATGCCGAGATAAGCAAACATCACAACCAGTAATCCGAAGGTGGATTTTTTGATCGCATCTTTTCCTTTTTTTACCCAGGCATCATCACCGTGTGAGGCAAGGTACCAAAATCCGCCCAGCACATAAAAAAATAAAACGAGCGACCCGACAATTTTTAAAACAAAGTTTCCCACGTTTGCAAACACCATCATGATATCTTTGAGCTCGCAGTTTCCGTTGTTTCCACATGTTTGTGTTATTCCTTGCATGAACGTTCCGACTTCTCCTTCTCCACAAACCGCCCCCGCGCAATAATTACTTGAATATTCTGCAAACGCAAAAGATGGGGTGAATAGAATGGTGAAAAAAAGAAGAAGCGAGGCAATATGTTTTTTCATAGGTAAGTCAGAATCACACAGTATTTCACAAAGTTTGATTCACTTTGTTTTCTGCGGCACGGATAGCATCTTCGGCGTCTTCTCCTGCAAGCACTTGATCTATAAAAGTTTGTAAGGCGTTTTCTGCCACAACCGTATCTGTTCCTTTATACCAGCTTTTTGCCGTGAGGAGCTGACTTGCAAAAACCGACAAATCTTCATCGTCCATTTGCGTGCCGATGAGCGCGCGCAAAGCGGTCGGTTTTTTTGCGGCATTTAAATAAAGAGGGACACGATCAGCACTCGCAGCAAATTGAATGAAATCCCAGGCAAAATCCTTGTTTTTAGATGCTTTAGAAACGGTCTCGATCCAATAATTTGCAAAATTTACAGCCTTTCCACCTTCGATTTGTGGAACAGGAGCGATGTGAAATTTAAGCTTTGGTGCGGCCGCACGGATGAGGGGGATATGATAGGAATATCCAAAAAAGTAAGCTGTTTTTCCGGCGGTGAAGGCGTCAAACGAGTTTGGTTCATCTTTATTCCATGTATACACCTGTTTGGTTGGATTTGCGAAATCTGTATAGAATCTTGCCGCGTTTAATCCAAGGATCGTACTTTTTTCCGTTGATGGGCGTGCGAACGTCGCGAGACCTCGATCATCAGCCATTTGCGTTCCGTTTTGCATCATGAGCAACGAGAGAATGTCAGTTGATCGTTCAACATTTTTACTGGTCCCAATCGCCGCACCGGACTGAATAATGCTGTTATTATCTCCAAGTCGTGTGAGTTTGGAAATTTGCGTTTGAAATTCTGACCATGTTTTTGCGGATTCCGGAAAACCGGATTCGTTTAACAGATCGTTGTTGTAGAACAGGACGAGCGTGTCAACGGCAAGAGGAAGTCCGAAGACACGATCTGCTGGTTTTGTTTGCGTGTTTGGGCGATAGGATTGAATGACATCGTTTGCCACAACATCCACGTAAGATGTTCGCAAAGCGCGAAGGGAAAGCGATGGCTGTTCTTTTAGGGTATAAATGGTTTCTTTTTTTATTTTTCCACGTGTTTCCGAATAAGGAATTTTGGTTGAAAGCAACATCGGTTCGATAAGCGACTTGTATTCACCGAGCCATGCGTTATTGAGGGAGAAGATATCCGGTCCCGTCCCTTCAGCAAGGGCACGCAAGAGCTCTTGTTTAAAGGAACGTGCATCAAATTCTTTATATTCAAACGAAACGTTTGGGTGAATTTTTTGATACGCGCTTTCAAGGGGAGCAAAATTTTGATGCGGATCAAACACACGCCAGATTTTTAGAGTGACGGGAGTTGTCGCCGCAATCTGAGCGGAAGAAGGGCCGCCACAACCAGCACCGAGAAAAACAACAAGGGTAAATAAGGCAAAAAATTTTCTGGACATAAAGGAAAAGAGATCAATTTGATCTCAGTGTATCAGAACTTGTTTATTGTGTCTTCAAAAATACGTTTGAGTGTTTCTATTTCTTGCATTGTTTCTGTTCCGACAGAAATACGGACAAACGGTTTTGCAAACGTTGTTGCATGAACTGCGGTTACGTAAACGTGTGTTGAATCAAAACCAAAACTGGTACTTGCAACCATCTCTGTTTTGTAAGTGCGTGCAGTTTTGATGAGTACATTCAGAAAAGAATTGTACACATTCGGGCTAGCATCTGTTTGTTGAAAGGCAAGAACAAAAAAACTCCCTCTAAATTTCATGTTTTTCGTATGAGGATAGGATGGGGACGAAGGGAGGCCAGGATAAACAACGTGAGAAATATGTTTAGATGGTTTTTTTGTTAAATAATGATCGATATGTTCTGCAAGTAATTGAGCATTGCGTCCCATACGCGTTAGACGTTTGTTTAATAGGTCTCGATTTGGAGATGGAATGGAAAGAACAGAAGCGTCTGGAATAATTGTTCCAAGATGCATGCGCATGGATTTAATATCAAAGGAAAATTCTGCGGAGCTCCATATCATTCCTCCTGTCACACGATCGAGACCAAACTGCAAGTATTTATTTAAGCTCTCGATGACATACACCGTTGCAAATATTCCAAAAAGAGGTTTTTCCAAAAGAGGTTGGCACGCAACAGACAGGGTGCTGTTATCAAGAACGATTGCAGATTTTCGTGAGAGTATTTTTAGAAGAGACGGAATGAGTATTTTTAGATCCGGAACGGAAAGGGTGATGTCGTTGCAAAGCGTATCGAGGAAAATGGCACGTGGACGAATTTCTTTTGCACGCGCGATGATGTAATGCGTATCGTTTTCATCGACATACTCAATGTGATCTCCAAAAAATTTTTCAAGCAGAATTTTATTTTGAAAATAGCTTGATTTTCCGACCAAGACCGGACCAGACATTTTTTGATTACACACGAGGTGTGTGAGCAGCGTACTAAACGCAGACATGCCGCTTGAGGTGACGCATGTATTTGGAAGAAGTTGTTTTGGAGCATCGATGTATTGACGGCGAAATTGTTTTTCAAATTCTGATGCATCTAAATGAACATCTCGTTTGTAATCATTGACGGTTCCCACGATTTTTCCGGATTGCACACCTGCGTGATTAGACAGAGCATGTAAAAAAGAAGGAGATTGCCAATCTGCGGAGACCAAAAGAGGCCCGAGTTCGCCATACAGAGTTCGAAGCCAACCAACTCCTTCATGTTTGAGGGCAAGGAAAGAATCGATTTGATCGGCGGTCTCTGTGTGTTGTTTTTCAAGTTGTGATCGTCTTACGTTCGCGTGCGTCGAAAAATCTGTTTGAAGCGATCGAGCTCGTTTTAAAATATGTTGTTTTGCTTCTGGATGCACGGACGATTCGATCGCTGCGTAGTTATCACAAAATGCGTTAATGCGTGCGACTCCGGATTCAAACAATTCCGCTTGAGCGGATAGATCCTCGAAGAGATCTTTTATGGTTTCATCCATACAAATTAAGGTGATACATTGAACGCGCGTTGCATGGATTCAAGAAGTGTTTGCAAAACGTGTTTGCGTGTTTTGTCTGACAGGAGATGGAGACAAAGCATCGGCATTTCACTTTCTACCTCCATAAGAAGCATACTCCCATTCGACAATCGACAGGTATCGATACGTTCTAGTCCATAAGGAAGTGCGTTCCAATCGATAAATTGTTTTGCGAAAGCAATGTCCGTTTTCGTTGGGATGAATTCGTGCAAATTCCATCGTGCATGTCGATTCGCTGAAGCAAGTGCGTATACAAAATTTCCATCAACGAAATAAAACGAACATTCGTTTGTAAATGAAACAACAGGTTGAATCAGGTGGTGATGAAGTGTCTTGTGTTGTAAATTTTTACGCGAAACAATCTTGATTCCTCGAGAAGAACATCCATTTTTTGGTTTGATGAGATAGGTGTTTGCAACGGGTAATTGATCGAGGTCCGCAAGCGAATCTATACAAGGAATTACGGGAAAGCCCGCGCGATACAGATCAATCAGATATGTTTTGTCTTCCACAAATCCTGCTCGATGAAATGGATTGTAACTTTTAATGTTTTTGTCGATGACGACTTTGCGCATTTGTTTAAATTCCTGTTCGAACAAATCGCTTGGCCATGCATTACGAATAAGACAAAACGGAAAGAACGGGAGCTGCTCGGTTGCTTTTTTCGGATCAACAACCGTTACGTCAAAAAATGATTGCAACCATTGTGCCAAAAAGCGATCTTCCTTTGGGTCCGAATTTTTTGGATTCGTGATGAACAAAAGTGGGAGTCGCGGATTGTCATGTTGAAACATCGCAAGTGTGTTGTGTTTATCACGCCATGTTTTACAAAGATGAAATTGTTTTTGGAAAGCAGCAACGAGCGAGAACGTTTTAAACAAATTGAGAATTAGTAATCCATTTGGGGCGAGTGTTTTCAAAAGACTGTGAATCATCTCTTCATCCGCAAGTCTTGGTTCTGTTGCCCCTCCCGTAAATAAATCGACGAGGATGAGATCAAACGTGCGATGGATTTTTTGTATCTCTTCACATGCATCTCCGTGGATGATGTTGTATAAACACGTTTTTGGAAATGCATTGAGTTCTTTCGCGATTGCGATCATCTCTTCATCCCACTCAATGATCGTGAGGTGTGCATGAGGAAATTTTTTGTGTATCACCGGGACAGAACAACCACCGCCGAGTCCGAGCATTAAAATAGATTCGATTGTGTTGGATTTTGGAATGTGTGAAATGGCATTTTTCCAAACATGGATCAAATAATCTCCCGCTTGCTCAAATGAATTGACCACGACTTTTGGAGATCCAAAAAAACGAAATACAGAAATAATTCCGTTTTTTTTCGAAGAGCGTTTGAAGAGTTTTGGAAACAGCATTACAGTTTCTTTAAAAACTTTTTCAAGTCTGATCCGATTTCTTTGTGTTTGAGTCCGAGTTCGATTTGGGCTTTTACAAATCCGAGTTTGTTTCCGCAATCATAACGCACGCCCTGAAATTCGCATCCATACAGCGATTTTCCATTGGATAAATATTTTGTAAAAGCGTCTGCAAGTCGAATTTCACCATCTTTTCCTGCAGAGACTTGTGGCAACGTTGCCATAATCTCTGGAGTGATGATGTATCGTCCGATGACAATTAAATTCGACGGAGCCTCTGAGACAGTTGGTTTTTCGACGAATCGATCGATTTGCCACGCATTTTTTGCGAGCTTTTTTCCTCCGATTACGCCGTAACTTGAAACATCTTTTTTTGGAACTTTTTGAAGAGCGATCACGGGCGATTCAAATTCGTTGTACAGCTCGATTAATTGTTTCAACGCAGGAATGCTCCCATCAATAATGTCGTCGCCGAATAAAACGGCGACTGGTTCATTTTTTTCAACAAACGGAAGAGCAGAGAGAATGGCATGACCATCACCGAGAGGTTTTGTTTGACGAACAAAAGCAAATTTTGCAAGCTTTCCGATTTTTTGAATTTCTTTGAGTGCTTCAAGTTTCTTTTTTTGTTCTAACCGATACTCAAGTTCAAAATTTCTATCGAAGTGATCTTCAATCGCGCGTTTTCCGATAGCGGTCACAAAAATAATTTCTTCGATTCCACTTGCGACAGCTTCTTCAACAATATATTGAATGACGGGTTTATCAACCACAGCTAACATTTCTTTCGGCTGTGCTTTTGCGGCTGGGAGGAATCGTGTTCCCATGCCCGCAACAGGGATGATCGCTTTTCGGATTTTCATATGTTTTTAGAGAAAGGTGATGAGAGCAAAACCAGCAAAGGAAACAACGAGACAAGCACACAGAGCAGGAATGAGATTGTGTTTTAAAATTACGTGTGTGTTTTTAAGGTTGACGATCACACAGGCGGCAATGATGTTGAAAAGACAGATGGAACTGCCGATTGCCCCGCCCGCGCTTTGGAGTGCGAGAACAATAGAAGGATTAAGTCCGATCGATTTTGCCACCTCAAGTTGTGTTGAGCCGAAAATAAGATTAGAAACCGTGTTGCTTCCACTTACAAACGATCCGAGCATCCCGATAAATGGGGCAAAGATAAGATAACTCGTTTTTCCGAATAAGAGAAATAAGTGAGAGATGGACTGAATCATGGATGGAAATATCGCATCCGAATGTAGCATGAGTTGCGAAATGGCGACAACAGGAAACAAAAGAAGAAGCGAGGCGATGGATTTGTGCAGAGTCTCTTTTAAAATGTTTTGTGGATGACATGTGTAGACACTCATGAGAACAAGTCCGACTAAGAGAAATGCAAACAAAGGCGAAGACCATGGGGCGATCGAGAACATCATGTTTGTTGAATACAAATCTGGAATCGTGATGGGCTTTGCAAGCAACTGTTGAATGGAGGGGGAAGTTTTCGGAAGGATGAGAAGAGCAATTAAAGATCCATAGGGGATCCATGCGCGTAATGTTATTTTTCGGTTTGAATGATGGAGATAAAAAAAGCACGCGAGAAAAAAGACGACAGAGGAAAGAATGGTTGCAAGATCTGGTATCGTGAACGAAAAAAGAAGATAAGGAATAAGAAAAAAGAAAAACATGACCACGACGCTCTGCTTATGGTCACGTTTCATTTTTCCATGTGAGCGTTCATACATGCGTAAAAGAAAATAAAGTACGGCGATTGCCGCACAAGTCATCAGGATTCCGACATACATCGCGATGCGGGATGTATCGATTGTGGAAAGGCCGAGAGATGCTGTCAGTCCAATATTGATGGGTGTTCCAACCGCACCAAACGCAACAAAGATCATATCGACAAGCAGTACCGCCGAAATAGAAAGGGTTGCATTATATCCAAGGGAAATAAGAAGAAACGGCACAAGGGCTCCTGGAGTTCCAAATCCAGCAACACCCTCGAGAAGTCCTGTGAGACCAAACGTCAGAAGAAAAAAACGAATTTCTTTTGAAGAATGAAATGCCTCAAGTGAGTGATTCAAACGTTCAAGCAACCCGGTTTCTTTCATGATGTGAAATAAAAACAAGGCACCAAAGATGATAAATAAAATATTGAGCGTCATTCCAAAAGCAACGGTAAGAGACGCGAAATAGGCATTGATAGGATTTTGCCAAACAAAAAATAAAACCGTTGTCAGAAAAAAACTTGCGATCGCCGCAATTTTCATGTTGGAAAAAAGCGAGAGAACAAGAAGCGTGAGAATGGGCGTGAGTGCAAGAAAAAGATGAAGTGTATCGAGAGACATAAAATTTCTTTCAGGTATTATAACACCTCGTGTGAACATCTATTTTTTTTTGACGCGTTTCACGTTGAACATAAAAACATTCCACTTGCATGCGGAATGTATTTTGAAAGGAAAAGACTTTTACAGTGAATACAATTTCAACTCTGCGCCAAAGACTTTCGCTTTTTGGCCGGAAGAATCTTTGACACATTCACCTTTATTGTATGAGGTGTTGCACTGTTGTAATGGGTTACCGGAATGATCTTTTATTTTATCTGTCAGAATGATCTGAATATTTTGTCCTGCATACTTTTTTAAGTTCGGTACTTGATCAAGATTCACTTGAATCGAATACGTTGGAAATGTTGTTCCGCGAGTAGACTCTTCGTCTATAACAGCTTTTGCTGTCGCTCCACGAAGCACGGTGTTGTTTATTTTTATGATGATTGAATCAGTATTTACCGTAGACGGATTCGCTGGTTGATTGAGATGAAAGGTCACGGTGGGATTTTTGATATTGAGAAAATACATTGTCGTGCCATCGCCAAATTTGCCAGCGATGTATTGATGGGACGCCACATCGCCATCATACGGAGAAACGGTATCAAAGAACATGACTCTCAATTTATTTTCTTTTTGAAGATCGCTCATGGCATTGATGACCCATAGGAGCGGTTCGACAGGTTCAGCAATTAAGTAAATTCTGTATGATTGAGAATCATGAGTAGCTAATACCGTTGAGTGCCACAAACCTGAATCTTCACCCAGTGATGCTTTTTCTTCTAAAACATATTCTGCACCCGCATCAATACCAAAACGAATACCGTAGTTTTTCGAAACCTCTACAGGGTCTTTAAACCACAATAATTTACCACTTTGCACATCCGCTCTTACTTGATCGATAACATCTGAATTATTTTCAGGCTTTTGGCTTCCCGTTTGAACATCCGTCGTTACATCATTTATGATATTGGGAATTTCGGTTTCTGTGGAAAGAATAGTACTTATCAGCTCAGCGTTCGCAGGATTTTGTTGATAGAAAACAGGAGGAGATTTCACTTTTTTACTTTCAAAAACAAACACAACACCACCAATCACCAACAAAGCGATCATGACGAAAAGTGCTTTTTTCATGAAACTTTTCCGTGATTTTTTCATATCTTTTAACTCTAAAAAATCTCAGATGTCGTTTGCAGTTTTGATCTGTATTTTATTAACTCTGAATAGTTTGGGCGGTAGTTTTTGTTTATTTTCTTGTGAATTATTTTCTTAAGATTTTATTGCTTGTTTGATTGCGACGTTTAGTTCGTTTGGGGCATTTGTCCCTATGCGATAAATTTTTTTGTTTCTCATCATTATTTCAACTGCGTCAAAACCGGAAACGGTGTAAATCCACATATACGGCCAGAACCAGACTCTCGCTCCCCATCCGTAATACCAGCGATTCTTTACGGAACGAACGGAAGCGATCTGATGAAGGGGAAACGTTTTTTTGAAAATGCCAAAGCCAAATTTGATCTGAAAATAATTTTCATCAATGGACGTTGTGAGCGTTGTAAATGAAGCAAGAATAAACAAAATGAATACCATGACAGAAGCAACGAGCAGATTTGTTCCTGAATCAGCTGAGGGAGGCTCGGCTAAGGCTGTCACATGAGTCCATGCGAAAAACACGAACACGAATGATGTCACAACCAGCATCAAGTAACTCATTTGAGTGTGTTTATATGTGGTCATATTTCTGTTGGCCAAAGGCCACCCGAAACTTCAACAGATCATCAGCTCACAATGCGTCACCCTTCGCCAAGGCTTCGGGTGACACCCTACGCTTCAACACGAGAAAATCTTGTTGAAGCGTAGGGTGGCGGTGAGGGTGTCCGGAAGTTTGAACCGAAAGCATGGCTCAAATTCAAGGATATTGATAAAAGTATACGCGAATTAAGGGCAATCTACAAAATTCATCCCCAATGGTTTGAAGTACCAAAGCCGAAGTCGGATAAGGGCAAGAATGAGGTTGACTACTCCATGTAGTCTAGAGTTAGGTAACCTATGAAAAGCTATGATATTTCATAAAAAGCTTGACAGATATAAAGCACCTATGATAACCTATGAAATATGAAGAAAACATCAAACGAAAAGGCACTCCTCTCGATTAGCGAGGTATCGAGCATTTTCGGTATTCACCAAGACACACTTCGCAATTGGGAGAAAAAGGGGCTCATCACCCCACTTCGCGTTGGTCCTCGTGGTGATCGAAAATATCGTCCTGAAGATATTGAGCGAATTGCGAACGACAAAAGTATCATGAAAAATTTCGATGCCCCACTTACAGACGACACAGGGAAAATGAATCTCACCCAGCTCAAGCAATTCCTTTGGAGGAGCGCAGACATTCTGCGTGGGAAAATTGATAGCTCTGATTACAAGAAATATATTTTTGGACTTCTTTTCTATAAACGCATCAGTGACTCATGGGACGAGGAATATAAAAAAGTTCTTGAAGAATATCACGACGAAGAAGTTGCCCGCTCAGATCACAATCACCGCTTTCAAGTTCCAAAAGACTGCCGATGGGAAGTAATTCAAAATCAAGCCGAAGGAATTGGCCACAAGCTTAACGAGATTTTCGATAAACTCACCAACGCAAACAGCCCGAAGCTCGACAAGATTTTTGACGACCTAGACTTTGCCAACAAAGATAAATTTCCAAACGAAACCATCCAACGCCTCATCAATCACTTCTCACAGCACAATTTTGGCGACAATTACATCAGCTCTGACCTTCTCGGAGACGCATACGAATACCTTATCGAGCAATTCGCGGCGGATGCGGGGAAAAAAGGCGGAGAATTTTACACCCCTCGCGAAGTTGAGCGTGTCATCATAAATATTCTCAAGCCACACGAGAAAGACCACATCTACGATATGGCGGTTGGCTCGGGAGGGTTCCTCTTGGAGGCATATCACCATCTAAAAAATGAGGCAGGAGAAAAGAAAGCTCGCTCACTCTATCTATACGGGCAAGAAATAAATATCGGGACATACGCGATTGCAAAAATCAATATGTTCCTCCACGGACTTGATAGTGCTGACATTCAGCGTGGAGATACTCTTGCCGATCCGAAGTTTCTAAATCCGGACGGCTCGCTGAAGACATTCGACATTTGTGTCGCAAATCCGCCGTATTCAATAAAAGAGTGGGATTATGAGATTTTCAAGTCTGATAAATATAAACGATTAGCCGGATACGATACGCCACCTGATAAGAACGCAGATTTTGCCTTTTTACTTCACATGGTGAAGTCAATGAACGAAAATGGGCGAGCTGGGATTGTTCTTCCTCATGCCGTTTTATTTAGAGGTGGTTCCGAAGGCCGTATTCGTCAACAGCTAATTAAAAGTGATCTTATTGAGACAATTATTGGGTTACCACCCAAGTTGTTTTACGGAACAAAAATATCTGCAATTATATTAATTCTAAATAAAAATAAGCCTATCGAGCGAAAAGGAAAAGTTTTGATTGTGAATGCCGAATCAGAATTTGTAGCAGAAAAAAAACAAAATCGGCTAAGAAAAGTTGATATAGAAAAAATATGTAGTGCAGTTGAGGCATTCAAGACAAGTCCTCGTTTTTCAGAAGTGGTTGATATTAAGCAGATAACAAATAATGACTACTTTTTAAACATTGATCGTTATGTGGATACTTCGGAAAAAGAGAGCGCTGTGGATCTCGATGAATTAGAAAGAGAAACTACTACTATTGAACAGGAAATATCCCAACTGCGCGAAAATATTAAGAAATTATCAAAAGCAATAAAAACAAAGGGTGTTTGGAAAAATGTTTTATTGAAAGATATTTTGATGGAGCATAAGGAGCTGAGTTCCGGGAAAGAAGAAGTCCATTCAGTTTCAGTAAAAAAAGGCGTGGTTAATCAGATTGAGCACCTGGGAAGATCATATTCAGCGGCAGATACCTCAAACTATAAACTGGTTAAACCGGGCGATATAGTTTACACAAAAAGTCCTACAGGTGACTTTCCGTACGGCATAATAAAACAAAGTAAAATTAAAACTGATGCGATTGTCTCTCCTTTATATGGAGTATTTGCACCAATTAATAAATATATTGGCACAATTCTAGATGCATATTTTGAGTCTAGAGTTAATACTAACAATTATCTTAAGCCGATTGTCTCCAAAGGAGCAAAAAATACAATTAACATAACGAACACCGTATTCCTATCAAAAGGTATCTATTTGCCTATAAATGTCGATGAACAAAGAGAAATAGCGGAAATACTGGAAATTGTTAGCAGGGAGGCTTATTTATACGGGATATTAGCGGAAAAATATTCCTTAAGAAAGCGAGCTCTCGTACAGGATTTATTGAATGGGAAAGTAAGATAATTTATGGATAAGGATTTATTAAAAGAAGCATACAGAATTGCAACAAGTAACTTCCATCGGTGGTGGGGACTATTTTCTGCCAGTTTTTTGCTTGGAGTAGTAACTCTAATGGTTTATGGTCTTTTGCCTGATGACAGAGTCAGATTCTTGCATTATGCATGGGGTATTATTGG
>CAYHWG010000031.1:0-12423 GCA_964360375.1 uncultured Gammaproteobacteria bacterium | reverse complement strand
ATATCCACAGTGCTCTTTTGCGATATTGTGAATGAGTTCTTGAATGAGAACTGTTTTTCCGACTCCGGCTCCACCAAACAATCCTGTTTTTCCTCCACGCAAAAAGGGACAGATGAGATCGATTACTTTGATTCCTGTTTCAAAAATTTCATCCTTGGTTGATTGTTCATCAAACGATGGGGCGTCACGATGAATCGGATCACGGCGTTTTGTTTTGACATCGGGCATGTTGTCGATCGGTTCTCCTGTCACATTAAACATGCGTCCGAGTGTTTCTGGTCCAACCGGAACCGTGATGGGTTGTCCTGTCGCAAAAACACGAGTACCCCGTTCAAGTCCATCTGTGGAGGACATAGAAATTGTTCGTACAATGTTATGGCCTGTATGTTGAACAACCTCAAGTGTGATTGAACTATTTTCTTGTTCAATGGTGAGAGCAGAATTGATTTCTGGTAATTGTCCTTCTTCGAATCGAACGTCGATGACAGGTCCGATGATTTGATTGATGTGACCGATGGATTGTACAGATTTTGAAGTCATAAAAAAAATTTGTTTGTCATTATGTTTCCAGCGCGGCTTTTCCACTACTGATTTCTGCAATCTCTTGTGTGATGCCGGCCTGTCTTGCTTGATTATAAGCAAACGTCAGATTACCGATCATGTCACCTGCAGCATCTGAAGCACTTCGCATCGCCATCATGCGAGAGGAATGTTCTGAGGCAGCAGATTCGAGAACAGCTTGATATAACATTGTTTCGACGAGACGTGGCAAAATGCGATCAAGCACGGCACGTGGTGACGGTTCGAATGTGTACTCACTCACGGATGCAATAGATGATTCGTTTTCTTGTATTGATTGAGAATCGAGTCCGAGAGGAAGCAGTTCTAGAATAATCGGCTTTTGTGTAATGGCACTGATAAAATCGGTGTAAGCAATGAGCACTCGATCAAAATCTCCATTTGTAAATTCGTGAATGACCATGCGACCAATCGGTAACACTTCTTCAAATTTTGTGTTGTTCGTAATTTCTGTAAAACTGGCCAAAATGGATTGATTTGCGCGTTTCATTGCATCCGCACCGCGTTTTCCAATACAGATGGTTTGAATCTCGACAGAAGAACCAATTGTTCGAATCTGCTCCATTGTTTTTCGAATAATGTTTGTGTTAAATCCGCCAGCAAGTCCACGGTCAGAAGTTATTAAAATGAGAAGGACTTTTTTAATTTCTTTTCGTTCACGTAAAAGAGGATGTAAATTCGTGTCGATTTTTGCAGCAATGGAAAGAATTGCGTTCCATGCAAGTTGTGCATAGGGACGTGTGCCTAAGACAGACTGCATCGCCTTTCGCATTTTACTTGCTGCAACAAGTTCCATCGCTTTCGTAATTTTGCGAGTGTTGGTGACGGATTTAATCCGACGACGAATTGTGCGAGTTTGCGCCGCCATAGGTATTACGTCCAGGATTCATTAAAACGCGTAATCAACTCCTTCAGTGATGAAACAATTTCGTCTGTCATCTGTTTTTCTGTTTTTAATTTTTGCAAAAGATCCGTTCCGACGGAACGCATAAAATTTAAGAAGTCTTCTTCCCAAGCGACAACACGATCTGTTGGTATCTTTTCAAGATATCCATTTGTCACGGAAAAAATAACAGTGACCTGCTCTTCAAATGGAAGCGGTTGATATTGTGGTTGCTTGAGCAATTCTGTTGTTCGACGTCCAAGCTCAATTTGTGCACGTGTTCCTGGATCGAGATCCGTTGCAAATTGCGCGAACGCTTCGAGTTCTCGGAATTGTGCAAGATCGAGACGAAGTTTTCCCGCAACTTTTTTCATGGCTTTTGTTTGCGCACTCGAACCAACACGCGAAACAGAAAGGCCTACGTTTAAGGCAGGACGAATTCCGCGATAAAAAAGATCACTTTCAAGATAAATTTGGCCGTCTGTAATAGAAATCACGTTTGTCGGAATGTATGCAGAAACGTCGCCTGCTTGCGTTTCAATGATTGGAAGTGCTGTAAGTGATCCACCACCGTTTTCTTCGTTCAACCGTGCTGCACGTTCGAGTAAACGGGAATGTAAATAAAATACATCCCCCGGATATGCCTCACGTCCTGGCGGACGTCGCAAAAGAAGGGAAATTTCACGATAGGCCCATGCGTGTTTTGAAAGATCGTCGTACACAACAAGTGCATCCTCGCCCTTTGCCATAAAAAATTCCCCAATGGTACATCCGGTATACGGAGCAATGTAGGAAAGAGCGGCTGGATCCGACGCTCCTGCAACAACGACTGTCGTGTATTCCATTGCACCGGCCTCCTCAAGCTTTGCGACAATTTTTGCGATCTTGGATTCCTTTTGTCCGATCGCAACGTAAATACATTTTACATTTTGTCCTTTTTGATTGATGATCGTATCAATCGCAATAGCTGTTTTTCCGACTTGACGATCTCCAATGATAAGCTCGCGTTGTCCGCGACCGATTGGAATCAACGCATCAATCGCTTTAATTCCCGTCTGAAGTGGAACACCAACAGATTTACGTGTCATGACGCCAGGGGCAATTTTTTCAATCGGAAAAAATGTGTCCGCGTGTATTTGACCTTTTCCGTCAATTGGATTTCCGAGTGGATCTACAACACGCCCGACAATGCTGTCAGAAATTGGAACGGACAAGATTCGTCCAAGAGCGCGAACGGTATCCCCTTCCTTAATTTTTGTCGTGTCACCTAAAACCACGGCACCAACCGTGTCTTCCTCAAGGTTCAGGACAACACCATAAACTCCGCCTGGAAATTCAAGCATTTCGGATGATTTTGCATTTGAAAGTCCGCTCATGCGTGCCGTTCCGTCAGAAACAGAAAGAACCGTTCCGACTTGCTCCTCGGATGCGTGCGCATGAAAAGATTCAAGCGATTTTTTAAGCGCGTCGATAATATCTGTTTTTGTGGTCATACATTCTTCCGTTATTTTTCAAAGGCGTGCGCGAGTTGTTGCAAGGCTCCTTTCAGCGAGCCGTCGATTTGATGTTCGTCGATGGAAATGCGTGCTCCGCCGATGAGTGACGCATCAACACGCTCGCGAATTTCTGCTCCCGCAGATTTTTTTTCAAGAGCAGACTTCAGAGAGGCAGAAAGTGGATAGGCTGTTTCAATCATGATGGTTGCAATCCCATTTTTTTCTTTCCAAATTTTATCGATCGATCTCATGATTTCACGAAGGCGTTTTAATTCTCCGCGCGCCGATAACCACGAGATAAGAATGTCTGAAGCCTGTTTAAGATCATTCTTTTCCGCAGACTCTACAGCGGCAAGAAATTGTGAGGCAAGTTGTTTATTTGTGATCTTCATACGCAATCATTTTTTTCACCACATCCTCGGCAAGAAGGCTCGATTTTTTTTCATCGATTGATTCTTCTAAAATCTTTTTTGTTGCCGCAACAGCGATTTGAATCAACTCCGCCTTTGCTTCACGGATCATATTGATTTTTTCTGCTCGAAGCTGTTCTTTTCCTTGCAAAACCACACGTTCTACTTCTGTTTTTGCGGAAGCAAGCATTTCCTGTTTTCGTGTTTCGGCCTCTGTGCGTGCCATGTCTAAAATTTGTGCTGCATCACTTTTTGCATTCGCGATAAGATTTTTTTGATCTTTTTCAAGCGCGGAAACGCGCAAGGCGACATCCTTCGACATGTTCAAACTATCTTCAATTTTCTTTGAACGATCATCCAAAATTTTAACAAGAGGCTTGTAGGCAAATTTCCAAAGGACAAGTAAAACAACCACAAAATTAAACAATTGTGCGAGAAAAATTTGCGGATTGATTCCAAGGGTTGCAATTCCACTGGTTGGTTCGGACATAAAATACGTTTAGAAAACAACATTCAACCGAGATCGTCGAACAGGTCAACGATCTTGCGTCGCGTGTCGTTTAGAGGGTAAATGAAACGACGAGCGCGTAAATAGCGACAGCTTCTGCGAATGCCATTCCAAGAAGCATAGGCACGAAAATTTTTCCCGTTGCTTCTGGATTGCGTCCGATTGCTTCCATCGCCTTTGCACCAATAAGACCAATGGCGATTGCAGGACCAAAACCACCAACCGCAATCGTGATACCTTTCACAAGCGGAATCAAGTTTGTTGCTTCCATACTGTTTTTTAAATGAATAAGTGATTTCATCAGTTCGCGATGAACATGGATAGTCGATTGTTTCAACCATCCGTGCTCATTGCGAATTTAGACATGTGCTTGCGCGTGAGATGGCGCGTGATCGTCGTCGTGTTGCTCGTGCGATGTTGTTGCAACCGTTAAATATGCAAGGGTAAGCATGGAAAAAACAGTTGCCTGAATCACTCCAACGAGAATTTCGAGAAATAAAAACGGGATCGGAAGCACAAGCGAGAACAGACCCATCATGACGGTTATAAGCACTTCTCCCGCAAAGATGTTTCCAAACAATCGCAGAGAGAGTGAGAGAACTTTTGCGAATTCACTGACAATCTCTAACAGACCCACACCAAATTCAATCACAGCAATCATGATGGCTATGGGTCCTTTTTTGAACGATTGAAGGATGCCACGAATATTGAAAAATTTACTGAGATGATTGACTCCTCCAACCGCTCGTAATCCAATCACGTGTGACGCAAGAACAGCAAATAACGCGATCGCAAGGGTGAAATTTAAATCACTTGCTGCAGAACGCAAGAACGGAATAAGGACTTTGACGCCATTGTGCGTTTCCCAAATACCGATGGATCCCGTACCTGGAAATAATCCAATCCAGTTGGAAAAAAGAATGAAAAGAAAAATCGTCCCAACAATCGGGAGAAATTGACGCGCGCGACTTGCACTTCCTGTCACTTTTTGGATTTCTGAGAGCATGAATTCGATTATTCCCTCCGCAATATTTTGCAAACCGCGAGGAACATCTTATTTTTTTTTTGATAAAAACAATGCGACGCCGATAAAAAAAACAACAGCGATCCACCCGTTTATAAGTGTATTCGTTACAGGAAAACCAAACAGATGAAAAATTGTCTCAGCGGCAGCGGGTGGAATAACAAGTTGCATAGCATTATTTTTTGGAAAGGAGCTTTTCGTACTCTGCATGATATTTTTTCGTTTTGCTACGCAGGTGAACCGCTGTGGATAAAAATGCGATGACAAGAAGAAAGAAGAGCCAACGAGGGTGTGTATGATATTTTTGATCTAACCATTTTCCCGATACTGTTGCGAGAACAGCAGGAACAGCAATGGATCCGCTGAAATCAGCAAATATTCGGATGGCAAGTCTATAGTACGGAGCGTCAGATTTCATACATTTGAAAATAGCGCAAATAGTATATGTGTTTTTTAAAAAATGGTCAATGATTTTTTAAAAAATGCTTGAGGATTTGTTTGATGATTGTTTGACAAACAGCAAATATTCTGTTAATCTTGTACTTCACAGATATGAAAATATCTGTGAAGATCACGTTCTTATTCTTAAGGAGGTTTCGTGGCAATTGACCTAGAGGCTGCATTCAATCAAATTTTGATTGATCACAATATCGTCGTTCCGTCTGGTAAACCGGATGATGTGACAGATTCACTTGTTCGTAAGGGTGCAAATCTTCCTGCATTGCCAGATCAGTCAGCGGCAAATCGCATCATTGCAGATACCATCGGCACGGCAGCCATGGTGGATCCAGACAAGGATCGAGAACGCGCGCGCAGTCGCATGCGCGATCGTCTGATTCTGGAACCAAATAAACGCCCACACATTGCAAACATCGAATTTGAAGGTGAAGTGATGCCGGATGGAGACATCAGTGTCAGTTCCGTGGTAGCGCTTCCCGGTTTCGATGTTGCACAAAAAGTTGTTCCTCTTATTTATGTCGGAATTGATTATCTGACAGAAGTGAGCAGTGGCAAGTTCCGTTCGAACGGAACATTTCAGTGTCTAGTGTTTAAGCCAGAAAACTGGGAAACAGCCAATACAGGTCCACTCAAAGCTCTGCCGCTTGGTGTTGCAGATGCAGGCTCGATTAGAATCTGGAACAGAATTGCCCGTGAAATGCGAACAAAGAATTGGCCGGAGATCAAAGCGATCCCGAACAATTTGCGTCGTCTCGGTGTCTGTACCAGCAACTATCTCCCTACGTTTGATCCTGAATTTAAGCGAGAGAAGGGTTCACGCAAGCGATTGCTTGTGTGCAGATCGTTCGGTCAAAAACTGTATTTATCGCCAAAATCACAAATTCCAGACCCGGATGTGATTGACGGTAAAAAAAGTTTTCAGACAAAACACGTTTTTCGCGTCAAGCTTAGTGAGTCATCGCCTGTACTGACATGGCTCGGACGAGAAGGTAAAGTTCGCATTGACAATCGTGTCGCTGTGCTCGATGTGCTTGAAACGATCGATCCGTTTGCTATTTTGGGAAGAACAACGATTACGGTCGACGTTTTCACCATTGATCAAACCGCTCGTGGCTATCTCAATCAGGCATACAACGAACGAAATCCTCTGTATCAATCGGCAATTTTTATGGGGCTTGTTCTTGAACAAGATCCTCATGAAACCAAGCGAATTATTCTTGAAGATCTGATGCTGAAGGCTATTGAGCAGATCAAATTGCAGATGCAAGATGCTGTCTCAATCTCCGTTCGTGCGCTCTCTCTCAGCACACTTGCACGTCCTCACGGTAAAGACATCTATCAAGGACATTCACGAAAAGTTGTGTTGAGTAGATTGAACAAGCCAAACGATGTTGCCGCTGAGTGGATTGCCGCAGCTTTAGAGTGTGAATTTCTTCCGAAGAGTTCACTGCATAAATTGCTGCGAGCGTGGTTGATTAATTCAACCGCTGAACCAGAAACTCCTCCTTTACCACAAGGAATCGTAAAGCACATTGCCGTTCAAGCTCCAACATCCCTTGAGGCACACAAAAAAAAGAAAGTTGAGTCTGGTACGGAAGAATTGCCGTTCGATCACAGACGTGAATCGTCTGTAAATATCGTTGTTTCTTCCATGCCGCCCGTTCGCGAACATTCCTCTCCTGCCTTGAGTACGTCATCTTCCATTTCATCACCTGCTCACTACATTGACCCACTTGAACAAACGGATGTTCCGGAAGAGGAAGAACTCGATCCAAAGCTATTGGAAAATTTGGATTCAGACGAGGAAAGTTTTCCAGATTTGCCGGATAGCTATCAACCGACAACGGTAGATTTTCGATCAACCGTTACACAAGAGATTGAAATCGCTCCTCAGCAAACGGAGATTGAGGACGAGGCTCACCTCCTCGCATTCGTCGATCGCAGCAGAAAATATGAATTTGATTCAGAGGGCATCCGCGGTCCCATTGACCCAGAAGAACCTCGTCCCGAATCATTTAAAATTGGTGATTGGTTCAGTCCTGGTAAATGGGGAGAAATCTACGGTGGATCAAATAAAAAAAAGTAACTGCCGATCGTCATGATCGGTTTTTTTGTGCCTAAATAAAAAACCGATCGATTGAATCGATCGGTAAGATTACTTTTCCTCTTCTACCTTTTTTTCTTCGACCGGAGCGGGAGCAGGTTCAGCCTTCTTCTGTTCCGGATCTCGGTAGTCTGCGGCCCTTGCGATCATCTGGATCACGTAACGGCGCACCTGCATGTGAAACGGACTGTTCGGATCGAAATTGCCTTCAATTTTCGATTCAATCCACTTGGCTGCAGCGTCATCCTTGTTCATGCGATGAAGCATCACACGAAGCAGACGACCGTTCAACACCTCTTCAATGGTCGGCTTTTCCGTTGCGGTCATGAGACGACTCGTCGTCTCCTCATAAATTGCGAGCATCTCGTCACGCAACTTTTCAATCGCATTGCGACCGAGATCTTCGAGAATTGCACGAGCGGTATCGCGCGAGTCTTGTTCTGTCACAAGACCAAGCTCAAGCCCCGAAACGTACAACGGATTGTGATCATCATACGGACGTGCAAGCCATGCGTGCGTACTCTGACCGATCGTGTCAATGTCAACGATGAGCGGCGTCGTGTTCAGAACTTTGAACGAATCGATTTCGCTTCGCACTTCGACGATTGGGATACGATCATCAAAATTCACTTCTCCTTCCACTCCGCACAACGTGAGTTCAAGCGAACCTTCACCGAGTTTGACGCGCCAAATCTGCTTGCGCGTGTCAACTTTCATGTGTTGTCTACCATCCGTCACCATCGGAGCTCCATTCTCGTCAAGGACAGGAATGATCGGCTTTTGTGAACGAGGCGCAAGCTTGAGCATCTGGCCAAAGAGATATCCGATGAAGGACACCTTATCCTCGACTTGTACGTCTTTCCACTTCTTACTTCCCTTGTCGAATTGCTTACGAACATTCCTGTACGTTTTTTCTTTCAAAAACTGCGGGGCAAACGTCAGTTTGCGTGATCCGACTTTGCGAAGTCTATTCGGGATTTCTTCGATGATCGGCCATTCCTTGCCGGACATGTTGCTTGCGACAAAGTTCCAAGTATCAAGCACACTTTTGCCTGCCAGTCCGAGAGGAAGAGCTTTGTAGATCTGCTTCTTTTTCGGATCTTCATTCTTCGGCCTGAACAACAAACACGGAAGAGTCGAAAGCGCGGAGAAATGCCCGCTCGGAGTTTGTCCCACGTAATTCACGTCGAGCGTGATGAGTGGAACGACCTCCACTTCACCGAGTCCGGGAATATTGATCTTCGTTGCAACTTTCAGATCCGCTACACCGTCTTGTTCGACAACCTCAGCTTCAAACTCAATTTGAAACACAGGATTATCGCCCACCGTCACAAGACGCCTACGCATCGCGTTTCGAGCAGTCTCACGTTCCATTTCCGGAGGATAGACCAAGGATGCGACGTCGATTGCATCTGCAATCAGACGCTGAGCTGCCGCATTTTTGTTTGGCATAGCAAGATTCGTGCCAGTTGAACGAACTTTCTCGCCCGTTTCTTCATCGATTTGTGGAATATTCATTCCAAGAGCAAGCAGCAGACTATTGAAACGTTCTTCTGTCGCCATCTTTGAGCCTCTCACGCGGAAAATTTCCGCAAAAAAACCACCTAATCCCCGCAACAACTTGTTGCAGGAAGAAATAAATCTATCAATTTTTACAATAAATGTCAAGACTTTTAAGCAAAAAAAATGATGTTTACGTCTGACAAAATTGCATTCATCAATAATCATTCAATTTACTGTCATTTTTGATTGACAAAACCATGTTCCTGTGGTATTTTTACTGGCTTCACCTTTTGCCTAAAGGAGGTAAAATGAAAATTTCTGAAGCATACGAAGCGGTTTTTGGCAGCAATCCAGAACGTGCGACGCAAGATGCGATCGAGATTATTAAGCAGAATTCGGATCTTGATGTCCTTTCTGACGATGATTTCGGCGAAATTCCAGGCGAGGTAAGGTCACGATATGCAAGTTTTCGTGCGAACCCAGATTATTTTTTGGCAGCGGTCGCTGATCAAAATCTAAAGAGTTTGCTCGAACATTTGCTTCCTAAAAAAGAAGATGAGGACAAGAACGTTCCAGTCCCGAACACGATCGTTCCTCCTCAACAAGTTGCTGTAGCTGCTGCTCCTGTCGTACAGGCAGTAACGGCTCAAAATTTACTTGCATCTATCGGCAAGGCAAACAAACAAGGATCGGTGGTTATCATGGACAATGACGATGGAAATTCAGGAGATGATAATGACGATGATCGTGGAAATAAAAAAGGAAAGAAAGGCAAGCAGAATAGAAATAACGACAACTGGGAACCACCTCCTCTTGCAGCTAAACCATTGCCGCCGGTCGAAATTCCCAAACCTGTTCCAGTCAGCAAATTCGTAAATCTTTCCTCGAAATTGCCGGATGAAATTGTCCGCCTTTTGAAGGAAAAAAGTTGGTGTGCTTCACGCAAAGCGATTGAGCAGACAGTCCTCGTTCTGCGTGATCACACGACAAGCAAGGAAGGTCGCGTTTCTGCAGAACAAAAAATTGTTTTGTGGAAACAGCGCATGCGCGATTACCGTAACGGTGCACTCGGCGAAGAACTTTGTCTCTTCGGTCGTCACATGACACGATGTCTTGAAGAATTGGAAAATGGGATTGATATTCTGTCGGCAGAGTATCAATCCCATTACGTTACAGGAACTTTCTGATAAAAAAGAGGAGAAGTCCATGACAAGAACAGAAGCTCTGTGTGTATTGTTCGAAATTGGATCCGTGCAAGCAACACAAGAAGATGTAGACCTCATCAAAGGTCGTCTTGATCTCACAGATGAGGACTTTGAGCAATTGCCTGAAACGGTCATCAATCAAATAAATGCCTTTCAGGATGATCCGGAACTTTTCCTCGACGCTCTCGAGAATGAGTCACTAAAATCATTCCTGAGGCAGCTGCTCGAAGCACCTGTTGAAGCGGAAGAACAAAAAAAAGAACTTCCTAAACTTCTCGTACCGGTTCAAGAACTCATCCAAACTTCACAGTGGAACGTTTCGCGTACGGCAATTGAAAAGGCATTTAAAGAGGCAAACGAGCTTCAGAAACGCGCGTGGATCGCTCGCATGAACGATTACAAAAAAGGATGTCTCGGTGACAACTTCATCCTTTTTGGAGAATATATGCTTGAATGCATCGACTTGCTTCAAAAAGGTGAATCGCAGGATTCAGAACTCTATCGATGGAAATTTGTTTCCAGTCCCTAACTCGAGCCTCGTCTCGAGTTTTTTTATTCAATCCCAAAAAGGCGTTTTGCGTTTTCACTCGTCACGCGCTCTACTTCATCCAAAGAAATATTTTTAATGTCTGCTAGTTTTTGTGCGACATTTTTTACAAGCGCCGGCTCATTGCGCGTTCCACGATGTGGTACGGGAGTGAGATACGGTGCGTCTGTTTCAATCAATAATGATTCAAGAGGAATTTCACGAATGACCAATTGACTCGTACTTAATCCATCTGTGAGTACATCCGTTTTTCTTGGTGGATACGTAATGATTCCGTTAAACCCGAGAAAGAATCCGAGCGAGACGAATTTTTTGGCTTCTTCTAAATTTCCCGCATAGCAATGGATGACACCACGACGTGTTAATTTGCCCGCTTGGATATATTCATGAAGAATGTCGTACTGCTCTTTGTAGGCATCGCGACAATGAATAATTACAGGTAAATTCAATTCGTCTGCAAGATCAAATTGTGCACGAACAGCAGCTTCTTGTATTTGCATAACTCCATAGCGATCCGTGTTTTCTGGAATACGATAATAATCCAATCCGCATTCTCCGATCGCAACACATTTTGGATGTTTTGCAAGTGTTCGGTAATAGTCTGAATCAAAAACTTCCGCGCGCGTTTTAATTTTCGGAGTTGATTGTTCTTGTGGGGGTAATTCGGAATCATCAAAAAAACTTTGTGCGGTGAGATGATTTGGATGCAAACCAACAGATGCCCAGATTCCCTCATAACGCGATGCGACCTCAAGACCGTTTCGACTCGTATCTTGTTGGGTTCCAACTGTAATCATAAAAACCCCGCTTGACAGGGTTCGTTTGATCACATCATCCATGTCTTCTTTATACGCCTGAAAATGAATATGACAGTGAGAATCGATAAACATAATTATTTTGGAATCACTTGTGTTGCTGTTTTAAGAGCTGAATCAATCACATTTTTTGCAGCAATGGGTAAATAGGATTGAAGTGTGGACACAGTACTTATGACATGTTTTGCCACTTTGGACGTTTCAATCATGGGTTTTAATTTTGTCGGTGGTAAAACATGAACAGCAAAAAATAAAACGATTCCAACAATCACGATTCCTTCCACAAATCCGAATAATCCACCGAGTAAACGATCAAATGTCTTTGCAAATGGAATCCAGGATAAAATTCCCGCACCTTTTCCGATCAACCAAAGGAGGATACCGATAACGCGTGAAACAAGAAAAAAGACGATAATGAACAAGATGACGTGTGCGATCGCTCCACCTCCGAACAAAAAACCAAACTTTGCAAAAACAGGTTGCATCAAACGATCCGCGAAAATAATGGCAGCAACAGTTCCGAGAATCGAACCGACCGTACGAGCAAATCCTTTAAAAAAACCAAAGAGCACAAAAATGCCGACAGACACCAAAAGGACGATATCGATGTACGCCATACAATTTTATAATTCATCACGACGAGGAAATAATGGATCCCCTATTGCAATAATTGTACCATAACGGCGCAAAATTTCCTCACTGGCGTTTGGAATGACGCATGCGAGTGCACGTGCAACGAATCGAATCATATTCGCAGCTTCCGCGAGAACGTGTTTTGCGGCTTCCACATCTTCTTTCACTAATTTGAACGGAGCTTTTTGGTCGATGAGCTCATTTGCTTCGTCGACGATTCCAAAAACCTCATCAATGTATGCTTTAAAATCGTATTG
>CAYHWG010000030.1:0-12851 GCA_964360375.1 uncultured Gammaproteobacteria bacterium | reverse complement strand
CTCAATTTTACAGACGAGAACGGCGACCGTAAAAAAGTTTTGATGGGATGTTATGGAATTGGGACGTCGAGACTTGTCGGGGCGATTGTGGAAGCCTGTCACGATGATCGCGGAATGATCTGGCCAAAGTCTGTTGCACCGTTTCAGGTTCATCTTGTTACATTGAACAGCAAGGACGATGCCGTTCGCGAGAATATCATGGGTACGGCAGATGACCTCGTGCGCGATCTCGAGTCGAAAGGTATCGAAGTATTGTGGGATGATCGTGAAGATGTTTCTCCGGGTGGCAAATTCGCGGATGCGGATTTGATTGGCGTGCCACTGCGCATTCTTGTGTCCGAGAAGTCTCTCAAAGAAGAATCGGTTGAGTGGAAAGAACGATCTGGAACAGAAAGTCGATTAGTGAAGTTGGGGGATGTGATTGATGAGACAAAAGAATTTGTAAAATAATTTATTTATGCCTTCATCACCAGAACAACGAGCTCACGATCAGAATTTTAGATTTTTAGATAAAAAGATTCCGAAGCCAAAAAAAACAGGAAAAGGTTTTGAGGTTGTCCATGAAGAAGAACCCACTCCTCTTGTTTCAATTGATGATGATCTTGATGGATCGGACAAAGACGATCCATCACCTCCTCAAATAAAACCTAAAAAAGTTTTTAATGCACGACAACCAGACAAAAAAAGTAATTTTGATCAACGATTCAAAGAACAAAAAAGACAAGGACGTGTTGTTGCATCACCTAAAGATGAATCGGTCACAGAAGTACATCGTGATTATCCTGAAATGGGAGAGAATCGATTTCTGATCGATATGTCTATGGAACAGGTGGCACACAACGGACTTGAAGATTTGAACTTGGAAACATTGATAGATTGGATGAAAGAAACAGGACGTGTGAGTTATGTTGAATCGAAGCGTTTAGGGATGAAACATCGATTTGAAAATTTAAAAGCGTTGTTCGATGTTCCGCTTCAAACAAGAGAACACCAAAAAGAAATTTCCGAACAAACGGTTGGGGATGCAGTAAATACGTGCCTTAAAACGTTTTACGATTTTCATGAACGCAACAAAGACGTTCTTCAAAAATTAGGACTTGATTTCAAAGACACATCCGCATCCGATCAACTCGCGAAATTTTTATCCTTGTGGATTGGATGGTATGGAAATATTTATAACACAGGATTAAATCATGAGATGACGAAACAAAAAGCACATGAAAGATCTGGTGTGATGAGTAATTTTACAGATGGTTTATCAAAGTGTTTAGAGAATTTTGATTTGCATATTGAGAATATGGCTGATCGCGCCCTCGATCGTGAATCTGCTTTTACTCTTAGGCAAGAGATTCGAAAGGTATACAAAACATTCGGAAATATGATCGATCATATTCCGTACGAAACTCCGGAAGTGGAAATAAAATATGAAGCATATAAAAAAGCCGCATGATAAAAAATAGACCGAAAGGTCTGTTTTTGGTTGACAGACACCTTTTTTTCTGCTTTACTGAAAGTAGTATGAACTTAATAAATACATACATCCCAACACAAAAAGTGTTCGCCGATTCTATGGGCGAAGCTTTTTATTTCTCGGGTTGTGATGTATTGATTTAAGTTCAAAAAACCAAATCAATTCAAATTCAACCCGGGAAACTGGGTTGTTTTGTTTGTAATGTCTCGACAGGCTGGTAAAACTGGCTCTATCGATCGCGTTACTTCTTTCGAAGAAAACGAGTGCAGATGTTCTGCAAACGGTTGCTTCGAGTCACCAAAGGAGACCTATGCGCGCCTCAACCGCCTACTACTTGTACGACGCGACGGCAGACTTCGGGATCGCGATGACGGTTACGGTATACGCACCATTTCTTTTGTCGATCGGGCTCTCCCTTGCGGAAATCGCTCTTGTGAATTCGGTATTCTGGTTCACAATCGTGCTTATGGAACTGCCAACTGGCATGCTTGCAGATGGAAAGAGTCGCGTGTGGTCACTCAAAATGGGGAGTATCTGTCTCACGTTCGGCGGCATCGCGTATCTATGCGCGCAAGGTTTTTGGAGTGCGATGTTTGCCGAGATTCTCATCGGGGTCAGCATGTCGTTTTTCTCCGGAGCCGAACAGGCATGGATCACAGACGCGCTTCATCGGGAAGGACGCGACCACGAACGTCGTAAAGTGTTTGCGACCGGCGCGCTCATTCGTGCAGGTGTCATGTTGTTCGGCGGACTGATCGGTTCACTGATCGCTCTTTACAATCCGCGTTTGATTTGGGCACCGATGATCATTACCTCTCCGTTCACATGGCTTATCATTCATCGATACATGAACGGGAAAGGGGAGCCGATTCACAAGATGACAGAGGTCGAGGCACTTCGCGCAAGCGTGTCGATGTTGCGGGGGAGTCGAGCGCTTGTGTGGCTCATTGCGACGATCATTGTGTTTGGTGCTGTGGTTGCCTTTAACAATTTCTGGTCGCCGTTTTTCATCCCGAAAGTCGGGACACTCGGCCTCTCATGGGTTTGGGCGCTTATGTATGGGGGGATGTCATGTGCCGCCATCATGATTCATCGACTTACCTTACCGCATGGACACGAATCATCATGGATCTTGGGAGCGCTCGTGCTGACTGGAATGGGACTCTTCATTGCCGGATACGCAGGCGGACTCATGATTCCACTTTCCGCGGTTGTGGTGCATGAAATCGGACGTGGCATGTTTCAACCACTTGTGGATTCATTCGTGCAACATCGCATCGAAAGCGGATATCGCGCGACGTTCGTCTCGCTTCAATCTCTGCTTGGTCGCATCGGTCTTGTGATCACACCTCTTGTGATCTGGTTCACGATTCGCGACAAACCAAACACATCCGAGACCATCTCGAATGTGTGGATCATCTGCGGAACCGTTCTTGTTACTGGCGCGCTCGTTCTTGCGTGTTTTCGCACGCGACCGGAAGTCGTCACAAACTAAAATCCCCTTTGCCAAAGGCTTCGGGGATTTTTTTTAAACATCCGTTTAGTTGGACGAGATGTTTTTATATTTTTTTGAGAATGATTCTGAGATAGAGAATCCATCCGAAGAAGGCGATAAGAAACAGGAGGCCGCACATTAATTCCCAAAGGAAAAATGCAAGGAGATTCATTTCGGATTTTACAAAGAATCCAAACCAGATACCGATCCCACAGAGTGTGCACACCAGAAAACACCCGAAGGCATTTTTCCATTTATGCCGTCTCATTTCTTCTGTGATAAGCATAGCTTAAATTGTTCGTTTGCCTTTGAGTGTGTCTTTCAGCGCTTTCCCTGCTTTAAACTTCGGCACGACAACGGAGGGGATGGTGATGGGCTCACTTGGTTTTTGTGGATTGACTCCGATACGACCTTTGCGTTCTCGTGCACTGAACGTTCCGAATCCGGCGATCGTAACTTCACCGCCTTTTGAGAGTTCTCGCGTGACGAGTTCTTCGAACAAGGCGATGAAATCATCTCCTAGTTTTTTTGAAATATGTAATTTATCCGCGATCTGTGTCGCGAGTTCAGCTTTGTTCATATTTTGTTGTCATTGCGAGGAGTTCGACGACGAAGCAATCTTAGGGGGTGACCCATTTCGAAAAGATTGCTTCGCTTCGCTCGCAATGACAGATTATTTTCAATCATTTTACACTACTTACCTTGCATATTCAATCACTCGTGTTTCGCGAATGATGGAAGATCCTTCGCCTGCCTGCCGGCAGGCAGGCTCCGCTCAGGATGACCATCAACGCGCATACTCAATCACACGCGTTTCTCGAATAATGGTCACTTTGATTTCACCCGGATAACTGAGTTCGGATTCAATTTTATTTGCGATGTCTTTTGCGAGTTGATAGCTTGCAAGATCTGAAATTTTTTCTGGATGAATAAAGATGCGAACTTCGCGACCTGCTTGGATGGCATACACTTTTTCTACACCTTCAAATCCGCCTGCTGTACGTTCCAATTCTTCCATGCGTTGAATAAAGTTTTCAAGTGATTGTTTGCGCGCACCAGGACGAGCCCCACTGATGGCGTCTGCTGCTTTTACGATCGCGCCTTCAATCGTGCGAGGTCGGTCTTCGTGGTGAGCGATCGATTGATAACAGATTTCTTCTGGAAAGCCGAATTTTTTCATGATGTTATAGCCGATTTCTGGGTGTGCGCCTTGCATGTCATGATCCACGGCTTTTCCAATGTCATGGAAGAGTCCGCCTTTTTTACAGATAAAGACGTCTGCACCGAGCTCTTCGGCCATCATGCCAGCGAGTGTGCCAACCTCAATAGAATGTTGAAGGGCGTTTTGTCCGTAACTCGTACGGAATTTCATGCGTCCGAGAATGGAAACAAGTTTTGGATCGATCGATGAAACCGGAACACCAAGTTGATAGAGGGCGTCCTCTCCGGTTTTTTTGAGTTCTTGCGCGAGAGATTTTTTTGCTTCTGTGACGGATTCCTCGATACGTGCTGGTTGAATGCGTCCGTCTTTGATGAGTGCATCAAGTGCACGTTTTGCGACTTGACGACGAATAGGGGAGAATCCACTGATTGTAATGATGGACGGTGTGTCATCGACGATAATTTCCGTTCCGGTCAAAAGCTCGATCGCTTTGATGTTTCGTCCTTCTTTTCCGATGATGCGTCCTTTCATTTCATCGTTTGGCAATTCGACCGCTGTTGTGGTTGTGTCAACCGAGACAGAAGATGCGAATCGTGTGATCGCAAGCGAGAGAAGTTTGCGAGATTTTATTTCCACTTCCTCTTCTGTGATTTCATCCATCTTGCGCATGCGGCTCATGAGCGCTTCGGATGAGTCTGTTTCAATTTGTTTCATGAGTTTTTCTTCTGCCTGTTCTTTGGTGAGTTGTGCGACCGCTTGCAATTTTAATTGTTGATCCTGTTTGATCGTTTCGATGTTCGCTTTTACCTCTTCGACTTGTTTTAATTGTTCTTCGAGTCTTGTTTTTTTGTCTTCAATCTCGATCAATTTTTGATCGAACATGGTTTCACGTTTCTCTAAACGTTTTTGTTGTTCTTGCATGTCACGTCGTTGTGCTTGTTCTTCTTGTTTTGCTTCCTCAATCACCTTGAACGCTTTTTCTTTTGCTTCGATCAAAAGTTCTTGTTGTTTTGTTTTTGCTTCTGTGAGGATTTCCTGTTGTTTTGCTTTTGTTTCTGAGAGAATTTTTTCTGCTTTGTTTTCTGCGTCATCTGCCATGCGCCCTGCTTGTGTTTTTCTATAGGTGTACCCGGCGGCAGCACCAAAACTGAGTCCGACAAGTACGAGAATAAATTGGATGATCATAAATAAAACTTCTCAAATCTTGAGAAGTTCAAACATGAGTCTCGAATGACTCGAGAGCAAATTATTCAATATTGTTTGGAATTATCGCAAAAACAATCTCGTGAGGTATTGAGAGTCTCTAGAGCTCTCACCTGCCCGAGGGGAGAGGAAGAGAGGGGTGGGAGGAAAATTGTTTGTGAAAGAAAAACCCATAACAGGATTGATACGCTTGAACTTCTGAAGAACATTTTTCTCAAGAATTACACAAAAAGAGTATCAAAAAGTCGTTCCTACGTCAAACGGCCAATAAATGAATCGATTTTGATGAGATTATTTTCGATGTTGTTTGAATTGAGCTCTTCTAAAGTGAATGCTTCCGAAATAGCGAACAGTCCGATCGACGTTCGTCGTAGTTCGGAAACATATCCGCCAATTCTGAGTTTCGCCCCAAGATCACGTGCAATCGATCGGATGTAGGTTCCGGAGGAGCAGTGGATGCGAATGTGTAGTGTGGATGTAGGGGTGCCTCTTGTGCCATGCCTGCCGGCAGGCAGGGGCACCCATTCGGAAAGGTTTTCGATCGAATAAAGAGTTACACGTCGAGGTTCCACGAGTGTCGGAGTCCCAGCCCGCGCGAGTTCATATAATTTTTTCCCTTGCACTTTGATCGCTGCATAGGTCGGCGGGACTTGATCGAGTTCGCCAACAAAAGATTCGAGAACCTCTTTTACCTGTTGTTCGGTTAAATGAGATGTCGAAATCGGTTCTGAGAGTTTTCCTGTTACGTCATCCGTCGTCGATGTTGCGCCTAAAACAAAGGTTGCTTCGTATGTTTTGTCGAGTCCGACGAATTTTGACATCTCACGCGTGGCTTCGCGACCGATCGCTACAATCAAAAGACCCGTCGCGAAAGGATCAAGAGTCCCTGCGTGACCGATGCGTTTTACTCCTGTGAGACGTCGAAGTCTCGCAATGACGTCAAATGAGGTGATGCCCGTAGGCTTGTCGATTAAAATAAATCCTGTCATAGATTTTTGCATCATACGTGTTTGTGCGTTGGTTGACAAAAGATGAGGCTACACCGTTTTCATTGACCTATCGTTCTTTTTCTTTTATACTCGTCGACAACTATGAATATCACTGAACTTGCGAGACGTCTGCGTGTCCATCCAAATGAGCTATTGCTTAAATTGCCAGATCTTGGATTTGCGGTGGGAGCACGTGCGATTAAAGTGGATGACCGTCAGGCGCAAAAAATTATGGAAGCGTGGGCAGAGATGACTCGCAAAGATCGTCTTGCGCGTAAGGTGGAATTGCAAAAAGCGCAATCAGGATCACGTGGAAGCGATATTCCGATTGCAGATAGAAAACCTGTGAGTATTCCGTCTATCGTAACAGTGCGCGATTTTGCATCGCTTTTGAATTTACCTGTTCCGCGTATCATGCAAGAGCTGATGCGAAACGGTATTCTTGCATCCATCAATGAACGCATCGATTTTGATACCGCAAGTATTATCGCCGAGGATCTTGGATTTATTCCATCGCTCAGTGAGAAAAAACAAACCGTGACGGAAGATACGGACGGCATTGATAAAATTAAAGAACGTGCAGAGAGCGAATCAAAAGAAAACAGGTTGCCGCGCCCACCTGTTGTGGTTGTTATGGGACACGTGGATCATGGAAAAACAAAATTACTTGATGCGATTCGTAAAACAAACGTAATGGCAACCGAGGCGGGTGGAATCACTCAGCACATTGGAGCGTATCAAGTAGAAAGAAACGGTCGCGCGCTTACGTTTATCGACACGCCTGGACATGAGGCGTTTACCGTCATGCGATCTCGTGGAGCTAAGGTTGCGGACATGGCTATTTTGGTCGTTGCTGCAGATGATGGTGTGCAACCGCAAACGCGTGAAGCGATCAACATCATCAAATCTGCAAACTTGCCGTTTATTGTTGCTCTCAACAAAATTGATCGTGCGGAAGCAAACATCGATCGTGTCAAAGGAGAGCTTGCAGAACTCGGACTCACTCCAGAGGATTGGGGCGGCTCGACGGTTGTTGTTGGTGTATCCGCTCGCGAAGGAACAAATATTGATGGTCTGCTTGATGTCCTTTTACTGGTTGCAGATATAGAAAAAGAAAATATCGTTGCAAACCCAAATCATCGTGCGCTCGGCACCATTGTTGAATCGCACGTGGACACAGCGATCGGTCCGGTCGCCACCATGCTTGTCCAAAGTGGAACACTTCATGTGGGCGACGTTCTTGGTGTTCGCGGAACACTCTATGGCCGTGTTCGCGCGATGAAAGATTGGAAAGGTGATGTCGTCACCGATGCGATGCCGTCGACTCCGGTTGAAATTATTGGATGGAAAATTGCTCCGGCCGTTGGGGACGTGATGGATGTTCCGTCAGACGTCAAATCTTTGAAACGAATAAAATCAACGGACAGTTCGATGAAGGCGACAGAAACGATGGCTTCCATTCAACATGTTCAAACCTCACAAGAATCAGAAGATGCGACAGATCACAAAAAACGTACGCTCACACTTATTGTACGTGCAGACGTTCTTGGTTCTCTTGAAGCGATCCTCGGCATGATTGATAAAATCAAGCATGATGAAGTTCAAGTCAAAGTGATGAAAAAAGGTCTTGGAAATATTACGGATACGGATATCGCAGACGCGGAAGCTGCGGGCGCTCTTGTGCTTGCGTTTAATACACGTGTGGTTCCGCGCGCAGAGGAACTTGCACGTGAGAAGCATGTTTCCGTTCGTCGATTTGAAATTATTTATCGTTTGTTTGATGATGTGATTGAGGAGTTGCGTAAGTTGTTACCGGCTGAACTCATCATTACAGAACTCGGATCGTTTGAAATCATGAAAGTGTTTCGTAAATCAGATCATGGATGGATCGTGGGAGGTCGCGTAAAAAAATCTAAAATTTTACCAAAAGCAAAATTACGATTGAGTCGTAACGGAGAATATATCGGTGAAGGAGAAATTCTCGCTCTTCAACTTGGTCCTGGTGAGTTGAAAGAAGGACAACCCGGACAAGAGATCGGACTCAGCTACAGAGGAAAAGTAAAGCCGGAAGAAGGAGATATTTTGGAAGCCTACACAGAAGAAAAAATGACAAAACTTTTTAAACTTGAAGGAATTGAAACACGATAATTTTATGTCTGAATTGATCCTGACCGAAGCAAATTTTGATGCGTCCGTTTTGCAAGCCGATGGACTTGTTCTTGTGGATTTTTGGGCGCCCTGGTGTGGACCCTGCCGCATGATGTCTCCCATTGTAGAGGAACTCTCGCATGAACTCGAAGGAGTGACGGTCGCAAAATTAAACGTGGATGACCATTCAAGTATCGCACAGAGATTCAATATTCTTTCTATTCCAACGTTCATTTTATTTAAAAAAGGCCAGGTCATAGATCAATTTTCTGGTGGAATGGCGAAACAAACGTTTAAAGAAAAGATTGAAAAACATCTATGATCCACGACCTCATTATTATTGGTTCCGGTCCTGCGGGATACACGGCTGCCATTTATGCTGCGCGTGCGCAGTTAAAGCCGGTGATGTTTGAGGGGCAATCTGTAGGTGGTCAGCCGGGTGGTCAGCTCATGCTCACAACGGATGTGGAGAATTTTCCAGGATTTCCTGAAGGAATCCAAGGTCCAGAACTCATGGAACAGATGAAAAAACAAGCCGTACGTTTTGGAACGGAGATTTATGCAAAAGATGTGATGTCCGTGGATTTTTCTGTGAAGCCATTTGTTGTGCGAACGGACGATCGCGAATATTTTGCAAACAGTGTGATTGTGACCACGGGCGCGCAAGCCAAGTGGCTCGGTGTTCCCGGTGAACAAACGTATCAGGGTCACGGTGTTTCTGCGTGTGCAACGTGCGATGGGTTTTTTTTCAAGGAGAAACATGTGGTCGTGGTAGGTGGCGGGGATGCTGCAATGGAAGAAGCAAACTTTTTGACACGCTTTGCCTCGAAACTCACACTCCTCGTCCGTTCAGACATTCTTCGCGCAAGTAAAATCATGCAAGAGCGCGTGAAGATGAATCCAAAAATTGAAATAATGTGGAATACGGAAGTCGTAGAAGTCGTTGGTGATTCCCCTTCGACAAGCTCAGGACAGGTAAAAATGACGGGACTCAAAATTAAAAATAATAAAACGCAAGAAGTGTCAGATATGCAGGCAGATGGATTGTTTGTGGCAATCGGTCACAAACCAAACACAGAAATTTTTGCAGGACAACTTGCTCTTGATTCGGTTGGGTACATTGTGACAAAGTCACATTCGACAGCAACCTCCGTCGATGGCGTGTATGCGGGAGGGGATGTTGCCGATCATATTTATCGTCAAGCCGTCAGTGCCGCGGGAACGGGTTGTATGGCTGCACTCGACGCAGAAAAATATTTATCAAAACAGGCATCGTAACCATACGACCCTCGATCAATTTTTTAAACCTATCTGACTTCCGTCCGATAGGTTTTTTGAAAAAAAAGACACCTGTGTTCAGGTGTGAGAGTTTCTTTAGGCGGCTTCAGTTTTTTTTTCGTCAAAACGTTTGTGTGACCTGTCTTTTTTCAGAAAGTGTTTAACTTTTTCTCGGTCTTCTTCATAAGACTGAGAGTCGATCATATCCCCATTCGGTTTTCCGACAAGAATGCGGGCGGCGAGGAAAGACTCGTTATATTCGAGATTCATCTGTTGTGTGCCGTTGAAGATCATGCGCCGCGAGATTGCTCCGTAATCGTGCTGATGTGAAAATGGTCGTATCGAGACATGCTCGATGTAAAACGGGGCATTTTGCAAACCAGCTTTTACCGTGACACACCAGTTTTCGTTTTGGTCTGTGATGATGAAAAAATCCACTCCCCAATGAATCATCTCTTCTGTCGTCGCAAGAAAGACATAGCAATTTGCAACGGTAAGAACGTTTGAAATCGCACGAGCGCAGGAAGCGCTATCGTCGACCAATTCTTTCCATGCAGATTCTCGAATTCCGTGCTCATTTCCGAGATAGAAAATTTTGATCGCATCTTTTGGATCCAGATCCAAAAAGAAATAGATCAAACGTTTTTTCATCATCACGACGAGTGTTTTTTGTGCCAAAATTTCTTTTGGCGTTGGATTGTTTGACATAAATTGATTTTGCAATTTATGCAGCGAGATGATTTCACACATCGCACGTTCCGTCGCAGAAACTTGTGCGAAGTATTGTGTAAACGATGTTTTCAGATATAACTTGAAAACATGTTCAAACTGTTCGACCGTTTGAACGATTCCAAAAAGGAATGGCTCAAGGGTGGTTATCGGATATCGCGCAAAAGTGCGTACCCGTTTTGTGTAATCGTCCGTCCATGAAACGCGCGTGTCATTCACTTGGATTTCACGATGTTTCAAAAACAATCGATCATACATGGAAAGTCCTCCTCTGGCATAACCAGTAATAAAATCTAACAGGGATTGCGAGAATCGTCAAGGATTTGATAGGATACTCACATTATGAGTTACCATCATCAAGAGATTGAACAAAAATGGCAGAAGATATGGGAAGACTCCCACATCGGACAGGTTGATGAATCCATTTCATGTGACAACGCTCTTTATTATCTCATCATGTTTCCTTACCCTTCTGCTGCTGGGTTGCATGTCGGTCATGTGGAATCGTTTGCCGCGATTGATATGTTAGCGCGTATGGAGCGCATGCGCGGAAAAAATGTATTGTGTCCGATTGGGTACGATGCGTTTGGATTGCCTGCCGAGAATTATGCGATTAAGACAGGAATTCATCCGTCTATCACAACGAAACAAGCGATTGAAAATTTTCATAAACAAATGAAATCGATCGGCCTCTCATTTGATTGGTCGCGCGAAATTTCAACGGCGGATCCAACGTATTACAAATGGACGCAATGGTTGTTTTTACTGTTTTATAAAAATGGATTGGCGTATCGAAAAAAATCTCCCGTAAATTGGTGCGAGAAAGATCAGACGGTTCTTGCAAACGAGCAAGTTGTTACAGGTGCGTGTGAACGTTGCGGGACAGTTGTGATTCAAAAAGATTTGGAGCAATGGTTTTTTCATATTACAAAATACGCAGATCGATTACTCGCTGGTCTCGATACGCTCGACTGGCCAGAGAAGATTAAGTCGATGCAGAGAAATTGGATTGGGAAGAGTGTGGGAGCAGAGATAAAATTCGAAATTCGAAATTCGAAATTCGAAATCACAGTTTTTACAACTCGACCGGATACACTGTTTGGTGTGACATACCTCGTTCTCGCTCCTGAACATGAACTTGTCGAGCGGATTGTGACCGAGGATCATCGGTTTGAAGTGGAAGTGTATCGAACAGCCGCATCAAAAAAGTCTGCGCTTGAACGAACGGAATTACAAAAAGAGAAGACGGGTGTGTTCACGGGTGCGTTTGCCATGAATCCTGTAAACGGAGAACAGATTCCTGTTTGGATCGCTGATTATGTCATTACGACATATGGAACGGGAGCGATCATGGCGGTGCCAGCGCACGATGAACGTGATTTTGCGTTTGCACAGAAATATCAACTTGCTTTGAAGCAAGTTGTTTCGGAGTTCGCGGATAGGTCGAATGAGACCTATAAGACCTATAATTCCTGCTTCACGGAAGCAGGAATCGCAATCAATTCAGATTTTTTGAATAATCTTTCCACTGAAGATGCAAAGCAAAAAATGATTACATGGCTTGAAGAAAAGCAAGTCGGCAATGCGAAAACAACATTTCGATTACGCGACTGGCTCGTTTCTCGACAGCGTTATTGGGGAGCGCCGATTCCGATTATTTGGTGTAAGAATTGTGGTGCGCAGCCGGTTACAGAAGAACAATTACCAGTGGAGCTTCCAACCGACGTTGATTTTAAGCCGACAGGAGAATCACCCCTTGTGGATTCAAAAACATTTCACCGTGTGAACTGTCCGGTGTGCGGAAAGGATGCCCGTCGAGAATCCGATACGATGGATACGTTTGTCGACTCGTCTTGGTATTATTTGCGTTATACAGATCCGCACAATACAAAATCTTTTGCAGACAAATCAAAAATCGATTATTGGTGCCCGGTTGATTTGTATCTCGGTGGCGCAGAACATGCGGTGATGCATTTGTTGTATGCACGATTTTTTGCGTATGCCCTTCACGATCTCGGATATCTTTCGTTTGAGGAGCCGTTTCTCACCTTAAAAAATCAAGGGCTCATTTTGGGTCCAGATGGTGACAAGATGTCGAAGTCAAAAGGGAACGTCGTGAATCCGGATGAAATGGTTTCTGAATATGGAGCTGACGCGCTCCGACTGTATGAGATGTTTATGGGTCCGCTTGAGGATGCAAAGCCTTGGAATACAAAAGGAGTTGTTGGGGTGCGACGGTTTCTCGATAAAGTGTATTGTTTGTCATTGCGAGCGCAGGATGCAATCTCGTTTTCTGTTAAATCAAGCGCATGGAGATTGCTTCGTCGTTTCACTCCTCGCAATGACAGCGGAAATGAGGGCCTTGTGAGCGACCAC